>CAZABT010000050.1:10849-18317 GCA_964483395.1 uncultured Lachnospiraceae bacterium
TCTGAATGATGTCAACTTTAATCTCTGCCATAGGTAGCTGCCCCTTTGACAAAATTCTGTATTTCTTGTTCCAATGTTATGAAAACCTTTGCGATCAAATATCCGTCTGCGATTGCATGATTCATCCTGACGCTGACAGGCATCCTCAGCCTGCCTTCTTCCTTGCGGTATTTTCCCCAGTTGATGATTGGTGCAAAATATAAATACCCGTCAGGCAGTTCAATATTCAGCGAATCGTAAGAAAGCCATGAAATATAGGATGCGTCAAACCAATTGGGATGATTTGCACTGTCCAGTCCGTACTCTCTTGTCTGCTTTGCCTGCTCAATATCCTTCTCACATGCGGCATAAAACTCCTGATAATCCGGAAAATATTCTGTATATACCGGTGTACAGGTTTCTGTGTCTTCATGAAAGATATACTGGATTGGATTCACCTGATCATAGAGCACCACTTCATTGCTCTGCCACAGGTAGCCCATGCGATAATCTTCTCTGCTGTTCATTGTCTTTGTCAGCAAATATAAAAAATTAATATAAAACTTCGTATTTGTTTGCTTGGAATACTGGTACAGCTCTGTCACATCAATTCGGTTCGTCACGGATACCGAACATTTGCAGTCCTCTGAGAAGTGCCTGTATACACCCTTCCTGTAATACTGCTCCATATCTACTACTTTATAATTCATTTTTCTTTCCTCTTTTCTTCTTGTGCCCCTGTGATTCTATAGGATTATGCTGCCATCAAAATAAGCACTATAACTACATACACAATCATTGAAAACAGCATCATACCCGCAAATGAAATCAAAAGCGCTTTCAAAAAACTTTTCACCTTATATTTTGTATCTTGCTTTGTAGGTTGCTTTGTATGTTGATCCATATTTTTGCTCATATGATTCCTCCCATATCCGACTGTTTCTTTACTGCTCAGGCAGCACACTGTAAAATCTTCCGTGTTTGATTTTTCTAAGTATACCACGTCACGCTCTCGAACACAAGTTCGTTTTTATTGTTTTTCGGTTTCTTTTTTGATCCATTGACACATTCCCGCTCCCAGCACATCATTCGGGCGTTCCACAAAATCAAATCTCTTATAAAATTCTTCCTTCCCCTTTGCTGCAAGCAGATTGACCATGATTCTCCAGCCCGGCTTCATACAGCTTCTGATGTACTCCATAGCCCTCGTCATCATCTCAGTTCCGATTCCCCTCCGCTGATATTCAGGCAGGACGATCACATCCGCAATATAAACTACATATCCGCCATCCCAAATAACACGTATACATGCAACCGTCTGCTCCCCGTCCTGACAAGAAATCAGAAACGCCGAATTACGGATTCCCTCTGCAGCCTGTTCTTCATCCAAAGCTCCCCAATTGACTGCTGTGCGAAGCATATTATAATCCTTTACACCAAGCTTATCTGTATACTGCAATTCCATCTTGCATCCCTCTTATCTCTAATCGTATTTATAAAATATCCTTTATCCGAAAGTCTTTCTGTCTCTCAAACAGCAAATTATGAACCTTTTCCGTCACATAGATTTCATCACCAATGTAAGCCATATCATACCCTTTGACCACCTTTGCATCGTACCGCTGTAAAATGTCCTCCAGCTCCGGCGCCGTGCTTCGTTTCTTCGGGAATCTGACCGCTGTATCAAAATGCCCCGTCAGGCTCATCCCAATTGTTCCTGCCAAGTGCTCCCACTCCTGCCGTGTATAAAACTTGATATGTCCATCCTTCTTCATCTGCATATAGGCATCCACAAACCGCTCTGTATCATCTGCATTTGGAGCTGGGTCTGATAGAAATAATGCACCGTCCTGACTGATGATTCTCCCGATTTCAGAAAATGTTTTCTCAATCATGGGAAAATGATGCAGCGCATATCTTGTAATCACCAAATCAAACGTACCATCGGCAAATGGAAACTCTATTCCGTCATAAGCAACAAAGTGCAGATTTTCAAGCTGTTCTGCTTCTGCTTTTTCCCGATTCGCCTGCAGCGCCTTTTCCACAATGTCCAGCCCTGTAATTTCCACATCCCGATATTTTCTTGCAATCGGAAAAGATAAATATCCGCTTCCTGTCCCCAGATCCAGTATCTTCATGCCCGGCTTGATTGGAAGAATATCCAAAATCAGTTTCAGATGTTCCTCATCCTGTGTCTGTTTATTATAAAATGTGCCCTCTGTAAAGCTTTTCTCAAACTCACTTTTTGTTGCGCGGATGCTGTCCGCTGCTTTTCCTATCATTTCCGCTTTCATAATAATGCTCCAATCATATTCTCTCTGCCTATATCCACTCTAAAAATATTCGCTCTAAAACAATGTCATTTGCTCCGCCTGCTGATGCGACTCATATTCATGCATATACGCAAATACTTGATTCGCGTTATACACAATATGATGCTTCCAGCATTGTTCCCTGATGATCTGCATCAGCTCCTGATTCCTGTCACTGTTAATCTCATATGCATTTCCATACTTTGCATGAAACCTTTGTTTCAGTCCCGGAAACTTTTCATCCAGCTTCTGATAAAAATACTCCCGATCACCCTCGCGCAAAGTCACACCAATTCCAAAGCATATGATTCCATAAATTTCTGCTTCAATACAGTATTCCAGCAGACCACGTATATTTTCCTCTGTATCGTTCAACATAGGCAGGAACGGTGACAGCCAGACCACCGTCTGAATCCCATTGTCCCGCAGAGTCTTTAATACCTCGAACCGCTCCCTTGTCGTGCAGACATTGGGCTCTATCTTTTTGCACAGTTCCTCATCATAGGTCGTCATTGTCATCTGTACAACACATTTGGACTTCTCGTTGATTCGCTTCAGCAAATCCAAATCCCTTAGTATCAAATTGGATTTTGTCTGAATGGCCAAACCGAACTCATATTGATCAATGATCTCCAGCAGCCGTCTTGTCAGACCCAGCTCACCCTCTAACGGCATATAAGGATCTGTCATCCCACCTGTTCCGATCATGCACTTGCTTCGTTTTCTCCGAAGTGCACGCTCCAACAGCTCAGGCGCATTCTCCTTCACCTCAATATCCTCAAAGGCATGCTTGATTTGATAGCATGTACTTCGGGCATCACAATAAATACAGCCATGCTGACACCCGCGATACATATTCATTCCGTTCTGTGCGGACAAGATTCCTTTTGCCTGTACATAATGCATATCCATCACTCCGTTTTTTATCATAACTTATTTTTCAGTCAGAAACAATTTACATTTGTCATCTTATTGATTCACTTCCTCCGGCTCACTCAAAAAAAAGATGCTGTAATGATCCACAGCATCTCTTTTCATTTGCCTGTATTGAGTGTCGTACACCTGACATCAGCTTTTCGACTTCAGTGCTCTCTTCTTACGAGCCATGACAACACTTTGAATGACTAAGAACAGACAAAGCATTGCTGCGATTGTGATGCCCGTCCACCATGCCTGATCAAGTCCGGCAGATGAAACGATATTCTGAATGGTACTGAGTGAAAGAACTCCGAAAAATGTACCAATGATATTCCCGACGCCACCTGTCAGCATTGTACCACCTATGATGGAGGATGCAATCGCATTCATCTCGGCTCCGCTCGCGTGTGAGGCAGAACCCGAGCCAACATGCATAAAGTAAACAAATCCACCTATTCCAGCCAACAGACCACAAGTCAGATAGGACAGAAATTTCGTCCTCTTTACATTGATTCCGAGCATCAATGCGCTTTGGTTATTCCCGCCAACTGCATAAAAGCCACGTCCCAGCTTAGTCCATCTCAGAATACAAAACAACAGGAGGACAACCAGAAGGGCAACAACAACACCGATTTCAATATAAGCATCCACATATTTCCCCAGCTTATTAATCGAGCCCAAGCCCGGCATGATGATACGTGTCTCTTTCAAAGCAACAAATGCCTGATTTTCCACATTAAATGGGTTTGTATTCACAATTGTCGTCATGCCTCGTGCGAAAAACATTCCGGCCAAGGTGACAATAAACGGCTGTATATCCAGATATGCGATCAAAAAGCCCTGTACCAGTCCGAAAGCCAATCCAATCGCCAGTGCAATCAACATTGCAACCATCGGATTACCGTTATGAAAGTCCAAATAAACGGCACAGCACATGCTGACAAGTGCCGTAACACCACCGACTGAAATATCAATGCCGCCGGTAATCATAACAAGGCTCATACCACAGGACAAGATAATCAATGCTGCATTTGCATTTAAAATATTAAAGAAGGTCTGAGGTTTCAGAAACCCTTTTCCCTGAATCAATATCGCGCCGATATACATTACAAAAAAGACCACAATGGTAATTGTCAGCAGCAGATTTGTGTCAGTGATATTTCTCTTTTTCTTTGTCATATCATCCGACCTCCTTTACACGGGACTTCGACTTCAGCTTTTTCCAGAAGTCAGATACTCCATTTCTAACTGTCGGTGCACTGATGACCACCAAAAAGATAACTACGACAGCCTTATAGGCTGACAGTGCATCTGACGAAACATTCAGCTTATATAATGTAGTCGTCAAGAACTGAATGACATAAGCCCCCAGAATCGAAGCCATCATATTGAACTTACCGCCGTTCAGCGGATTTCCGCCAAGTGCAACTGCAAGAATTGCATCCATTTCTATATCCTTGGCAATGACCGAATAATTAATGGAAGAAAGACGGCTGACCTTGATCAGTGCTGCCACTGCAACACATAATCCAAGAATTACAAAGGTCAGAAATTTAATGAACGCCGGATTCAGACCATTCAGTCTGGAGGAGCTTTCATTGATGCCGACCGACTGCGTATATAAGCCCAAATTCGTAAATTTCAATACCAACGCCATAACGATCACGCAGGCAAGCGCAATAAAGAACGGTGTCGGAATCGGAATCCCCGGTATAAATCCGCCAAAATAAGCAAATGTAGGATCACTGATGATCGGAAGCTCGTTATTGTTGATCCATGCCGCAATGGAACGGCCTGCCGTAAAAAGAATCAGCGTCGCTACCATGGGCTGTATCTTAAAATAAGCTACCAATGTACCGTTAAAAGCACCGAACAGCATTGCCACAACACAGCTGACCAAAAAAGCCACAATAATCGGAGCCTGTAAGGTTTCCGGTCTTGAATTGGTTCCACAGAGTACCCTCAGCACAACGCTTCCGCTGATGGCAATTGCTGCGCCCACACTAATGTCCTGACCACCTGAGGCCGCCGTTACCAGCGTCATTCCGATTGCAAGGATTGCAAGCTCAGAACCATAATCCAGAATCGTCATCAAATAGCCTGACAGAACAGGCGCTCCTGCACTGTTATAACCAAATGTAATTTTATAAAAGGATGGATCTGCAATCAGATTAAATACCGCCAGTAAGAGCAATGCCGCTATCGGTATAAAAATCTGCCGTCCAAAAAGTTTTCCAAAATAATCGGATGTTTTTGCTTTTCCTATGTTTTTTGTCTGCATTATTCTTTCTCACCTCCGGCAATGGTACTCATAATCATACTTTGGGTCAATTCCTCTCCGGACAATTCTCCTACCACCTTGCGATCCCTCATAACAATCAAACGAGAACAGGTTCGCAGCATTTCATCTGTTTCTGAAGAGATGAAGGTAATGCTCATTCCTTCTGAAGCCAGTTTCAATACAAGCTTCTGAATATCAACCTTTGTACCGACATCAATGCCGCGTGTCGGTTCATCCAAAATCAGATATTCAGGATGTGTCAGCAGCCAGCGTGCCAGAATAACCTTCTGCTGGTTTCCCCCTGACAGAGATTTGATCGGAGTATCTGCAGAAGCGGTCTTGATTCCCAACAGCTTAATATACTCCTCTGCAAACTGATTGGCCTCTGCCTTGGTAAAGGGTTTAAAGAATCCCTTCATAACCTGCAGCGCAAGAATGATATTCTCCCGCACAGAAAGATCTCCAACGATACCGTCTCTTTTTCGATCCTCCGGCAGATAGCCAATACCATTCCTCATGGCGTCAATCGGCTTTGAAATCCTGACCGTCTCTCCATTCTTCTTGATGGTTCCTCCCAGCACTCTGTCCGCACCAAAGATTGCACGTACGCACTCACTTCGTCCGGAACCGAGAAGACCCGTAAATCCATTTACTTCACCCTTACGTATGTTAAAATCAAACGGCTTGATTCCTGCATTGCTGTAAAGCGCCTCTGTTTCAAACACCGGTATTGATTGATCTTTCCTATTATATGTCACATGTTCACCCTGCACATCTGACAGGTTATCCAAATCCTTACCCAGCATCTTGGAAACCAACTGTACACGGGGCAAATCTTTAATCTCATACTCGCCTACCAGTTTGCCGTCACGCAATACCGTAATTTTGTCACATACCTCATATACCTGATCCAAAAAGTGTGTTACAAAAATGATGCCAACTCCTCTTTCTTTCAAGTTACGCATCAATCTGAACAGCTTCTCAACCTCCTGCTCATCCAAAGAGGAGGTCGGCTCATCCAGAATCAGCACCTTACAATCCATATCCACGGCACGTGCAATTGCCACCATCTGCTGTACGGCAATCGAGCAGCTTGCCAATTGCTGTGTCGGTTCTGCCTGAATATCAAGTGACTTTAAGATCTTGTCTGCATCTATATTCATCTGTTTCCAGTTTTGATACAAACCCTTGCTGCGTCCAATATACATATTTTCTGCGACTGACAGATTCGGGCATAACGTAATTTCCTGATACACAGTGCTGATTCCAAGATTCTGCGCATCCTGCGGAGATCTGATTGCCACTGCCTTTTCTATGCCTTTGAGATGGATCTGTCCTTCGTCCTTTGAATATACGCCGGTCAGCACCTTGATCAGCGTTGATTTTCCTGCACCATTCTCTCCCATCAATGCATGGATTTCTCCCTCGCACAGAGTAAAATCCACACTCTGCAGGGCAAGCACTCCGGGAAAGCTCTTACATATACCTCTCATTTCTAATACGGCTTTATCTCTCACGAGTGGGTTCGCCTCCTATCGTCTTGTTTCGTACAGCCGATACCGCAAAGCATCAGCCATACAGATGAAAAACCGCGGCGCAAGTGTTCCCATTGTTGTTTGCATTGCGCCGCGCTTATGTTTCATTCAATCATATATTATATGAAATTAGATACCGTAGCTATCAACATCTTCCTGTGTGATTGTTGAAGCATCGAAGCCCTTTTCATCCATGATGACTGTCTTCTCTGTGATTGTTCCGCCACTCTGAAGAGTCTTGATGATCTCGTCGATATAAGATGACTGGAATGGGTTGCACTGTCCGTCATAGTTCCAGTTCTGAGCAAGTAATTCTTCCAATGCCCACTTGTTGCAGTCAAAGCCCATAACGATAACGTCCTTGCCTACGCCGTGAGAGATGTTAGCCTTGTCAAGTGCTGCAACAGCGCCCTTAGCCATATCATCATTCTCTGCATAGATTA
>CAZABT010000051.1:0-17825 GCA_964483395.1 uncultured Lachnospiraceae bacterium
AAGCGTAGTTCTGGAATACCATTGCGATATCTCTGTCCTTAGGCTCTACATCATTGACAACTCTGTCACCAATCTTCAGTTCGCCTGAAGAAATCTCCTCCAAACCTGCAATCATACGAAGTGTTGTAGATTTTCCGCATCCTGAAGGACCTACGAAGATGATGAATTCCTTATCAGCGATATCCAGATTAAAGTCTTTAACAGCTTCAAATCCGTTGGGATATACTTTGTAGATGTTTTTTAACTGTAAACTTGCCATTTTTATTCCTCCTAAAATTGTGAGTGTTCTGGGCGGGCACTCCCGCCTTTATTCTGAAATCAGTATAACAAACCTTCGGTAGATTGACCATGCTACAATTATACAAACTTTTTTTTAAATCCTATACATTTTGCTCAATCGCTTTCTCTCGGTTAGGTATAAAAAAGAGCATATCTCTATGAAATATGCTCTTCACTGTACTATCTGTCCTCTGTATTTTCTGTCTGCTGATCTTCACCATATTCTCTCGGCAGATCGTCATCCTCAAAAAAGGCCAATTGGTTCTTTCCTCTTCTTTTTGCCTTATAAAGTGCCTGATCGGCTGCCTTGTACAAGGTTTCAAAATCCTTTGCATCGGTTGGATAGATTGCCGCTCCGATACTTGCCGTGGCAGAATACTTCACATATTCTCCAACCTTAAAGTTCTTGAAGAAGGTGGCAGCACGCTCTGCCTCTCTCTTCATCGTATCCTCATCCTTCATATCCTTCAGAAATACAACAAATTCATCACCGCCGGTTCTTCCGACAATATCATTGATTCTGAACTCGCTCTTAATCCTGCGTCCAAGCGTTGATAACACCTCATCACCAAATGCATGACCCATGGTATCATTGATCTTTTTGAAGTTATCTATATCCAAGACAAACATAATGGAGTGTTTTTCTTTTCCCTCATTTTCAAGATACTCCCTGATCTTCTTTTCCGTTGCAATCTTGTTCAACAGATCCGTCAGCAGATCAGTCTCTGCTTTATCCTGTAATTCTTTACTTTCCTTCACATACTTTGCTCTGGTGATTACATTAATTGCGACCAGTATGGCTACGAATATAATCATCGCAACCAGCATCTTCGTTACAAGATTGCTTGTGGTTCTCTGCTCATCACTGACTACTTTTTCTATTTGCGAAGCAGTGATCAGCGTCAGTGTATACCAGCCATAATCTCCAATCGGCTCATAAAACAGATAATAAGAGCCTGCATCCACTATCTTTCCATCTCCGTTAAAGACAATCTTGCCGCCTTTATTCGATTCGGTATTCTGAATGAGTTTTTTATAGGTTCCATCTGTGATTTCCAGGCTTTCCAGCCGATTCAATATGTTGCCCTCAATCCGGACAAAGTCTCTCAGATTGCCTGCTCTTTCAACAACAAGACCCTCTGCTGTCATCAGACCATATGTATTTTTGACCGAATAGTTTGCACCGGATGTAATCTCTCCAAGCTGATCGAATGGCACGACAATTGCCAGAATACCAATCATCTCGTTCTCCGTTTTGATCGGTGCCATGACTAACGTCTGGTATCGTATTGCATTCGTATAGTGGAACAGTTCTGATACATGTGTCTTTCCATCCAAAAATGCATCTATATTCAGCTTCCCGCTCAACTGCGGATCTCTTCCCGCACTGTTAAGAGCCGTTCCGTCCATTTTAATGATTACGGCATCCTGAACTCCGGCATTTCTGACAATGGACTTCAGCATTTCTCTTGCATCTGTAGAAAACACATCCTCCAGCTGACTGATATGACCTGCCGTAACTGCCGCTACATTCTGCATGGTGTGAACCTGATCCCCATAATATTCACCTATCTGCGCTGTCTGTGTCTCCTGTTTATTGCTCACTCGTTCTCTGATCTGCTGTTCTATATCCGCAGAATAATTAAACAGCGTTACGACCAAAAACAATACCAACATAATTGATGGTATTACACACTGCAAAATATTTGTATTGTCTTTCTTCTGCTTATTCATATGAACACCTTCCATAATTGTGGCTATTCTATATCTGAAGGGGTCTCTTCCTCATTATCTGCCTCAGCTTCCTCTTGAGGAATGTAATAGCTAAAAATCTTGCGATATATATATGAGGTATAAAATGCAATCAACGAAAATATACCCAAAAATAATATCGGCAATAATGCCGTTACAAAATAGATCAAAATAAACGGTGCAATAACACCTATCACCAGTAAGATCGTATAGGGAAAGTGTCTGATACTAATCAAAAAAGCGTTTTTCATACTATTTTTAATTGTATTTTCAAACTTCGCCAGCAATGGGAATATGTAGATCGTCATAAACAAGAATAAAATTGCTACGGCACAAATCAGGACATATACCACCTTGTCAAGTGTTCCCTCCATTGCATTCAAAATACGGAAGTCCATAAAAAAAATCGTCCCTGCCAGCAAAATAATCAGCCAAATCACCGTTGCCTGTTTGAAGTTCTCTTTAAATGATTTGAAAAAGCTCTTAGTAATATAGCCTTCTTCATCCGCAACCATCTTCATGGTCACATAATACAGCGCAGATGTGGAAGCACCTATCGTCACAATCGGAATACAGCAGATAATATACAGGATATTCAACCATACAAGATCTGCTACCCGTCCGAGGAAATTCATAACCGGACTGTCTAAGCTAAAAAAACGACCCATTTCAAACCCTCTCTATCCAAAACCTCTTAATGTGAATTATATTGCATTAGGAAGAAATTTGCAAATAGAATACTATTTTTCTTTTATTCTTTACTGAAATTATCATAGATCAAATTGTATTGCACATTCAATTTCTTATGCATCTGCAAAATCTGCTCTGATTCCACTGCAACCCGTTTCATGATATTATCATAATGCTTACAAAACAACTTTACAATAGTTCTGTTGAATCTTCCATGATTTGTCTCATCTTCCAATACACTGATTACAAAATCCTTGCTCTTAGCTGCCCGATAACTGCGCTGGTTTGTCATCCCTGTAACCGTATCGGCCACCTGCAGTATCATCTGCATGATATTCATATCTTCTTCCTTCAGCCCTTTATAATAACCGGTTCCGTTCAATCTCTCATGATGTGCGGATGCAATTTCCAAAACCTCAGGATTCACATACTGCTTTAAGACACTCTCCGTAATATTGACATGTGTACGCATTTTGGCTATTTCGATTGGTGTCAGTGTCCGTGGTGCATCTAAAATTTTAGACGGTATCGCCAGCATACCGATGTCATGCAGCAATGCGGCATAATACAGCTTTTCCCTGTCTTCCTCCGCAATACGCAGCAGCACTGCTATTTCCTCGGAAATGCATACGGTTGTGACCGTATCGACCACTGCATACTCGCTTCTGAATCCGATTGTATACATCAGCAGTTCCATATACTGCTTTTTCTCTTCATTGCTGAAAATCATAAATCCGAAAAGTTCATTCAATTCCTTCATGTATTCGCCATTTCTCAGTTTCGCGAATACATCATATTTTACCTGTGCCTGCCGAAACAACTGGAAGGCTTCTGCAGAGTATTTTTTATTTTCATATTTATACAGAATCTGATAATTAAATTCTTTTCCGACAGCACTGTTATATAAATCAATACGTTCTGCCAGACCGATGAAATTAGCAATATCCTTATATTCGTAATCCAAATCCTTCATCTGTATATAGTCTACATGATGATATAACAGGATTTTGGCTTTATCCTTGATTGGAGACAGATACCTCATAAACAGGGAGCCATATATGGAATGCGGCATATATGCTTTTGTTTCATAGTTCAGCACGTTGGCCGGCTCATCTGTCTTGTATACGCCAATGTCATGCAGCATAGCCAAAAAAGCAAACTCGGCTATCTCGAATTCAACATAGCCGCCCTTGCACTGCAGCATCTTATAGAGCAGATAGGCAACTCTGCTTCCATGCTCCATAGGCCTTTTATCAAGTATTTTCAGAGTATTTGAAAGCAAGCTGCAAATATCCTTACTGCTGACAATTTCCATTTTAGTCCCCTGCTTTTACTGCACTGGTACTTTCGTACTATTATAGTCCCATTCGCTGAAATTGTAAATCAATTCTTGAATTTAATCCGCATCGGAGTAAAGCGAATACCATCCGTAGTTACCTCCCGGCTGCTATCCTCAAACCCGATCTTGTGATAAAATCCTGTTGCATAAGGAGCCGCATTCACTGTAAAGTCCTCAATGCCAAAAACCTTTGCCTGTCTGAAAGCATATTGCAGCAGCGCTCTCCCAATGCCCAAATTATGATATTCATCCTTTACAAACAGCAGAGATATATGGTTTTCATTGCGTATCCCCAGCATTCCGGCAAGCCGGTCGCCGATAAACGCTCCATATGCGGGATACTTACCATCCAAAAACATTCTCTTCAAGCGGGGATCTTCTATAAAATCACGAAAGCTCTGTATCCCCTTCTTACTGTACTCCGGTGCCTCAAACTGTAAGAATGTATTCCATGCCAGCTCTATTGCCGGTTCCCATTCTGTCCTTTCCAGTTCTCTGACGGAATACCTGATGTCCTCTGCTGTACTCATTTCCTGTTTCCTGCCTTATCGCTTATTTAAATATTTTTTTGAAAAATCCTGTTACTGACTCCTTAACATTTGTAAAGAAATTACCGACTGCATTGGAAACCATCTTACCGATTCCCAGGTCTTCCGCTGACAAATCACTGAGGTTGAAGGTTCCGTTTTTGATCTGATCCGCATATTTGGCATAGATATCATCTGCCTGCTCAGCCAATACATTAAAGTCAATACCCATTGCCTTGATTTTTACCATGAGGTCTACAATCTGCTTAATCTCATCCTCAGACAGATTTGCATTGAAATCCTTGACGCCCTGACGAACAACAGCTTCAATCTCTTCCTTTGTATTCAGGTCATTTGCAGCAATCTGTGCCTTAATATAAGTGATCAGTTCTTCGGCATCATCACTGTTTCCGACTGCTGTTGACAGTTCACCGGTTACCACCAGCTCGTTCATTGCCGTATCAATTGCCTTCTCTGATACTGTTGTACCTGATAATTCACTATATGCCTTCAATGCACCAATCAGTCCTGCTGTTCCGGAAATCGGTGTGGGTGCAACAACAAGAATATCTGCATTTTTTACTCCTGCTGTCAGCAATGCACTTCTATACATATCGGTTGTACAATAATTTACATTCTTTGTAGTGACCACAACACCGTGGCCTTCTTCTCTGGGCGTTACCAGAACAGAAGATAAGGACTTTGTTCCGATCAGGCCTGCATCTACATAGCTGCCAAGATACTGCTTCTCGTCCGCATTGGTCGTATAGATGACAGAGTAATTGCCGAGATCGGCGGCTGAAATGCCCATCAGTCCCAATACCGTTGCCTGCTGCTCCTGTGTCAGGTCTGCACCTAACGCAATGTATGACTTTCCCTGTGCTGCAGAAATCGGTGCAACCTCCACTGCTGCTCCTGACTGCTCAATTTTATTAACACTGACTGTTTCCTCCGCAAACACTGCCGTTGTCGATGCAAATGCCATCGTCATGGATAATAATACACACATAAATCTTTTCATTTTACTGCCTCCTATTAAATAAATGCTTACTTTTCTGCCGCCATCTGCTTCTCCAGCCAGCCGCAGATGTCTTCATATACCTCTTCCCGATCGAGCTCGTTGAGCAGCTCATGTCTACACTCCGGATACATTTTCATGGAAATCTTCTGCATGCCCATATCCTCAAATTGCTTCGCAAGCAGTGGAACATCCTGTCCCCAGTGTCCGATAGGATCTTTCTCTCCCGAAAGAAAAAGTATCGGTAAATCTCTTGGCATTTTATCAAGATAATCCTTTTTATGCAGATTGTCAATGGCATCGGCAATTGTATAAACCCCATTCAAGGTAAACGGAAATCCACATTCTTCATCTTCTATATACCTGTCCACAATTTCCTGATCCCGTGACAGCCAGTCATATTCTGTTCTTTGATCGGTAATCTGATCATTATTATGTCCGTCTACCATTTTGTTCATCGCAGGAGAAATATGCTTCCAGCCGCGAAAGCATACAATCAGACGCGCCAACAGCTTTCCGCTCTTAATGGTTCCTGTCGGTTTGGAACCGGTTGCCATGACAATCGCACCGTCAATTCCTTTGCCGTAACGGCATAAATAGTTTCTCAACATGAATGAACCCATGGAATGTCCCAAGATAAAATAGGGTTTCCCCGGATTTTCCTCCTGTGTCAGCTTCTTGAGTCTGTGGATATCCCTAACCACTACCGTAACTGCATCATTTGGAGCAAAATAGCCGTGATCTTCCTTAATTGCCGTTGATTGGCCATGTCCGAGGTGATCATTGGCTACAACCAAAAATCCTCTCTCTGCCATGTATCGGGCAAAATCATCGTAACGTTTAATATGCTCCGCCATTCCGTGTGCAATCTGTAATACTGCTTTGCATGCTCCGTCCTCCGGTATCCATTTCATTGCATGTATCTTATGAATATTATCTCTGGAATCAAAATAAAACTCTTCTGTCTTTATCATAACATTCTCTCTTTCTACATAAAATGGGGTGACATATTCGCATATATCACCCCGATTATAGCATATTGCAGTCTTGATTCCTAGTCCCACGTTTTGCCTATATTCCCGCTGCCCACTTCGCCAGCTGGATTGCTCCCATGATACCCTGATCATCATGCAGGCTTGCCGGAACGATATAATGATCGATATCCCGCAGCTCCTTTGTATTGATATAACCATTTACCATCTCAAGTGTTTTCCGGCGGATCATCGGAAACAGCTGCTCCTGATGCATGACACCGCCGCCAAGAATGATCTTCTGCGGTGAAAGAATCATGATATAATTGGATAAAGCCTGCGCAATATAATATGCCTCTATATCCCACACTCTGTCATCATCGGTAAGCTCAATTGCCTTTCTGCCCCAGCGCTTCTCGATCGCCGGTCCTGCTGCCATTCCTTCAAAACAGGTTCCATGATAAGGGCACCAGCCCTCAAAGGTATCTTCCGGATGCTTGCGCATGAGAATATGTCCTGCTTCCGGATGCAGCATACCATGTACCAATTTACCGTCAATACCGATTCCGACACCAATTCCGGTTCCGATCGTAATATAAATGACATTATTCAGATTCTTTGCACATCCAAAAGTCATTTCTCCAAGACAGGAGCCATTGACATCCGTATCCAGCTCTATTGGTATCTGCAGTGCTTTTCCGATATTTCCCGCAAGGTCATATCCCTTCCATGCCAGCTTCGGTGTATCTAAGATGTGCCCATATGTATCTGATGCCTTATTCACATCCACCGGACCAAATGATCCAATTCCCAAAGATACAATTTCTTTCTCCTGAAAATAGGCAATGATTTCAGGTATCGTCTCCTCAGGTGTTCTTGTAGGGATTGAAATCTGCTCCAGTATAGTACCGTCTTCCAATCCGATGGCGCAGACCATCTTAGTGCCGCCTGCTTCCAGTGCTCCGAACTTCATAATGATTTCCCTCCATGTCCTTTTCCTTTGGAGATGTCCTCTCGAAACACCTGAAATGCCCTATACTGCAGATATCAGTATCTCCATCTGTCCCGACAGCGTATATTCACCATAGCCCGCCGGTACGATAAAGGAATCTCCGCTTCTTATTATATGTCCATCTACTTCCCCTTGTCCATTTATAATACTCACAATTTGGAAAGCTTTATCTTGTCTAAATTGCTGATGCTCCTCGATCTGATAATGCTGTACGGTATAAAAGCTGCAGGCTACAAGAGTAGAAGCATCCTCACCTGTATATGCAGGCTTATCCACATAAGGTACCTGGATCACGTCTATGCTCTGCTGCAGATGCAGTTCCCGTGGCTTCCCATCCTTGAGCCTTCCGTAATCGTAAAGACGGTATGTAATGTCACTGCTCTGTTGGATTTCCATAATCGTTGTTCCGTGCTTGATTGCATGAATCGTGCCCGGATTGATCTGAAAGAAATCGCCCTTCTGAATGGGTATTTCCCGAAGCAGTTCCTTCCAGCGGCCCTCATGGATCATATCAGCCACTTCTTGCCTCGTCTTGGCCTTGTGCCCTATGATAATCGTTCCGTCAGCATCGCAGTCGAGTACGTACCAGCACTCTGTCTTCCCAAGCGAACCATTCTCGTGCACCCCGGCATATGCGTCATCCGGATGTACCTGGATGCTCAGATCATCTCTTGCCTCTATTTTTTTAACGAGCAGCGGAAATACCTCTCCTGCCATATTTCCGAACAGCTCTCTATGTTCTCTCCACAATTCTGACAGCTTCTTTCCCTGATACGCTCCGGCAGATACCCTGCAGTCTCCGTGCTCGTGTGCACTGATCGTCCATGTCTCACGTCCCCAGATCAGATCTATGATAACCGGTTCTAAAAATAACAATTCTTTCATACCCTTTTCTTCCTCTCCGTAACTGAATTTCTAATGACAAGATGTCCGCTGATCACCTTACGTCCGGGTGAATCATTTTTTCCTGCAATACTTTGCATAATGGATTCGATCGTCATGGATGCCATGACCTCCAGATCTACTGCAAATGTCGTCAGCTTGGGCTTACAAAGTGTTGCATAGATGTAATCATCATATCCGACCACAGAGATGTCCTGCGGTATTTTGTAGCCTTTCCTTTTTAGTGCTTCTACTACTATATACGCAACCTCATCACAGTTACATACAAATGCCTCCGGCATCTCCTCCGGGAACTCAAACTCATTAAACAACTGACCGCTTTCATCTCTGTCCTTGATGATCCAGTCTTCTTTCTGCTCTATGCCGTGCTGCAGCAGAGATTTATAATAACCAAGGTATCTGTCCAAAATACTGCTTGTTGCAAATCTGTCACCTATAAAGCCTATCTTTGTATGGCCGGTCTCGATCAAGTAATTCGTCAGCAGATAGCTTCCATATACATTATCACTGACAATTGAATCCACGGTCGTATGCTCATCATAAAAGTCAAGAAACACGTATGGTATTCCAGTCTGGCTGACCTTCTCAATATAATCCTTCTTTAATTGTCCCAATATGACAATTCCGTCTACCTTATGGTTCGTCAGCATATTCGGAAGCACTCCTGCCGCTTCATCCTGCTTCGACAGTATTTCCATGATACCATAATGATTCTGCCTGCTCAGCCGAATGATCATATTATTATAAAGCTTGGAGTAGAATGCTGTCTCATCCTCCACAAATCTGCGTGCAATCAGGATTCCTATGTTATAACTGCTGTGCTGCTCTGCCGTACTTCCCGGCATACTATAGCGGTAACCCATTTCTTCAGCTCTTTTTCTGATTCTTTCCCGCACCTCCATACTAACGCCTTCCTTACCTGATAAGGCCTTGGATACGGATACGGTACTGATATTCAAAGACTGTGCAATATCTTTCATTGTTACCTGTTTTGCCATAATACTCACTCCTATTTGGATATTTCCAACATTCACAGCATACCATAACCTGATATTTACGTAAAGTAAATTTACCTAACAATTTGTTTCATAATCTAAACCGCCAGACGCACCATCATAAAAGCACCGGACAAGAATTTTGAAGTCTTATCCAGTGCTTTATGAGTTGGCTATATTTCTTCTATATTATAAGAATGCTTTTACCTGTTTGTAAATACCCTCTGCATCTAAAAGATACTTGTGAATCAATTCTCCTGCGGTACCGGACTCTCCATACACATCACGCATACCGATCTTATATACAGGAGTCGGATATTTTTCCGAAAGTACATCACATACTGCACTTCCCAGACCGCCTATAATAGAGTGCTCCTCTGCCGTGATCACTTTGCCTGTTTTCTTGGCTGATGCAATGATCAATTCTTCATCCAGCGGTTTAATGGTATGGATATTAATCACCTCTGCATCAATTCCGTCTGCTGCCAGCAGCTTCGCTGCTTCCATAGATTCCGGAACAGTAAGGCCGGTTGCCACGATTGTTACATCCTTGCCTTCTTTTAATACAATTCCTTTTCCCATCTCGAACTGATAGGTCGCTTCATCATTAAATACAGGAACTGCTGCACGGCCGAATCTCAGATATACAGGGCCTACATACTCATATGCCGCCTTCACAGCAGCTTTTGCTTCTACATCATCTGCCGGACTGATAATCACCATACCCGGAATCGTTCTCATCAAAGCAATATCCTCGTTACACTGATGTGATGCGCCATCCTCGCCAACAGAAATGCCTGCATGTGTTGCACCTATTTTGACATTCAGATGTGGGTATCCGATACTGTTTCTAACCTGTTCAAATGCACGTCCTGCTGAAAACATCGCAAAAGAACTTGCAAACGGAACCTTTCCTGTTGCTGCCAGACCTGCTGCAATACATGTCATATTTGCTTCTGCGATACCACAATTAATATGCTTATCAGGGTGCGCCTTCATAAAGATATCGGTCTTTGTTGCTGCGGCCAGATCGGCTGTAAGCACTACGAGATTATCATGCTCGTTTCCAAGCTCTACCAGCGCATTTCCGTAGCTGACTCTGGTTGCAATCTTCTTTACTTCTGACATAGTGCTTCACCTACTTTCTCTAAGTCTGCCATAGCAATTGCATACTGTTCATCATTCGGTGCTACACCATGCCATGCTACACTGTTTTCCATAAAGGAAACCCCTTTGCCCTTCACACTCTTCGCTATGATAGCCGTCGGCATTCCTTTTGTATTTCTTGCTTCCTCAAAAGCCGCACGCAATGCATCAAAATCATGGGCACAACAATTAATCACATGGAAATTGAATGCTTTAAACTTTTCATCGATCGGATAGGGACTGCAAACCTCTGTAATCGGTCCGTCTATCTGCAGATTGTTATTATCCACAATGACTACAAGATTGTCCAGCTTTTTATGTCCTGCAAACATTGCTGCTTCCCATACCTGTCCTTCTGCCAGCTCACCGTCACCAAGCAGTGTATAAACTCTGTAGCTGTCATTAGAAAGCTTTGCAGACAATGCCATGCCGGTTGCCACTGAAACACCTTGTCCAAGAGAGCCGCTGCACATATCTACACCGGGAGTATGCTGCATGCAGGGATGTCCTTGCAAATAAGAGCCCAAATGACGCAGTGTCTTCAGATCCTCTACCGGAAAATATCCTCTGTAAGCAAGCGCTGAATAAAGGCCGGGTGCTGTATGCCCCTTTGACAATACAAAACGGTCTCTGTCTTCCTTTTTGGGATTTTTAGGATCAATGTTCATTTCCTCAAAATACAGATATGTGTAAATATCTGCTGCCGAGAGTGATCCGCCCGGATGACCGGCCTTGGCACTGTGTACTGCTGTTACAATACCCTTGCGGATTTCATTGGCTTGTTTCTGTAGTTCCAATGTGTTCATGTGCATTCTCCTTCTTGGTTTGATGGTATTAAAAATATAAAATAAATATTGTTATAAAAAAAATAACTGGCTAGGGTCTCAGATTTCTTCTCAAGCGATTACATCGCTTGTTCAGAGAATCTTCGACTGCGAGCAAAATCGCAAAGCGATTTTATCTCGCTTGACCATAATAAGCATTGGCGCCGTGTTTGCGGTAGTAGTGCTTGTCTTGTAATACCTGCGGAGCAGGCTTTACATCCTTGTTAATCAGTTCCGTGCGGTAGGCCATTTTAGCAACTTCTTCTAAAACAACCGCGTTGTGTACTGCTTCATTTGCATCCTTGCCCCACGAAAACGGGCCATGATTTGCACATAATACTGCAGGCACTGCCATCGGATCTCTGTCCTTGAAGGTGTCCACGATCAGCCGACCTGTATTTTTTTCATACTCTCCATTGATTTCTTCTCTGTTCAGGCTTCTGGCACAGGGAATCTCACCATACATATAATCTGCATGTGTCGTTCCGTAGCATGGAATGCTTCTGGCCGCTTGTGCCCATGAGGTCGCATACGAAGAATGTGTATGTACAATACCTCCGATCCCTTCAAAGGCCTTGTAGAGTTCCAGATGAGTAGGCGTGTCCGAAGACGGATTGTATCGACCCTCAACCTTCTCCCCAAGCAGATTCATAACAACCATATCTTCTGGTCTGAGCCGGTCATACTCTACTCCGCTCGGCTTGATTACGAACAAGCCTTCTTCACGGTCGATTCCGCTGACGTTGCCCCATGTGAAGGTAACCAGTCCGTATGCGGGCAGCTTCATATTTGCTTCATATACCTGTTGTTTTAATGTTTCCAGCTTCATAGTATCTCTCCTTATGAAACGAGAGAAGTTCGTTGTCATCTGACTCCTCTCGTAGTATAGCATATCCGCTTTCTCGTTTCAATAATTAGTTTATTCAATAAACAAAGTGTTTAATATTGATTTTTGTGCATTTCTACCTAAGGCAATCCACCGCCGACCGTTCAATCGGAAGCCCCTTTGTATACCGTGCAATGAATTCATCAAAGCCTGCCACATCTTTCTCATCCGGAGTCATCTTAGAACCTGTCATCCCTGAAAATACTTTCTGATTCAGGTATGCTTCCAGCGTTTCATTCTGTTCCTTATGGAGCATATATGCAGCCAGCAATGCGATACCCCACGCTCCACCCTCACCTGCAGTCTCCATAACAGATACCGGTGCATTTATCGCCGCGGCCAACAGCTTCTGGCCGACACCCTTTGTCTTAAACAAGCCGCCGTGACCGAAGATTTCATCCACTTTTACACATTCCTGCTTAAACATGATATCCAGACCCGTTTTCAATGCTCCAAGAGAGGTGAGCAGATGTGTCCGCATAAAGTTGGCAAGATTAAATTTACTGTCTGGCGTACGTACAAATAAAGGTCTTCCCTCTTCAAAGCCTGTAATGCTTTCCCCTGAAAAATAGTTATATGCCAGCAGGCCGCCGCAATCAGCATCTCCTTCTAACGCCTTATTATATAAGGTAGAAAACAGATCATTCATATCTACCTTCATGCCAAAGCTTTCTGCAAATTCCCTAAATAGGCCTACCCATGCATTCAGATCAGAGGTACAGTTATTACAATGTACCATACCAACCAGTTCACCGCTAGGTGTCGTTACAAGATCGATTTGCGGATAAACCTTGGACAGTTCCTTTTCCAATACGATCATTGCAAATACACTTGTCCCGGCGGACACGTTACCTGTTCTGACTGCTACGCTGTTGGTTGCCGCCATGCCTGTTCCTGCATCTCCTTCCGGAGGACACAACGGTATTCCTGCCTGCAGCTGACCTGTGACATCCAAAAATCCTGCCCCTTCTTCTGAAAGTGTTCCCGCATCCTCTCCTGCCTTGAGCACGGTCGGAAAGATGTCTGCCAGCTTCCATGGATATTGCTTCGACGCAATCAGTTCATCAAACTGCTGCACCATTCTCTGATCAAAGCTTCCCTTCTTTGTATCAATCGGGAACATACCGGAGGCTTCTCCCACACCCAGCACTTTTTTGCCTGTCAATTTCCAGTGAAGATATCCTGCCAGAGTTGTCTGATAACTGATTTTGGAAACATGTTCTTCACCATTCAAAATCGCTTGATACAGATGCGCAATGCTCCATCTCTGCGGGATATTATATTGAAACAGCTCTGTCAATTGCTCTGCTGCCTGTTCTGTCATCGTATTGCGCCAAGTGCGAAACGGCACGAGCAATTCACCATTTTGGTCAAACGCCATATACCCATGCATCATAGCGCTGAATCCAATCGCTCCTAATTTTTTGACAGGCACTCCATACTGCCGGTCTACATCCTTCAGCAAATTTTGATAGCAATCCTGCAGCCCGGTCTGAATGTCCTCCATACTATATGTCCAAACATTATTCTCAAGTCTGTTTTCCCAATCATGACTTCCTGAAGCAATCGGTGAATGATCCTCTCCGATCAGAACCGCCTTAATTCTGGTAGAGCCAAGTTCAATACCAAGAACTGCCTTGCCATTCATAATGATACTTTTTGCGTCACCCATAAAATACCTCCTTAAAATGATACCATTGTTCATAAACCCATTATCTTCAGTATATAACTTGTACGGTTATATGTACAAGTTGTTTGTTCTATGTTCTTCTGATACAGGATTCTCTGATAATCATCTCAGGTTTGATTATACGAGGCACCTGACTGTCCTGATCATCAATTCCCTTTATTTTCTCTAACAGAAGCTCTGCAACCATTTCTCCGATTCTTTCCTGCGGATGTGAGATTGTCGTCAGCTTCACAGGACCGTTTTCCGCAATCAGGGAGTTATCATAACCGGTAATGGAAACATCCTCAGGCACTCTGATCTTGTATTCCCCCAATGCCTTGATCACCTCTAACGCAATCTGATCGTTATAGCATACGATGGCATCCATTTCCATACCGCTTTCAACAAACTGCTTTACCATAGCCGCCGGTTTTTTTGCCCGATCCTCCGTATGAAACAAAATAACATTATCCGGATTGTAATACATACCCGCCTCATTCAGCGCCTTGATATATCCCTTATGCCGTGCAGTTCCCTGACTGTCGTCAATTTTAAAGATTCCTATAATATGCTTATGTCCAAGCCCGATCAGATACTTGGTCAGCATATAGGTACCCTCCACATCATCCATCACGACATTGGGCCTGTCCTTCATTTGCGGATATGTTCCCTGTAAAAATACATACGGCAGCCGCATGAGATCTAATGCTTCGTACTGATTCATATGCTTACAATAAATTTCACTTTTGCTTGGTTCGATGATCAGACCGTCTATGCTTTTGGTCATGATATCCTCCAATGCCCTGGCTTCATTTTTCTGACTGTTTCCTGTATTTTTCAATATAATGCTGTAACCCTCTCTTGTCAGTACATGATCAATCCCCTGTATCACTCTTGGAAATATATAGTCAGAAATATAAGTCGTCACGACTGCAATATTGTGTGAACTGCCAACACCTCTTCTGGCTCTCTCGACACAATAAGTTCCTTTTCCGTGAACTGCTTCCAGAAGTCCATCGTGTTCCAAAATAGAAAGTGCCTTTCTGACAGTGTGCCGGCTGACCTGATACTGTGCCGCCAGTTCATTTTCAGAAGCAATTTTATCTCCCGGCCGAATTTTGCCGGAAAGCATATCCTGTTTTAAATGATCCATCAATACATAATATTTGGATTGTCCGTTTTCATGTGTCATCTGCTTTCATCTGCCTTTCAGTCAACATCATTTTAACACTTGTTCGCTCATCTATACAAGTTGATTTTATACAGGTCATGCATCACAATCTGTAATAATATTTTATTTACACGATTTTATGGTATTTGATGAGATTCATTGTATTGTATGATATGTTTAGTATACAAAGAAAGGATGTAAAAATGAAAGCGAAACATAAGACAGTGAAAAAAAGTATTCATGAAATACTATATGAACTACGCATCAACAAAGGTCTTAATCAAACTGACATTGCTAATATTCTGGGCATTCGCCAGCAGACTTATTCGACCTATGAAAAAGGCGGCAGTGATATTCCTACCAGGCATCTTGTGACACTGGCAAACTTCTATAATGTACATGCTGACTATATACTTGGCAACACTGCTGACTGGGATAATTCTGTTGAACTGAACGTTCCCTTTACTCCTGAATACACACTGGGTGAGTTTCTTGCTTTATGCATGTCGCTGAAGGAAAAGGACAGAAATACCATTTATGACTTTGCCATGTTCCTAAACCGAAGATCATGATTTGATTATTCGGATGCTCCTGCCGTAAGCGCTGAAAAAGAGAAGGTCACACTGTTTCCGTCATCATCTACATTCACAGTATAGCTTTTTGTCTGATATCCATTGGCACGCAAGGTAATTACATGCGTACCGGTCACTTTTTTAAAGTTACATGGCGCAATTCCAATGTAACTGCCGTCCAGATATACCTCCGCCCCCTGTGGTCCATCAATATATACCCTGCTTTCCGCTGATGTTACAGCAGAAGAAGAACTTGAGCTGCTGCCTGAGGAACTTGTATTCGGATAAATCACACTGCTGCTGGTCAGCTGATTAAGCAGTGTATTCCATAAGTCAGAGGAACTTGGTATTGTAGTTGACAAGGTTGTTGAAGAACTGCTTGTGCTGCTCGAACTGTTTCCTGAACTGCTGGAAGATGAATCGTCCTCACTGACCTCTTCCAATTCTATTTCTATTTCAGCAAGAGGTGCCCCAATCTTGATATCCTTCGTAAGTGTCTCATATCCCAGTGATTTCACAACAATCCGATGCACACCATAGCTTAATTCAATCAAATCCGCATAGCTCATTGGCTTACCATCTATCTCCAGCTCAGCATAATTCGGCGTGATGATAAAGGACAGCATACCTGTTACTACCTTCTCTATCTCTATTTCCGACAGATCAATTTCCGTCTCCTCGTCCCGGCGCACTGTCACATCAACCTCGCCGGTATTTCCTTCATTGGTCAGTCTGACGTGATAATCTCCTTCCGGAACAAGCAGCAGCATTTCAGAGCTGATCGGCTTGATGATGGATTGGCCGACTTCGATCCAGCCCCCTACAAAATACTCATCATTCAGCAGCCGAAGATATCCATGTCCTTTTTCTATGATAATGGAGGTCACTACCCTGTTGTAGCCCTTAATTGTAAGCGTATCCTGGTCTGTGATGTCCATAAGCTCTACGACCTTATCTCCGGATGCAACGACGAGAGCGTCTGTATATCTGTACTTTTCCTCCGGCAGCTGCAATACCTTCTGCGCTTTATCAAATGAAAACTTCGTAACATCCGTGTATGTCCATGTGTCAGTAGACACTGTCATTTGCTGTACGATTTTAGAATGTGCGGAATAACTCAAATCCACGATTTCTCCGATCGGAAGCTGCACAACGGACATCACCTCTCCATATTGACTTTCCACATTGGTCGTTCCATCATAATAAAGTGCATACCTTTTACCCGACACGACAGATTGAAAATTCAGGATTTTGTCTTCTGTATCTCGGTAGATCACGATAGCTGTATCGTCTCTTATCAATTGTGCACTGATATCCTCGGTCTCTGTCTCGGATGCCTCCTCTGAGTCTGTCTTTGCCTTCGTATTCATATCCATGACAATGAAATAACATGCCATGAACAGAATCACCATCATCAAAGTGACCGGTATCAAAGGAAAATTTGTCTTTTTCATAGGTTTCCTTCATTAAACGTTCTTTGCGTTTCTATCACTAATTTATCATACATTGCTTCAAAAAGGAATGCTTTGCGCTATTTTGTTCCACCAGCCTCCGTAGCTTCTCTATGTTTTTCTCCGGTATCCAGGCTTTATTGGAATTGTAATAATAGTTTGCCATCTTCCAGAACTTTTCGGGATATGCCAGTCTGAAATACAAATTCTCGCGTTCCTCCCCAGTCAGCGGACTGATCTGCTCGTAGGTAGTCAGAATCAATTCACCGATGGAGACTGACCACTCATTTTTCTCCAACACCTTCCTCATGAACTGATATAGATCATGAATAGGCGTATCCAGCTGATACTTTTCAAAATTTATGGTTGCCGTTCCCTGCCTGCACATAATGACATTATGATGTGTGTACTCGCCATGACATAGCTGGCCTCTCCTGCGTATCTGCTTTTGAAATTCTGTTTCATCCCAGTCCTGTATCCGCCGAAGCACATCTTCAGCCTCCTGATAAAATTCATCATAATGTCTGGCAAAGTACAGTTCAAACTCGGACTTGCAGCTGCGGCGGCGCATATAATGCAATATCTTCTTCAGCTCACGTGTATGCTTCAGAAATTCTTCC
>CAZABT010000052.1:0-17620 GCA_964483395.1 uncultured Lachnospiraceae bacterium
CTAACTGCTCCTTCATATCTGCGCCATCATTGATCCATCTCTCTGATGACTGTGTAGGCATAGCCACACCAACGGTCTTGCCGTTTGCATCTGCTGCGGGAGCTGCTTCCTCTGCAGGTGCTGCTTCCTCTGCTGCAGGAGCTTCTTCTGCCGCTGCTGCGGGAGCTGCTGTCTCTGTCTTTGCGCCACAGCCTGCAAGTAATGCAGATACCATAGCTACGCTAAGTAATACGCTGAGTAACTTCTTTTTCATTTTTGAAAATCCTCCTTTTTACTTGTGGAGCAAATTGCTCCTCTGTTGTCCGGGAGCCTCATTTCATGAGTCCTTCCCTTCACTACGTTTATTATCATAGCAATTCCTTTCAGCAAAATACATACAATATTCTTCGCTCTACCATGAAAAAACTTCACTTCTGCATATATTTTTATTATTTTGCAATATAAAACTATACAAACTACACAAAAATAGCCCTGCGCATAGGCGCAAGGCTATTTTTTGATTCAATATTATGGATTTTTCCCAATATGCTTCGGTATCAATATGTTCTTGTATCTATATACTCGCTCACATTCTCCTGTGTAAATATATTTTCTTCAATCACATATGCCTTCTTGATCGTTTCTCCCCGCTCCATCATGGAAATGACCTCTGCGATTTTATCTCCCTGCTCAGGATTACACTCTATATCAACATTAATCAGACCTTCCCTGACCATTTCCAATGCCTCATGTGTCGCATCAAAGGATATCATCGTAATATCTCCGTTCACACCAACGGTTCTGCCTGCCTCCTGTATTGCCTCAATTGCTCCGAAGGTCATATCATCATTTTGAGAGACAACAACATCAATGTCCGGATACTGTCTGAGCAGTGAGCCCATGACTTCCTTTCCCTTCACTGTCGTAAAGTCTCCATTGACCTGTCTCAAGATATTCCAGTTATCATGCTCCTCTGCAACTGCATCAAAGCCCTCTGTTCTGCCAATCTGCGAGGTTGCACCGGGCGTTCCCTGCAGAACCACAATATTAACTGTTTCCTCATCCGTCCGCTGATGTGTTCTCAAATATCCTTCCAGCCATCTGCCTGCCTTTTCACCTTCTTCACGCATATCCGTACCGACCCATGTCGTATAAAGTGATTCATCCTCAATATCTACCATACGATCTGTTAAAATCACCGGTATTCCGGCTTCCTTTGCTTCCAAAAGCACTGTGCTCCAGCCATCCTCTATCACCGGCGAAAAAACAATATAATCTACTCTTTGTGAGATAAAGCTGCGTATTGCCTTGATTTGATTTTCCTGCTTCTGTCTCGCATTATTGAAAATCAGAAAGAAACCCTTCTCTTTCGTCATCGCCTGCTGAATGGATGCCGTATTGGCTGTTCTCCACAAAGATTCGCTGCCCAACTGAGAAAAACCAACCACGACCAAATCACTGTCTATGCCTGTAGAAGAATCCTCTTCAACGACCGGACTGAACATACCACAGCCTGTCAGACACAGCATCAGCAGCCCAGTCAGCAAGGAGCACAGTCTGTTCAAATACTTACTTCTATTATTTCTCATGTGTTTCGTCCTCCTCTGCCACACCGTCAAACAATTCAGCCGGAATCACAATCCTAACGCATGTCCCTTCTCCTTTGACAGATTCAATCGTCATGCCGTATTCAGCACCAAAATTCATACGGATTCTCTCATTTACATTGGCAAGACCAAAGCCTGACTCTGTTTCCTTGCAGGGCTTTTGGATCTCAAGGCGCAGCTGCTCCAGTTCCTCTGCTTCCATTCCGACCCCATTGTCCTCGACCGAAAGGTAAATTCGGTCATTGCTCCTGCTGCCTGTTACTATAATCTTACCCTTGGCCCGTTTGTATTTAATCCCATGGTAAAGAGCATTTTCCACCAAGGGCTGAATGGTCATCTTTAGTATTTTATACTGGTAAATATCGGGAGATATCTGAATTTCATATTCCAGAATATCTCTGTAACGTGCCTGCTGTATCTGCAAATAGCTCAGTATATGTGTCTCTTCCTCTTGAATGGTAATATACTCCTTGCCCTTGCTTAATACCAAACGAAAAAAATCCGAAAGAGAAACTACCATTTTAACTGCATTTTCGGAATCCTTTCCCTCAATCAGCCATACGATGGTGTCCAATGTATTATAAAGAAAATGGGGATTGATCTGCTCCTGCAAAAGCCGCAGTTCTGCATACCGCATCTTTCTTTCATCCTCTTTGATCTTATTGACCATGACTTCCAGCTTCTCCGTCATGTCATTAACGCTCTCTCCTAATACTGCGATTTCATCTGAAGTATTGACCTGTGTCCGCACAGAAAAATCTCCCTCTGAAATCTGCCCTGTCACCTCACACAGCTTGCCAATCGGCTTCGCGATACTGTTCAATATCAGTATTGTGACTGCAACCACCATGACTACGATCAGTGTCACAACGATTACGATCAGAAACAGAAAAGAAGAGACCTGTTTGTTTAGCTGCATGGTCAAATTCTCAATACTCTTAGTCTGGTAGTAGATATAATACTGAATATCATCCTGTACAAGCTCTGTCAGAATGTAGATATTGCTGTCCAGCATCTCCAGATTTTCCTCATAGGGTCTGCCTTCCTCCAGATTAACCTTGATATCGTCCACGCGATCCCGCAAAGTGTCAATGTTGCGCAATAAACTTTGAAGCCAGACACGGCTCTCACGGTCTGTCGTGATGCGCTCCAGCTTCTTAAATTCATTCTGTAATTCAGAAATCAATTGATATGGATCCTTCAGAGAACTGTCTTCACTGATATTATCAAAGGTTGCTCCACCGACAACAATCTTATAGATACTCTCGTCCATCTCTTCCTTGAAATCCAGATTATAATTATTGGCAACTGTCATATTACCAACAATCTCATCATATGCGTTGCTGTAATTGAGCAACGCAAAGATGAGATAAATGGATATTCCCAAAAGAGGAACAATTGCCGCCATGACAAGCAAGATCAGCTTGTTCTTCAAAGGAAATTTTATATTTTCCTGTTTCATGTAAGTTTCCTGATTCCCGCTTTTTATACAAACTTATAAATTGTTTTTGTCTGATAGGGCTGGCCTGCATCAAAAATTGCCTGTGGGAAATTCGGCTGATTGACATTGTTAGGATAATACTGCGTTTCCAGACAGAAACCACTTCTGGCTGAATATACAGCACCGCCCTTGCCGACTGTCTCTGAAATGCAATTGCCTGCATAGAACTGTACTCCCGGAAGATCTGAATAAACCTCCATCGTCCTGCCTGCTGACTCATCCATAGCAACTGCGATCTTTCTGACTGTACCGTCATAATCATCCACTACCCAGTTATGATCATATCCCTTAACCATGGTCAACTGATCCCATGTATCATTGATCCTTCCGCCAACTCTCATAGGTGTTGTAAAGTCCATATCCGTTCCCCTGACCGCTGCAATCTCGCCTGTCGGTATCGCTCCGGACACAATGGGCGTATAATTGCTTGCGTTCAACTGCAGCATCGTATCATAAATCTTACCCTTGCCCTGTCCTGCAAGATTGAAATAGCTGTGATTGGTCAGATTGATAACTGTCTTTTTATCGCTGACACCATCATAGCTGATTTCCAATGCATTATCATCTGTCAGCGTATATGTAACGGAAATTTTTAAGGTACCCGGAAATCCTGTCTCTCCATCCGGACTGACATAGGAAAACTTCACTGCCTGACCCTTCATCTCTGCATCCCACACTCTTTTGTGAAAGCCAAGCGCCGCATCTGAATGCAGATTGTTCTTGCCATCATTTACAGCCAATTGATAAGTCACATCATCAATTGTAAATTTTGCATTGGCAATTCTGTTCGCATTACGTCCGACAGTTGTTCCGAAGAAGCTTCCGTTGGTTTCATAATCCTCCAGCTTATCATAGCCAAGCACAACATCGTCCATTTTACCTGACTTGTTGGGTGCATATAGGGTTGTCAGAATGGCTCCGAAATTTGTAACCTTTGCCTTCATGCCCTTTTTGTTCTCCAGTGTAAACAGGTAAACCTCCTGTCCACCCTTAGTAGTACCGAATACTTCCTTTGTCACGCCCATAATCTTGCTCCTTTTCATTGTGTATTCTGAATCATTACAGTTCTATACGTCCCTCTAATGCTCTTAGCAGGGTAACCTCATCAATATATTCCAAATCTCCGCCAACCGGAACGCCACTGGCAATTCTCGTTACCTTGATACCGGTAGGCTTAATCAGCTTGCTGACATACATTGCAGTTGTCTCACCTTCCAAGCTGGAATTCGTAGCAATGATGACCTCATCCACATCCTCCTGCAGACGCTGCATCAGTTCCTTCAGTCGTATATCGTTCGGTCCGATTCCCAGCATCGGAGAAATTGCTCCGTGAAGCACATGATAAACACCTTCATATCGTCCGGTTTTTTCATATGCCGCTAAGTCTCTCGGTGTCTCCACGACCATAATCGTTCTTCTGTCACGCTTTGGATTTGCACAAATCGGGCATAACTCGTTGTCCGTAAGTGTGCAGCAATTAGCACAATAGCGAATCTTCTTCCTGGTTTCCACCATGGTCGAGGCCAGTCGTTCAACACTTTCCTCCGGCATACTGATCAGGTAAAAGGCCAGCCGCTGTGCAGACTTATTTCCGATACCGGGCAATCTGGACAATTCTTCTATTAATCTGTTAATGTAACCGCTGTACAGTTCCATCTTAGGATGGTTCCTCCCATACTATGCCGTCCGGCCTATTTCTTTTCCCATAACGCTTCCCTGCAAACATACTTGTTTTGATTTTCAGAAAGGAAAACCTCCGCCCATGCCTCCAAGACCACCTGTCAGCTTAGACATTGCCGCCTGAGATTCCTCCTCCATCTGACGGAAGGCCTCATTCGTAGCTGCCATGATCAAATCCTCCAGCATCTCAATGTCATCGGGGTCAACGACCTCTTCTGACAATTTTACCTTTGTAACCTCTTTTTTACCCGATACAGTAACCTCAACTGCTCCACCGCCTGCTGCCGCTGTAAATTCCTTCTCTTCCAGTTCCTTTTGGCTCTCCTCCATCTGACGCTGCATCTTCTGTGCCTGCTTCATCAGATTGTTCATATTGCCGGGCATTCCGCCTCCCGGAAATCCGCCTCTCTTTGCCATGCCTAAAGTCCTCCTTTAATCTTCGATTTCTATCTCCATATTAATTACCTTACTCAAATCCACGTAAGATTGTTCAAAGCTTTGATTATTCTCCAATCCCCGAATTTCAGCATCAACGCGCTTGCCAATCCGTTCGGAGATCGTTTCTATGATTTTTTCCTTATGCTCATCCCGATTCAGCATTTTGCTGACATTGATATCACCGACCACAATCAGCAGGATTCCATCGTCTTTCATACTGAGCTTTGCCGTTTTAAGATAAGACTTATACATGCCCGGCATCTCTCCTACAATTCCTGCCCACATGCCGACTATTTTCTGTATGTCCTCCGGTATCGCCTTGGGAAGCTCCGGCTTAGGTGCCGCCGCAGATACCGTCCCTGCTCCCCCTGCTGCTGTTGCTCCGTAGCCCTGCGGTACAGCCGCGACAGGGATTCCCTTCTCCATCCTCTCCTCCAGATCCCGTATACGCTCCAGCAGAGATTCCGTATCTGTTTCCATACTCGGCTTGCATAGCTTGATCAAAGCCATTTCTGTCATGATACGCTTCTGTGACGCATATTTAATCTGTCCCGACAGGTCAGAAAAGATCCTGATATACCGCATCAGCGTCTCAGGCTCAATCATATCTGCTTCTTCCTTGAGCCTGCCAAGATGCTCGCTGAAAACATCCAGAACATCCTCTACATTTTCAGAAGTCTTTACCAAAAGCAAATTACGCAAGTACCATGTGAAATCTGTCACAAACTGTGTCAGCTCCCGACCCTGTATGATAATCTCCTCCAGCAGATGAATAGAAGCGATAATGTCTTTTTGCAGAATAATCCGCAGCAATCGACTGAATACCTCTGTATCCACTGCACCGAGCACCTCCAGTGCCTTATCATACGTAAGCTCTTCTCCAAAATGAAATGCAATACACTGATCCAACAGGCTGATGGCATCTCTCATAGAGCCGTCGCCCATCTTGGCAATAAAACGAAGCGCCTTTTCCTCTACCTGCACTTGCTCCTCTGCAAGCAGCGGCCGCATCCTGTCAGCAATCGTATCAATGGAAATTCGTCTAAAATCATACCTCTGACAGCGTGACATAATGGTAATCGGAATTTTATGCACCTCTGTCGTGGCCAAAATAAAGATGACATACGAAGGGGGCTCTTCCAGTGTTTTTAAAAGAGCATTAAATGCACCAATGGAAAGCATGTGCACCTCATCAATGATGTAGACCTTGTACTTGCCCTCTGCCGGTGAATAAGATACCTCATCCCTGATCTCACGGATATTGTCCACGCCGTTGTTTGATGCAGCATCAATCTCAATGACATTCATAGAAGCACCAGTTGCAATGGCTTTACAACTGGCACATTCTCCACAGGGACTTCCGTCGATCGGATGCTCACAGTTCACTGCCTTGGCAAATATCTTGGCAATAGACGTCTTACCGGTTCCCCGCGTACCGCAGAACAGATAGGCATGTCCGATCCTGTCCGATTTAATTTGGTTTTTTAGTGTAGTTACAATGTGATCCTGACCCTTTACATCTTCAAAATTATCAGGTCGCCACTTTCTATATAATGCGGTATAAGACATATTCCTGCTTCCTGTTTCTGACTATATTCCTTAATCTGCAAAGCTGATACCTAACAGCTTCGCCTCCTTGATGATCGTCGCCTCAGGAGATACCATCTTTAACTTGCCTGCTACATCCTCAAGCGGAATCTTGCCGACCTCTCTGTTCACAATTCCGACCATGTAGCCATACTCACCCTCCATGATCAGTTCTGCCGCTGCAGTTCCCAGTCTGGAAGCAAGCACCCTGTCATACGGACATGGACTGCCACCGCGCTGTGTATGTCCCGGAACTGTAACTCTGATCTCCAGTCCGGTCTTTTGCTGTATTTTATCTGCAATCTCATAGGAAACTGAAGGATAAGTGCTCTTTTCCTGTTTCTTGAGCAGCTCTTTCTTGGATAATGCTGCATCCTCCTTGGAGATTGCGCCCTCTGCCACTGCCAGAATTGTAAATGCACTGCCGCGGGCATGTCTCTTATTGATAGCTTCCACAATCTTATCTATATCATAAGGAATCTCCGGAATCAATATGATATCCGCACCGCCTGCAATGCCGGCGTTGAGTGTCAGCCAGCCAACCTTGTGCCCCATGACCTCTACGATAAAGACACGTCCATGAGAAGCCGCCGTCGTATGAATACAATCAATTGCATTGGTTGCAATATTGACTGCACTTTGAAAACCAAAGGTCATATCTGTTCCCCACAGATCATTGTCTATCGTCTTGGGAAGTGTAATGACGTTTAAGCCTTCCTCCTTTAGCAGATTCGCCGTCTTATGTGTTCCGTTGCCTCCTAGAATTACAAGACAATCCAGATTCAGCTTATAGTAATTCTGCTTCATTGCAGCTACCTTGTCTAAACCGTTTTCATCCGGCTCGCGCATCAGTTTGAACGGCATTCTGGAGCTTCCGAGTATTGTGCCGCCCCTTGTCAGAATGCCGGAAAAATCCGTAAATTCCAGTCTGCGATAATCACTGTAAATCAATCCCTTATAGCCCTGAAAGAAACCGTATATCTCAACCTCATCCGGTCCGAGTGTATACCAGAGAGCTTTCACCACTCCCCGCATTGCTGCATTCAGTGCCTGACAGTCTCCACCACTGGTTAACATTCCGATTCTCTTCATACGTTCGCTTCCTCCTGCGTCTTTGTTGTCTGTCCTATACGAACAGTATACAATATTTTAGTCCTGCTCACAATAGATGTTTTTGTTCAGATATTCAGAAAAATGTGTGCCGCCGGGCGCACATTAAAAAGGTAAAGCCATGTCATCAGAGCACAGCTTTACCTTTTGTCTTTTGTATATTCATACTGGAAATATGTCCGAGTGCAAACCAGAAAATCGGAACTGCAAGCTGGAATGACAAAATGTTGGAACCAATCGATTGCAGCAGAGTAATTGCAATAATACATAAATCGGCATAACAGTATTTGAATTGTTTGAATCCACCCAAAGTAACTAAAACCAGAATGCTTAAAAATATAGAAAATCCCAAAATACCTTCCTCGCAGAAAACCTTCACAAGTCCACCATCCGTGATCACATGAGCAAACTCAACTTGAAGTGCTTTGTGTCCATTCGCGCCAAGACCGTTTCCAAGCCAGATATTGCCCATATGGTTCAGTGCGTCAAACCAGGCTCCGCTTCGTTCTCCGAGTGCACTTGGCAGAGAAGCAAGCCGATAGTAAATTTTTTGAACTGACGACAGACTGACAATGCATAGACCTATGATCGCAAGCAGTGCAGTAACACATTCAGCAATAAAATATTTTTTCTTGATCAGCTTAAACTCAAAAAAGAGCAGATGATTTACATAGAGGACTGCCAAAATGGCAACGACCATAGCAGAACGCTGGTTGCTCAGGAAAGCAAATGCAAGACTCATTACAAGCATTACAATTCCAAACAGACGATCCTTCTTTTCCATAATAAAACAGGAGGACACCGGAATACCAACAGCCGCTATAAAGCCAAGGAGTGTACTTCCTATGATGGAATTCATTCTGACACGCATCGTTTGAACATCAGCTTTTGATGTATATTCCCAATCCAGCAAATAATCCAGATAGAACTGTGGCGCTGTCAGATAGAAGATCAAGCCCAATAGGCAGATTACCAGCAAAGCATACAAATATTTTTTATAAAAATCTTTCGTTCGTGCTCCGGCACTTGTCCCAACAAAATAGAATACAATCGGTAAAATGGAATTAGAAAACTCCTGCAAAAAAACGGATACCGGATATCCATGATTCATAAGCCAGATGACAGAGAGAAGATTATAGCCTACATAGGATACCACAAGCCAGTCCAAGATACTTTTTATTGTGAGTTCTCTTTTCAAGAGAAGCTCCAGGCTGACAAAGAGCATCAGCAGTGTAGCAAATAAACCCGGACGCATTTGTGTCACAAATAATGTCAGCAGGTATCCAAAAGAGACAAGCAAATAGTAGTAATCAGACAAATGAACGCTATGAAACCATGTTATATTTTTTTTAAAGTACATATTAATTCCTCGTGCTGAGTCGTTCTATTAATGCATACATTGCTTTTGCACTATTGAAATTTGCAGGAATGATTTCTGTAGCAGGAATCGCAATGTCATATTCGTCATCAATAGCGGCAATAATCTGAATGATATCGAAGGAACTAAGCAGCTGATCATCAATCAATTCCGTTTCATTTGTAAAATCAATATCATCTCTTACATCTTCAAGTAAAGCAATAAAATCTTCCATTATTTCAGTTCTCCTTTTTGATTATATATTCATCCTCCAGGCTTCTATCGTATCCCGTAAGAGTGTGGTCTTACCGTTATGATATGCGATTACTTTTGGCATATCACGCGATAGAAACAGTGCAATCCCCTCTGTAATAGAATACGCGCCCAGATTGCAAAAAACAAGTATATCATGAAGCTTCGGCTCATGCATTTCGTATTCCCGAACCAGAACATCATTTGTAGTACAAAGTGAGCCGCACAAAGCCCATTTGGATGTGTTCCCTGTTTCACAAGGATCAGTGGGCACAGAAGGCTCGGCGTCAGCATGAGTCAGGGGAAGGTGGTGTATGATCGGAATCTTCAATCCCATCATTTGACCATAATAATTGACGTGGTTCACTCCACCGTCCAAAATACACCAGTTTTTTTCAAAGCTTCTTTTTTGATCAGCAACACTTGTAAGATAATAGCCACAACTGCTTGCAAGAAATCTTCCCATTTCAACTGTTAACTGACTCCAGGCAGCAACATCATTGAATGTGTCGGCAAGCTCCTCAAGAGGGGCGAGCGTATCCTCAAAATTGTCACCCTCAAAGTAAGGGTAGGAAAGGCCGGGCCCATATTCAAATATCGGAAGTGCATAGGAGCTCTCACTCCGTAATTCATTTATGATAGACCGTAATTCCTCAAGTTCTTCTTTTTGGTGTGCCAGTTTCGTTCGTTGAGTGCCTGCAAAATAGTGTATTCCTTGAATGGTAATGTTCGAGTCATTCTTTGAATGATCCTTCAAAAGTGATTTGATATCAGATAAGTCCATACCAAACTGGCTCTTGGAAGAAAGGCGCAAAATCACAGCTACATGGCATTTTAATTGAACTGCAGCCTGTTTGATCAAATCAAATTGATGAAGCGATTCAGCGGTTAAAACAGCCGCTCCATAACGAATAGCCTCCGTGATATCGGTAAGCTGTTTATTGACTCCTGAGTAAACAATCTGATCACCGGGAATATGATTATGTTCACAGATTGCTAATTCTCCGGGACTACATACTTCAAAAAAATCCACAGCTGATCTCAAGTATGGTACGAGGAACGGATTTGCCTTAATGGAATAGCATAGCTGAATCGGGCGATTCCCATGTCCGTTGTTCAGGATTTCTTTGATTTTCATGGCTCGTGTCAATACTTCATCGCAGTCAAAGAGAAAACTTGGGGTACCGTATTCTTTTGCAATTTGATAGAATTGTTCTTTTTTAATCATCTTTTATATCAGTTCCTCTAATGCTTTCCGATCTACTTTTCCGTTTTTATTCATCGGAAACTGATCTAGCTGCATGGTTTTATTTGGCAACATATAGGGTGGAAGTTTACTTTGTATCTGTTCTGCAAGGCTGTCTTTTTGTAGACTTCCGACATAAAACAGAATGATTTTCTTACGCTTAAAATCATAAATACATACGGCCCGCTGGACACCCTCTAAAGACATGGCACAGACTTCTATTTCGCCAAGCTCAATACGCTGTCCCATATGTTTGATTTGAAAATCCTTTCGGTTGATATAGATCAGGTTTCCGGAAGAATCATATTTTCCGATATCACCGGTACGATAAATACGATCATAGTATCTGTCATTCAGAGGGTTTTGAGTAAAAACCGCTGCCGTTTTTTCAGGGTCTTTGAAATAGCCGATTGCAAGACAGGTTCCACTTACACAGATCTCTCCCTCTTGATTCACCTCTGTAACGAGTCTGTCTGATTCATCCAACAGAAACACCTTTTCATTTGGAAATGCAACACCAATCGGAAGCACCTCTGTTTGTTCATATTCCCGATCCAAAATGTGATAGGTGCAGTTACATGTGATTTCGGTAGGACCATAGAGATTCACATAGGCAGCATCCGGCAGAGCCGCTCTCCATTTATTAAGCTGCTTAACCGGCATCAACTCACCGCTAAACATAACACGCTTGATGGTATGTGGTGTACGGTACTGAAATCCATTCATAATCGTAACAAAACACATGGCAGATACTGCCCATACAAGAGTTGTTACCTTGTTTTCACACAGATAATCCATCAGCGTTGTCGGATTCGTAAAATATTCACGAGGAATCAGCTGTACCTTTGCACCTGTAAAAATACCGCTGAAAATATCCTTAATTGACACATCAAAGTCGAAGGGCGCCTGATTCGCAAGAATGTCCGTTTTGTTAATTCCGAATAGCTCTGTGAAGACAGGAATAAAGTCGATCACGGAGCGATGACTTACGACAACCCCTTTGGGTGTTCCGGTAGAGCCACTTGTAAAATTGACATATAGGGGCATTTGATCAACAAATTGATCTCGCTTATTTTTTAAGATTAATGGATCAATCTGCGTCTGCCTGGCAGCATTTAAAAGATCCGTCAGCAAAAGAACCCTAAACGATAGAGACATTTCTTCAAGATGTTTCATTAATACCGGATAATGAACCTCATCTGTAATAATCACAGCCGGTTCTAAAACGGATAGCACTTTTCTGACACGCTCTGCAGGCTGACGGATATCCGTAAAGCTGTAGAAGGCACCGCAGTATATCACACCAAACATCGCTATAACTGCATCTACGCTCTTTTCCAAAAAGAAGCATACGGGCTCCTGCTCTCCAAGAATAAAACCGAATGCCCCATTTGAGAATAGAGTAGCCACTTCTCTTGCGTGGAGCGTTAAATCATGAAAGGTAATTTCCTTTTGGGGATCAGCAAATGCAATGTGCGTAGGTTCCCGTTGTTCTGTTTGTTCCAGATAATCTAATATGGTATGCATGCTGTTGGTACCTCAATCTCATTCATGTGTTCTAAATGAATCCAGTGTTGTAATCAGATTTTTTGTATATTCTTCTCGTCCTGCTGTCGACATATGTCCCATATCTTCAAAATAGTCAGGATTATGCTGATCAAATTCAACCATATCAGAAAGAATAAACGGTATCTCTTCCTCCTGAAGAATCTGGCAAAAGACTTCTCTATATTTCTGATAAACAGGATCATCAAATAATCGATAGTAATGCGGGCTCTCTAAAAAGATGATTTTTTGATTGTTATTCTTACATTGCTGAATCAATTCTCTAAGGGCTTTCTCCTGAGAAGCATTGATCATTTTATCACTCAGATCAAATGGTTCCTTCTCAAGATATTCCTTTCCCGAGGAAAGAGTCTCCCCTGTTTTTGCACCTTTATAATAACGTGCTTTGTAAATCCGATTTGTAATAGGATATGTGATCAAATCGTCCATCCCTGTGGTGACAAAGTATTCATACATTGTAGATAAATCCGCATTTTTTGATTCTTGAAACTGACTCCACAGTTCTCGCTTTCCACTCCAGGATAAATCCCAGATGATACGGGAATCTGATATATCAACATCTTCCGTCAGCATCAACGGATCTAGTTCAAATATGATTTGTTCATAGCTGTTATCAGACCTGCTGCATATCTCTTCATACTGAATCTGTGAAGACACAATTTGATTTCCGCCATATGCAATGATAAATGCTTTTCCTTGATATTCTTCGTCCATAATTTTCATATCAATATTACTTCGAAAAGACGATGAGCCTATGAAAAGAAATTCTAAATCGCCGGAATCGATGGCAGCCTTAATTCCTCGGCTTCCAATCGGAATCTCACAGGAATATGTATTTTTTAGAAAAATGATTGCAACAATGATTCCAATTGCAATCAATAAAGTAACGATTGTACGTTTCATTCATTTGTACCCCGGATCTCTAAAATTGCTGATACATAAAGTGTGACTGACCAGTAACGCTAAACAAAGCTAACACAATCAGCATCAAAGCAGCATATACCGAATGATGCTTTGTAAATGCCTGCTCCTTCATCTCTTTACGAAGTTCCACTAAGAATAACCCTCCAATTAAAAGTGTGATGATGATCAGTGAAGCGACTGCCTGATTTCCATTACCAAATGGTTTCATAGCTGCGATGATGCTGGCAGAATGAATTTGGGTATTCATGAGCATTGTTTTATAGATATAGATCGCATCTGAAAGAGTGTTTGCTCGGAACAGGACTTCTCCAATCAGCACGATCAGATAAGTTCGAACTACCTGAAAAATTTTGATACCGATCAGACCATCATTCCAATGAATTTTTTGACGTACCTTCTTCATATAATATGTTGTACATATGGAAAAGAGCATTATGATAGAATAATAGATACCCCAACCAATATAGACAGATTCTGCACCATGCCAAATACCGGTTACCATCCAGACCAATATAAGCGGAAAGATTGTGCGTAAGGTTCCCTTCTTAGCCTTTGGAAATAATTTTCCAAGTGCTTTGGACAGCTTACGGTTCCAGCCGGAGGTCACAGCAGGCATCATTAGGTGCTCTTTAAACCACTCGTTCAGAGAAATATGCCATCTTCTCCAAAATTCCTGAATCGTTTTGGAAAAATAGGGACGTATAAAGTTTTCTTTTAGTTTAATTCCAAACATCTCAGATACACCACATACGATGTCCATATATCCGGAAAAATCAGCATACAGCTCAATGGTGTAAAAAAAGGTTGCGACGAATAATGTCAAACCACCCTCCATTTGAGGGGCAGAATAAACAGTATCAACATAATAATTCAGTCGGCCGGCAATTACCAGTTTCTTGAACAGACCTTTCAGACAACGATATGCACCGGATTGAATATGCGCCCTTTCAAATTGATGCGGCTGTAACAGCTGAGGCATCATTTTTTGATAGATTCCGATTGGACCCTCAACAATTTGAGGAAAATAGGAGATATACAGTGCATAATGCAACAGATTATCGCATGGTTGTATTTTTTTTTCATATACACTATGTGCATAACCTAAAGTCATAAATGTGTAAAAAGAGATTCCAAGAGGAACAATTATGTCTTTGATGCCCCAATGAATACTATATCGAAATACAATCAATAAACCAAGGTTGATGATGAGTGTCAAATACCAGTGAGCCTTTGTGGGTGCTTTCATTAACAACCATGTGCTCACAATCGAGATGAGTAAGAAGATAATACTGAATGGATTTGTCCAAATGTAAAACAGCAGACTGCCTAAGAGCAAAACAATCCACTGATATTGTTTGTTTATGAAATAATAAACAACTAGTAAAATTAGTAAAAATAATATAAAAGTAATGGATATCAAATTCATTTATATATACCTAAGCTTCATACTTATAAACATGATTAAATGTGCATTTTCACTTAATACTATCACATGCGTTCATGAAACACAAGATTAAAATGAACAAAGAGAAGTCACACAAATCCATTGATTTTTCTTCTCATATACGTCCGGTATGACAAATTTCCACTCTGTATTGCCCTCTTCATCCTCTTTGATTTTGGTAAAGCCCTGCAGTTCATAGAAGTTCTGTACCATTTTATTCTTGGCAGTCGGATAATAGTAGCCTAAAATCTTAGTGATTCCTGCCTTTTGACAGTGTCCCACCAGTTCGTCCATCATGGCATACTCCATATCCCGCTTCAACACCCGACAGCTCATGATCCACAGGTCAATGTGCAGCACCGACTCCCGCTTCTCACCGATCACAACCGATACAACACCATTATCGCCAAATTTATCCTCCAGCTTTCCATACAAATCAATATAAGAATCTGATTCCGCAACAGCTTTAATCTCTGCACCTGTATAGCGTTTTGTCGTCAGATTGAACTGATTGCTTTTGTTTGTTAACTGCGCGATGCGCTCCATATAGACCGATTCAAAGGGCTTGATCGTCCCCTTCATCTCCAGAGAGCGAAGGTATTCATCATAATCATCAAAGCTCTGCTGAAGCTGCACACGCTTGGCATTTTCCTGATACATCTGATTTCTGGACGCATCATCTGCAGAAAGATTCGTAACCTCAAAAAAGCCTGATTGATCAAGTACCTGAATATAATTTTCCACACTGCCGATCTCCGGCGCGATCACTCCCGGCACCTGTTGTGCTATAATCTCACGCTCTGCGGGATTGTCATCTACAAACACAAAGGATTCCGGCAGTAAATTCAGCTCGGCCGCTGTTTCCACAAGATTTTTGCTTTTCGGTTCCCAATTTGCCTTGATTGCTACGAAATCATCCGGTTTCAGGGGAGCATCAGGATGGTTCAGCCCGGCAATGGCATTTTCATACTCATTCTTGGAACAGACTGTCAGAATCGTTCCAATACTTTTCTGTTCCCTGATATAATTCTGAAACTCTTCATACACCTGTCCCAGAGGCGTTTCCTCACCAATCTCCAGCTTATCTACCCCGTCATCGCCTACAATGCCGCCCCAAAGTGTATTGTCCAGATCAAGTGCCAGTGCCTTCTTGTTCTTTCCATAAATAGACTTGATGATATTTGACACACTGAATGCCAGCGTTGGAATTGCTTCCATACAAAGCGTATATTTATACATATGCCAGTACAGTGGATCAGCCCATTTCTCCAGACCATAGCTCGCTGACAGATAGTTGAGATCATGCAGATAAAAATCCTTATGCTCACGGGCGTATTTAGAAAACAGCCTGTTCAGCTCATTGATATAATAAACCTTACCATGCACATCCACAGCATCACGATTTCCCATCAGACGATAGGCCGGATTCTCAAAGTTATTCTGAATCACAGGACAGTGCCAGCTCGTCTCAATCTTCTGCCACATTGTCTGAAAATGCTCATAATCAGCCTGCAGCATCTGCTCTACATCCTGCTCTGACTGTGAAAGTAGCGGGTACTGCCGGATGTTACGATTACTTGTATGAATATAGATCATATCCGGTGCAAACTCCCTAAGCTCCGGATTCTCAAACATAATATCTTCCCAATACTTTGCATATTCGCACTCATAAAAAGAGGCTTTAATTCCCTGATCCAGCAAAAACAAATCCATGATTTCACAGATATCATGCGTCGTAGAGCCTCCAAGCACGGCAATCTTCTTCTCCAAAAAAGAAGGTCTGCTCTCTAACAGCATTCTTTTGATCGATTTTCTTTTCTTCAATATATGCCTGCTGTCAAAGGGATACTGTAATTCTTTCACGATTTTCCTGCTTTCTGTGCTTGCTTCCATATTTTATAAAAATAATTCCATTGTAGCTATTATATCTGCTTTTCGCGCTCTTTGCAACGTACCTGCAGTTCGTCACTCAGGTGATGATGATATCCATCTGTTAAGATACATTTTCTGCGGGTATAGACTGCCTGTACATAATCATGAATATCCGTCAGTCTGTCTGCAAATGCCATACCGCCGCCCAATAGCTTGATGAAGTGCATATCTGAACCCGCTGTCATGAGAAAATGATGCTCTTGAGCGTAGGCCAATGCTCTCTCGTCAAATTCAGGTGCATAATGATGTTCACTTGCCGGATTGGAGTGACATGCATTTACAACCTCTACTGCATCCACATAGTCCGGAAACAGGCGTATTTCTTCTATATAATCCTCCTCGCGGTAAGGATGTGCGTGAACAACGATTCCGCCGTCCTCATGCACCAGTCGGTACTGCTCTTCAATCGTAGCATCTTTGATCTCCGGATGTGCCAGCAGCCAGGCCTTATCTAAGCCATAGATCAAAAATTCTGTTCCATGATAGCCTGATTCCCAGCCCCATAATACCTGCAGACCAATGCGTTCTCCCTCTGCCCTTGCATCTTCATAGCCTAGACAAAATGCCTGCACCCAGTCCTGCCACGGCAAATCTCTGCTGACTGCCGTATTTCCATAGAAAAAATGATCCGTAATGATGATTCCGGTATAGCCGGCCTGATGATATGCCCGTGCCATTGCAGCCCCCGGATATGCCCCGCAGGCGCTTCCCTGATTGGTGTGTACGTGTGTATCATATAGATACGGATAATCTTGATTGTCCCATTTTCCTGTCATCTTTTGACCCTTCTCTTTCCATTAAACCAATAAATCCTCGAAATTCATATGTTTAAATTGACTTCGGCAATAGGTTTGTATTATAATTTAATGCAGTGATTTTCACATTTGTACCTAAAGTATTATAATACACTTTTCTATTCATGACTAGGAGACGTATCGAAGCGGTCATAACGGGGCGCACTCGAAAACTTTTTACCTTTGTAAAGCACATTACCCCT
>CAZABT010000053.1:0-17578 GCA_964483395.1 uncultured Lachnospiraceae bacterium
TCCTTTTTCCTCACAGCTTTCTCCTGGAATGCGTACGAGATCACGCAGGAACTTCGTCATATCCTGTTCATATTGTTCGGCTGCTGCTTTTACTTTTACAAAATCCATCATTTATTTCCTCCTATTATTTATTAATATCAACATAGCTATATAAAGTGTATTTGGATATATTAAAATATTTTGATACTTTATCCCCTGATTTGGTAATCAGGAATGCGCCGGCATCATTTAGAAAATTAATGGCTCTGATCTTATCCTCTTTAGACATGAGTGCAACCGGAACACCGACCAAATCCACCGATTGCTTGATCAGTTCATCCAGAAGTTCATTGACATCCTTGGTAATACGCTTGGGTGATTCCTTCTGATCGCTTTCTTCCGGACAGGAGATCAGGGAAGAAATAGAATGGTCAATTGCCAGAAGATTCGTAATATCATAATTAATGGCAAGTATGTAGCGTACCTCATTGCTTTCATTCCGAATGAAAATGGTACTGGATTTGAGAATACGGCCACTGTCGGTTTGTGTCAGGTATGCCAGTCTGTCTGTCGGATGTACATTGTGATGCGAAATCGTGTCCAGTACAATCGGAGAAGGACCATCACCAAGTTCACGGTTGCTGACATGCCCGTTTTCAATATGTACAATGGAATGCTCTGCAGTTGCCTCTGCCAGATCATGAATCACAACCTCGCAATTATTGCCGAATTGTGCTGCAAGACCTGCAGCCAGCTGTTTTAAGATTGCCAAGGTAAAAGTATCGTTTTCCAATCTATCATCTCCTTCATATGAAACCCATTAAAACATTGTTCAATCATGCTTTCTTATTTATTATCATAGCATAGTAGGAAAGAATTGCAAGAGAAAACACAAAAAGTTTTAGCACTAAAAAATATTTTTATTCATTCCGTTGCTTTTTCATATATGGGGTGCTATGATGAAAGAGAAATCAGGTATGTATTTGGGAAGATTCACACAGCCATACAAAATCAGGAGGTATGTAAAATGATTGATTTAACAAGAAATGAACAGGCATTGGAGAAAAACATAGAAAAGGCAAAGGAAAAGAAGATCATTATTCCTACGATTGCACAGATGAAAAATCCGGAACTGATACCGGATGAAATCAAGGAAAAGCTGAAAAATGTAGGACTGTGGGATGTCAATCCGCTGAATCTGTTTCGTATATCATGGAAGAATGAGCAGAAGGAAAGCGGCGGGCTGTATGGCAGCAGCAATTATATTGTACTTCCGTCAGAACTGACCGGAGTCAAGGCGAAGATCATCTGTATGATCGGCAAATGGTTCCCGACAGGATGTCATAAAGTGGGTGCTTCCTTTGGCTGTCTGGCACCGAGACTGATTACGGGACAGTTTGATACAACTTATCATAAGGCTGTATGGCCATCTACTGGAAACTATTGCCGTGGCGGTGCATTCAATTCCAAGCTGCTGGGTGCCGATTCCATTGCAATACTGCCTGCTGAGATGAGCAAGGAAAGATTTGACTGGCTGAACAGCATAGCGGGAGAGGTCATTGCGACACCGGGCTGTGAGAGCAATGTAAAGGAAATCTTTGATAAGACATGGGAACTCAAGACCACTAGAAAGGATGTCCTGATTTTCAATCAGTTTGAGGAGATGGGCAATTATCTGTGGCATTATAATGTAACCGGCAGCGCAATCGCAGATGCATATGAGGAAATGAAGCAGCCGGGCGATAGATTTGCGGGTGCAGTATTTACCTCCGGTTCAGCGGGAACGATGGCATCCGGAGATTATCTGAAGGAGAAGTATCCTACGGCAAAATTAGGAGTCGGTGAGGCACTGCAGTGTCCAACTCTTCTGAACAACGGATTCGGCGGGCATCGCATCGAGGGCATCGGAGACAAGCATGTGCCTTGGATTCATAATGTTAAGAATACAGATATGGTGATTGACATTGATGATGAAGACAGCCAGAAGCTGATTCGCTTTTTCAATGAGCCGATCGGAAGAGAATATCTTGTAAAGGAAATGGGTGTGGCTCCGGAGTTTGTCGAGCTGTTGAGTTATTTTGGTATTTCAGGTATTGCAAATATGCTGTGCGCGATCAAGATGGCAAAATATTATGAATTGACGGAGCATGATGTGGTTGCAACGGTTATGACAGATTCAGCTTCTATGTATGGTTCCAGAATTAAAGAGCTGCAGGAGGAGGACGGTGAATATACACCGACGATGGCGGCTGTGGATTATGCAAAGCATATAGCATCGATTAAGACTGATCATATGCAGGAACTGACCTACCTTGATCGCAAGAGAGTACATAATCTGAAGTATTACACATGGGTAGAGCAGCAGGGCAGAACGGCAGAGGAGCTGAATGCACTGTGGTATGATGATGAACATACGTGGGGTGCTGTTCGCAAAGAAGCTACGGCAATTGATGAGTTGATTAGTGAGTTTAATGAGCGGACTGGACTGTTAAAGGATTTGTGATTTGATGGACGGACGCCGGAAATGCTAATTAAAATCTTTTATGGGAGGTCATATAATGAATAATGTGATATCGGCAGTCTGTGTCAAGTGCGGGGCGGAACATGAAGCGATTCCAAATTTGACTACCTGTAAAAAATGTGGTGGGATTTTGGATATAAAGTATGATTATAGGAAGATCAAACAGCAGGTAACGCCCAAAGCTATGACAGAACGTCATGAAAATGATATGTGGCGTTATAGAGAATTTCTGCCGGTGACAGGGGACAGCAAGGTTCCGAAGCTGCGGGTTGGCTGGTCACCTTTTTATAATGTGGAGCGGCTGGCGGAGCGGCTGGGTGCTGCAAAGCTGTACATTAAGGATGATGGAATTAATCCAACGGCAAGTCTGAAGGATCGTGCATCTGCAATGGCGGTTGTGAAAGCTGAGGAGGCGAGGGCATCCATAATTGCGTGTTCCTCAACCGGCAATGCGGCATCTTCCTTGGCAGGAAATGCCGCCGCAGCTGGATTCAAGACTTACATTTTTGTGCCGGAGCGTGCTCCTAAGGGAAAGGTTGCACAGCTTATGATGTTCGGAGCCAATGTCATCAGTGTCAAAGGTTCCTACGAGGATACCTTCAGATTGTCGGCAGAGGCAATTGAAAGATGGGGCTGGTATAACAGGAACGCGGCAATCAATCCCTATCTGATGGAGGGTAAGAAGACTGTTTCTCTTGAGATTGCAGAGCAGCTAAACTGGAAAATGACAGATTATGTGGCGATATCCGTAGGGGATGGCTGCACAATCGGCGGTGTGTGGAAAGGCTTCAAGGATTTATACGCAGCAGGCTTCATTGACAGGCTGCCGAGACTCATCAGTGTACAGGCCGAGGGCTGCTGTCCGATCAATCGTGCCATTGCTGAAAATAAAGAATGGTATCCTATGGAAGAAAATACGATTGCAGACAGCATTGCAGTCGGTGTACCGAGAAATCCGGATAAGGCATTGAATGCCATTCGTGAATCCAATGGAGTTGTTGTAAATGTTTCGGATCAGGAAATTTTAGAGGCAATGAAGCTGCTTGGTACGACTTGCGGCGTGTTTGCAGAACCTGCGGGAGCAACCGGTACGGCTGGTGTCAAGAAAGCATTGGAGCAGGGTCTGATACCTCACGGTGCATCTATAGTCAGTGTAGTAACGGGCAATGGACTGAAAGATCCTGCAACTGCCATTGCGGCGGCGGGAACGCCCATAGCCATTCCACCGGAAATGTCCGAATTATTAAAAAGCTTTTCGGAATTAAGATAGCGATAGAGTACAGATAAAAAAAGGAACCTGACTATTAAGATGAGTCAAGTTCCTTTTTAAATGAATACGTCAGTCTGACATATTTTTATGATTCGTCAATCTCTGATTAATCAATCTCTAAGTTCTTCCAAATATCATCAGGAACAAGTGCAATGTAGGTCTTACCTGTATTCAGAGTGATTTCATTTCCATCAGGATCAAAATACTGTGTAACTGCCAATTCCTCTGACTTAGACCATGTAATCGGAAGTGCCTTACCGTTTGTGATGTAATAGCCTTCACGATCGTAATCGATCGAGTGGAACATCATGTAGCCATTGTCATCAAATACAACATAACGAGCATTCTGAATCAATACATTCTTAAATGCAAGCTGTGCATTGTTGTTGCCCGGATCTACGTGCTTTGAGCCATACTCTGAGTAGTAGTACAGACCATCCTCTGCATTGTAATCCAAATAAGGCTTATTGTGCTTATAAGGCAACTGGATATGAGTAGCATCCGTAGCCTTTGAGTTGGAGGACAGATCTACAGGGCTTGTCTCAGCAGCAAACTGATAATGAGGTCCCGGATAATATTCATTGTAATCTGTAGTGTACTTGGAATCAGCAAACTTCTTCTCAAGATCTCCGGCAAGAATATACTCTGTAAACTCTCTTGACTTACCGTTGTCTACACGTGAGAATCCGCCGCTGAAGTTATTTACATAATCATTTGCAAGATAGTCATCAATGTAGAACGGGCCACCATCGTGGCAGACGACTGCATTCCATTCAGGAATCAACTGCAGGTTGGTAGGTCTTACGCTTCGGATACTTCCGAGCTGTTCAATCTTACCCCAGTCCTTTACGAGAACCATGAGACGGGTAACACCATCATTTGCCATACTGTTTGTAATCTCATATACAACATCTGCCGTAGATAATCCGTAGTGCGGGAGTGCTGTTTTTTCGTTGTCGACCATAGCCGCGATAGGTCTCTGGTTTTTGATCGTTTCATCAATCCATTCGTTTGTTAACTCGCTGCGGTACATACCCTCACGAGATTCCTCTTCTACGACAGCGGGGGTAGCGGTAGGGGTCTCTTCTGTAACGACCTCGATCACCGGCTCAGCAACGGCCTCTGCCGGAGCTTCCTCCTTGTCTTTGCCACATCCTGTCATGACCACACCACAAGCCAAGGCTGTCAGGATGAATAAACTCCACTTCTTCATAAGTATACTTCCTCTCTTTCTGTTCTAAACAATGTTGCTTATGCAATCTCTTTCGTTGACGATTATAACACAAAAGATTGCATTCGTCATTACCAAATTTAACAAGTCTGTAACATTTAATTGTTTTTTTAGAAATACAAAAAAGTTGTCAGAAATCTTACAAAATGGTATTATAATAAATAGAAAGTTTCTGCAAAACGAAAGAATATTAATTGGAATAAAGGGGGATGTGCGATGCTGCTGATCGGAAACGGAAGAACGATTACAAGAGATGAGAAACTGCCATATATTGAAAATGGTGCAGTGGTAATAGACGAAGGCTGTATTCAGGAGGTAGGCAGTTACACAGCACTTAGGAAAAAATATCCGAAGGCAGAGCTGATAGATGCCAAGGGTGGTGTGATTATGCCGGCGTTTATTAATACGCATGAACATATTTATTCTGCCATGGCACGAGGAATCTCCATCAATGGATATGCGCCGAAAGGATTTTTGGATATTTTGGACGGCATGTGGTGGAATATAGACAGGCATCTGACACTTGAACAGACAAGATTGAGTGCTGAGGCAACGTACATAGACTGTATCAAGAACGGAGTCACGACGGTATTTGACCATCATGCGAGCTACGGTTCTATCAGAGATTCTCTATTTTATATAGAAGAAGCAGCAAAAAAAACAGGAATCAGAAGCTGCCTGTGCTATGAGGTTTCGGACAGAGACGGAGAGGTTAAGCTGCGTGAGGCAGTGGCTGAGAATGAGGCATTCTGCAGACATGCGGCAGCGGACGATTCGGGTATGATTGCCGGTATGATGGGCTTACATGCATCCTTCACGCTTTCTGATGCATCCCTGGCCTTGTGTGCGGAGCATAAACCGGAAGGCGTCGGCTATCACATACATGTGGCAGAGGGGATAGAGGATTTGTATGATTCGCTGAAAAAGTATGGCAAGCGGATCATAGACAGACTGATGGATCATGGTATTTTGGGAGAGAAGACGATTACGGCACACTGTATCTATGTGAATGCTCACGAAATGGATGTATTGAAAGAGACAGACACAATGGTTGTACACAATCCGGAGTCCAATATGGGAAATGCGTGCGGATGCCCTCCGACGATGAAAATCGTACAAAAGGGAATCCTGACAGGACTTGGAACAGACGGTTATACACATGATATGACAGAGTCCTATAAGGTGGCAAATATCCTGCATAAGCATCATCTGTGTGATCCTGGTGCGGCATGGAACGAAGTCCCGGAAATGCTGTTTAACGGAAATGCAAGGATAGCAGGACGTTATTTCAAACGACCGGTAGGAATATTGCGGGAGGGAGCAGCGGCCGATGTGATCATATCGGATTATATTCCGTTAACTCCGATGGATGCATCCAATATCAACGGTCATATCCTGTTTGGCATGACCGGCAGAAGCGTAGTGACAACAGTTGCAAACGGTCAGGTATTGATGAAGGACAGGAGACTGACACAAATTGATGAAGAAGAAACTCTGGCACATGTGAGAGAGGCAGCAGGGCAGTTGTGGAAGTCTATAAACAAATAATATATATATTGTGACGCAGGGAAGATTAGGAGGCGGTTATATGGGAGACAGAATGACACCGATACCATTTGAAAAGATCATGACTCAGCTTTTGGAGGAGAAACGGCAGCAGGGAAGCATATTTGGCGTCCGCAGTCTATTTGTGGCAAAGCAAAATCATACCTTGTCCTTGTTTGGGGAGAAGATGGAGATGCCATTTGGCCCGGCAGCCGGACCTCATACGCAACTGGCACAAAATCTGATTGCTGCATATGCAGCGGGGGCTCGTTTTTTTGAATTGAAAACAGTACAGAAGCTGGATGGAGAAGATCTTCCGGTGAGTAAGCCCTGTATCAAGGCTGACGATGAAGGCTATAATGTAGAATGGTCTACGGAGCTGACTGTACAGCAGGCTTTTGAGGAATATGTGAAAGCATGGTTTGCCATCCGGTTGATGGCGAAAGAGTTTGGAATCGGGGCAATGAATGGATTCATATTTAACATGAGCGTCGGTTATGATCTGGATGGAATCAAGCTTCCAAAGATAGATGATTTTATCGAAAATCTGAAGGATGCTTCCAACACTCCGATTTTCAAGGAGTGCAAGGAGTTTACGTTGGGACATCTGGAACTTTTTACGGATATTACGGCAGAGGATGTGGAAGCAATCTCTCCGCATATTTGTACATCGGCTACGCTGTCGACCCTGCATGGCTGTCCGCCGCAGGAAATCGAGCGGATTGCAGACTATCTGATGAGGGAGAAACACCTGCATACATTTATCAAATGCAACCCAACGCTGCTGGGCTATGAGTTTGCAAGACGTACCTTGGATGATATGGGCTATGATTATGTTTCTTTTGGAGCATTTCATTTTCAGGATGATCTGCAGTATGAAGATGCAGTGCCTATGTTGAAAAGACTGATGAGTCTTGCTGAGGCAGAAAAGCTGCAGTTTGGTGTTAAGATTACAAACACATTTCCGGTGGATATCAAGGCAGGTGAACTGCCGGGTGAAGAAATGTATATGTCAGGGCGGGCCTTATACCCACTTTCCATTGCACTTGCGGCGAAGCTGTCAGAGGAATTTGATGGAAAACTACGTATATCCTATTCAGGTGGTGCAGATTATCATAATATTAAGAAAATATTTGATACAGGTGTATGGCCGATCACAATGGCAACCACATTGCTTAAACCGGGCGGATACCAAAGGCTGAAACAGATTGGCGAGGTGTTTAGCGAGGGCAGAGAGGGTTATCCGGCTGACACATGCATTGATGTGGAAAAAATCAAGCTGCTGGCTAAAAATGCAAGAAGGGACAAATTTCACAGAAAAGCAGTAAAACCGCCTGTTTCACGCAAGATGGAGCGAAAGGTTCCGCTGATAGACTGCTTTACGGCACCATGTCGGGAGGGATGTCCAATCCATCAGGATATCACGGCATATATGGAGCTTGTATCCAGAGGGGAATATGCAAAGGCACTTTATGTCATTATGGAAAAGAATCCGCTGCCCTATATTACAGGAACAATATGTGCACACAGATGTATGAGCAAGTGCACCCGTAATGATTATGAGGAGCCTGTACATATCAGAAAAATGAAGCTGCGTGCGGCACGCGGCGGGTATGACACAGTTCTTGCCGGGCATACGGAGGGAACACGGGATAAAGGCAGAGTGGCCATTGTTGGTGCAGGTCCTGCCGGTATTTCGGCTGCTTATTTTCTGGCACGTGCTGGTATGGATGTTACGATTTTTGAGCGCAAGGAGGTTCCGGGCGGAGTGGTCAGACATGTGATTCCGGAATTCCGTATTGCTGCCGAAGATGTTATGAAGGATGTGGCTTTTATTGAAAAGCTGGGAGTACACATAGAGGTCAATACACCGATTCATACGATAGAGGAGTTGAAGGAACAGGGATTTAAAAAGATGATTGTTGCAATCGGAGCCTGCAAAGAGGGGATTTTACCTTTGAAGACGGGCTCAGCCATCAGTGCTGTAACGTTTTTGGAGGATTTTAAGAACACCGAGGGCAATATGGATATCGGACATGAGGTTGTAGTAGTGGGCGGTGGTAATACAGCCATGGACACAGCTCGTGCAGCCATCCGTGTGGAGGGTGTTGAGAAGGTTACGCTAATTTACCGCAGAACAAAGCGCTATATGCCTGCAGATGAGGAAGAACTGCTGCTTGCCATGGAGGAAGGCGTAGAATTCATGGAACTGCTGACACCTGTCAGCTATGAACATGAAGTGCTGACCTGTCATCGTATGGAATTGGGAGAGCCGGATGCGTCAGGACGCCGGGTTCCGGTAGAGACAGAGGATGAGATCGAGATTCCGGCAGATGTTGTGATCGGGGCTGTCGGTGAGCATCTGGATGATGACTTCTATCAAAAAAACAATATTATGATGACGTATGGCGGGAAACCCGCGGTGGACGCAGATACTTTACAAAGCTCTTTGCAGGGGGTCTATATTATCGGAGACGGACGCGGAGGTCCGGCTACCGTGGTCGAGGCAATCGCAGATGCTGCGAAGGCTTCAGAGGCAATTCTTTCTGAACGACTCGCCAGAGATGTCAATGAGGATAAGGATTTGCAGGCCATTTATGAAAAGAGGGGCATCATTTGTGATTCTATCGATGGAACAGTGAACACGACGACAACAGAGCAGAGAGCAAAAGCGGAGTATGAGCGGTGCCTTTCCTGCTTTGCAGTATGTGAGTCCTGTGTGGAGGTCTGCCCGAACCGTGCCAATGTATCAATACGGGTTCCGGGAAAGGAAAAGTCACAGATTCTGCATATTGATCAGCGTTGTAACGAGTGTGGCAACTGTCGAACCTTCTGCCCGTATGACAGTGCCCCTTATCTGGATAAGCTGACACTTTTTGCAACGGAAGCAGATTTTGAAAACAGTAAAAATCAGGGCTTTGTACTGCTTGATCCGGAAAAGCAGACCTATAAAATACGGCTGTCGGAGCACATATATACCATAGAGGGCTTTGATGGTGATTCTCATGTAGATCCGCAGCTTTTGAATCTGATTGCGACAACGTACAAAAATCATCAATACTTATTTTAGGCTGTGAGGGATGGATATGGCAGACAGATATTTGATTACCGGTGGAGAGTTGATATCCGGCAAGGGCCGCAGAATGGCAGATCTAATAATTGATCATGGCAAGATAGAACAGATAGGAGAGGATCTGGCAGATGCAGCAGCAAAGCACATAGATGCATCCGGAAGGATGATTTTTCCCGGATTCATTGATGCACATACACATTTTGATCTGGAGGTATCGGATACGGTTACGGCGGATGATTTTGAGTCAGGAACCAAGGCTGCCGTTGCCGGAGGAACGACCTGTATCATTGACTTTGCCACACAGTATAAGAAGGAGACCTTGGCTGAAGCGCTTGACATATGGCATAGAAAAGCAGACGGTGTCTGCTCCTCAGATTATGCGTTTCATATGGCGATTTCTGATTGGAATGAGCACACTGCAGAGGAAGTCAGAGAAATGTTTGCGAGCGGGGTGACTTCCTTCAAATTATATATGACCTACGACATCAGAGTGAGTGACGGTGTCATGTTTGATGTGTTGAAAAGGATGAAGACGCTGGGAGGTATTGTCGGAGTACACTGCGAGAATCATGATCTGATCAATCGTCTCGTTGGCGAGCAGAAATTGAGGGGAAACTATTCTCCTGCTGCACATCCCAAGTCCAGACCTGCCTGTGTGGAGGCCGAGGCGATCCATAGGCTTCTGACGATTGCGAGAGTTGTTGATGTTCCTGTTATGATCGTGCACCTGTCCTCTGCGGAAGGATATGAGGAGATATGCAGGGCGAGGGCAAGAGGACAAAGGGTTTATGTAGAGACCTGTCCGCAGTATCTGATCTTCGATGAAAGCAGATATGAGCTGGAGGATTTTGAGGGCGCAAAGTATGTATGCTCCCCTCCGCTGCGAAGCCGGGCAGATAAGGATTGTCTGTGGAAAGCCATTTCAGAGGGGCAGATCGACACCATATCGACCGATCATTGTTCCTTTACGATGGCACAAAAACGGATGGGGCTGAAAGACTTTACGAAGATTCCAAATGGAATGCCGGGAGTGATGCACAGACCACATTTGATGTATACCTATGGTGTGCTTGAGGAACGAATGACGTTAGAGCAGATGTGCTTGCTGCTGTCGGAGAATCCGGCACGACTCTATGGCATGTATCCGAGAAAGGGCTGTCTGGCCGAGGGCTCGGATGCCGATATTGTAATTTGGAATCCTCTTTACCGACGCACCATTACAGCCGAGGGACAGCTTTATAAGACGGACTTCAATCCTTATGAGGGAATCAAGGTCAGAGGGATGGCAGAGAAGGTATTTCTGCGTGGTCAGCTTGTAGCAGAAATAGGGGAGATTACCAAGCCGCATACAGGCTGCTTCATCAGACGAGATAAGTCGGGATTCTAGCAGTGGACTGAGAAAGAAAGGATACGATTCATGAAGCTAATTAAGACAGAGGACGCAATCGGTCATGTATTATGTCATGATATCACACAAATCATCAAAGGTGTGACTAAGGATGCTGTGTTCCGAAAAGGACATATAGTGAAGGCAGAGGACATTCCTGTACTGTTGTCTGTGGGCAAGGAACATCTCTATGTGTGGGAAAAAAGTGAGGACATGCTGCATGAGGATGAAGCAGCGCTGATTCTATATGAAATCTGTGTAGGCTCGAATATGCATGCCGGGGAAATCAAGGAAGGAAAAATCGAACTCATTGCTGATTGTGACGGCCTGCTGAAGATAGACAGTGAGCGGCTTCACGCAATCAATATACTTGGTGAGATGATGATTGCAACACGGCATGGCAATACAATGGTTCACAAGGGTGATAAACTGGCAGGAACAAGAGTCATTCCCTTGATGATCGAGAAAGCACGCATGGAACGGGCACGCACGATTGCAGAACAATATAAGATGAAAAATGACGGAGCGCCTATGCTTGATGTGAGGCCCTTTCAACATAAAAAAGTTGGCATTGTCACAACGGGCTCGGAAGTGTATCATGGACGTATTCAGGATACTTTTACACCTGTCATTTTGGATAAGCTGGCAGAGTTTCCTGCCGAGGTGATTGGACAGAAGCTATGTGATGATGATCCGGCAGAAATCACGAAAGCAGTTTTGGAATGGATACAGGAAGGTGCAGAATTGGTCATCTGTACTGGTGGAATGAGTGTAGATCCGGATGACAGAACACCACTTGCAATCAGAAATGCCTGTACAGGTACCGGTGTGGAGCCGGGAGGCTGTGTTGTAAGCTATGGGGCACCTGTTTTGCCGGGGGCGATGTTCTTGCTTGCATATAACGGTAATGGTGTTCCGGTTATTGGTCTGCCGGGCTGCGTGATGTACGCAAGACGAACAATCTTTGATCTGGTTTTGCCAAGACTGATGACTGACGAGCGTCTTACGGCTGAAGATATTAATTGTATGGGTGAGGGCGGCTTATGTCTGTTATGTGAGGTGTGTACTTATCCCAATTGTGGATTTGGAAAATAAGGCAGGATATCATGTATGAGTATTGCACAGAATGACTTTAAGTATATTACAATACAGTACGATAGACTTGTTTTGTGTGGTGCGGGTCATGTATCGATTCCGGTGATTCAGATGGGAAAGCTGCTGGGGTTTCATGTGACCGTACTGGAGGACAGGCCGTTGTACGCGAACCATGCAAGAAAAGCCGGCGCGGATGAGGTCATCTGTGACAACTTTGAGGCAGCACTTGAGACTGTGACCGGCGGTACAGAGGTGTATTTTGTCGTAGTGACGAGAGGACACCGTTATGATGTGGAATGCCTGAACTCCATTTTATGCAAGGAAAGTGCCTATGTTGGGATGATGGGTTCAAGAGTGCGTTCGGGAGAAGTAAGGAAGACATTACAGGAGAGTGGTTTTTCGGAAGATATCATTATGAAGCTGCATAGTCCGATCGGACTGCCTATTGGCGGAGAGACTCCGGAGGAGATTGCAGTTTCCATTATAGCGGAGATTGTACAGACCAGAGATCGGCTGAGAAAGCAGCACAAATCAGAGGAAGCCCTTTTTTGTACAGAAAACAAAAGAAATATAGAAGCTATAAAGCATATACCGGGAGGCTATACGCCGGAAATTTTAAAGGCAATTCAGAAGGATGATAAAAGAAAACGCTGTCTTGCAGTCATTACGATGCGCAAAGGCTCTGCACCGAGAAGTATAGGAACTAAAATGGTGATTTTTGAGGATGGAGTCTGTGCGGGAACCATCGGAGGAGGCTGCGTAGAAGCAGAGGTTGTGCAGGAAGCGTTGCACATGCTGCGGCAATCGGAGCGAAACAGCAGAACCCTGCACATCAATATGCTGCCGGAACAGGCAGAGGAGGAAGGCATGGTGTGTGGCGGATTGGTAGAGATCATGCTGGAGCCGATTGATTTGGAGGAGCCGCCAATTTAGACATGCGGCAATTGAAAGAAATCAATAAAAGTCAAAGAGATAACAGGAGAGCAATATGGAACTATCACCAATACTCATTTCACTTCGGACGGCATGTGTGTCCATTGTCATCACTTTTTTTCTGGGAGTTTTTGCAGCACGTGCTGTGGCATTTATGAAGAACAGAAAGGCGAAAATTATTTGGGATGGGATATTGACCCTTCCGCTGGTACTGCCCCCGACGGTGGCAGGCTTTTTTCTGTTATATTTGTTCGGAGTCAAAAGGCCAATCGGGCGTTTCCTGGTAGAGCTTTTTGGAATCAAGGTTCCTTTTTCATGGGGCGCAACGGTGATTGCAGCAGTTGTGATTTCTTTTCCGTTGATGTATCGTTCGGCACGCGGTGCGTTTGAACAGGTGAATATGGATTTCATTCATGCGGGTCGGACATTGGGGATGTCTGAATGGAGTATTTTTTACAAGGTGGTACTGCCATGTGCGATGCCGGGGGTTCTTTCAGGCGGTGTGCTTGCCTTTGCCAGAGGACTTGGTGAATTTGGAGCAACTACGATGATTGCAGGCAACATTGCCGATCAGACAAGAACCTTGCCGCTGGCCGTATATTCAGCTGTAGCAGCAGGAGATATGCAGCTTGCATTTCAATATGTCTTGATTTTGGTGATTCTATCGTTTATCATTGTGGCTGCAATGAATTATTTTGGAATGAAGGGAAAGGATAATAGGATATGAAACGTCTTTTTATATATTTACGTGATTATAAAAAAGAATGCATACTGGCGCCGCTGTTCAAAATGCTGGAGGCTTCGTTTGAATTGTTTGTGCCGCTTGTGATTGCAGCAATTATTGACCGGGGCATTGGAGGAAATGATAACGGATATATATACCGAAGCTGTGCACTGTTGATTCTACTTGGTATGGTGGGACTGGTATCTGCGGTGATGGCTCAATTTTTTGCTGCAAAGGCCGCTGTTGGCTTCAGCACAGGTCTCAGGCACGATTTGTTTGAGCATTTGATGGGTCTTTCCTATTCGGAGATTGATACGTTGGGAACCTCAACGATGATTACAAGGATGACGAGTGATGTCAATCAGGCACAGACTGGGGTCAATATGTTCCTGCGTCTTTTTCTGCGTTCACCGTTTGTTGTATTTGGCGCGATGATCATGGCATTTACGATTGATGTCAAGGCAGCGCTCGTATTTGTTGGTGTGATCGTTCTGCTGTTTTTGGTGGTTGGGCTGATTATGAAGTTCAATATTCCGATGTTAAAAAACGTTCAGAAGAAATTAGATACGGTACTTTCGCTGACCAGAGAAAATCTGTCCGGTGTGCGTGTGATTCGGGCATTTTGTAAGGAAGAAGAGGAAATCTGCCATTTTACAGAGAAGAATGAAGCACTTGCAGTGGAGCAAAGAAAGGCCGGATGGCTTTCAGGAGCACTCAATCCGCTGACCTATATCATCGTTAATCTGGCGATTGTCTGTCTGATCAAGGTTGGTGCCATTCAGGTGGACGGAGGGGTTTTGACGCAGGGCCAGGTAGTAGCACTTTATAACTATATGTCACAGATACTTGTAGAATTGATCAAGCTTGCCAATCTGATCATCACGATTAATAAGGCACTGGCATGCGGCAACCGTATTGCGGATGTATTTTCAATTCAATGCGGCATGGAAATCAAAGAGGGTACAGAATGCTCCGTAGACGCCCGGCAAGAAAGTGAAGGCCCGGATGAAAAGGAAAAACAGACCAATAGAAGCTTCAACAACGAGATCAAACAGCAAAATAAGGTTGAGTTCCGTCATGTTTCGCTGCGTTATAACACAGCGGGTGATGAAGCACTGACCGACATAGATTTTACAGCAAAGCAAGGAGAAACAATTGGTATCATCGGTGGCACGGGTTCAGGCAAAAGCTCGGTCATTAATCTGATTCCGCGTTTCTATGATGCAACAGGCGGCGAGGTACTGGTGAATGGCATCAATGTCCGGGAATATCCGATTGATACATTGCGGCGTAAGGTTGGTATTGTAACACAGAAGGCTGTTCTATTCAAAGGAACCATAGAAGAGAATCTGAGATGGGGCAATGAGACTGCGACGAAAGCGGAACTGGAGGAGGCTGTGCATACCGCAGTGGCAGAGGATGTGATAGCGGCCAAGGGCGGACTTGCGGCAGCAGTCACACAGGGCGGCAGAAATCTTTCAGGAGGGCAGCGGCAGCGCTTGACCATTGCCCGGGCTCTGGTGCGCAGACCGGAAATATTGATTTTGGATGACAGTGCATCTGCACTTGATTTTGCAACCGATGCAAAACTGCGTCATGCAATCAGAAAATTATCCTATCAGCCAACGGTTTTTATTGTATCGCAGCGTGCATCCTCAATTCAGCATGCGGATCGCATCATTGTACTGGACGATGGTGAAATTGTTGGAAACGGAACACATGAAGAACTGCTGGAAGACTGTAGCGTCTATCAGGAAATCTATGCTTCACAGTTCAAGAGGGAGGCATAGGAGATGAAACTACTGAATCAAAAGGAAACGCTGATTAAAATATTGCAGTATCTAAAAAGCTACAGACTGCTCATGGCATTCACTGTGGTCTTGGCTGTGGTTTCAGTTGCACTGACACTTTATGTACCGATTCTGGTTGGAGATGCGATTGACCTGATTGTCTATGGACGGGTGGATTTTGTCGGTATTTCGGTATTGATCGTACGGATTATGATAGTATCTGTTTTGGTGGCTTTATCACAGTGGCTGATGAATGTCATCAATAATAAAATGACCTATTTTGTAGTGCGTGATATCCGAAATGAAGCATTTCAGAAGCTTGAAATACTGCCGTTAGGGTATTTGGATGCGCATTCACAGGGCGGCATTGTCAGTCGAATCATTGCAGATGTGGATCAGTTTGCAGATGGCCTGCTGATGGGCTTTACACAATTATTTACTGGAATTGTGACGATTCTGGGTACACTTGTTTTTATGCTTTCCATGAACGTAAAGATTACTTTGGTCGTTGTGCTGGTAACACCACTATCTTTATTTGTGGCACGTTTTATTGCAAAGAAAACCTTTTTGATGTTCAGGGAACAGTCGGAGATCAGAGGTGACCAAACGGCTTTGATTGATGAAATGATCGGAAATGAAAAGGTGGTCAAAGCCTTTTCGCATGAAGCGCAGGCATTGGAACAGTTTGACCAGATGAATGAGAAGCTGCAAACAGCCTCTCTTCGTGCAATCTTTTTCTCTTCATTGACAAATCCGGCAACGCGCTTTGTCAACAGTATTGTGTATGCGGGAGTGGCTCTGACCGGAGCAACAGCGGTTTTGGGCGGAGGAATGACGGTCGGTATTCTGTCCTGCTTTCTGAGTTATGCAAATCAGTACACAAAGCCCTTCAATGAAATTTCCGGTGTTGTGACTGAACTGCAAAATGCAATTGCCTGTGCAGCCAGAATTTTTGAACTGATCGATGAGGAACCGCAGAAATGTGAAACCGCAGATGCCGTTGTACTGCAGGATGCAGAAGGAAGGGTTGTCTGTGAGAAGGTAGACTTTTCCTATACAAGAGAAAAACCTTTGATTGAAAATTTGAATGTTGCAGTGAAGCCCGGTGAACGTGTGGCGATTGTCGGGCCCACCGGCTGCGGGAAGACGACAATGATTAATCTGCTGATGCGATTTTACGATGTGGACAGCGGAAGCATTCGCGTGGATGGAAATGACATTAGAAATATGACAAGAAAGAGTCTGAGAACCTCTTACGGAATGGTATTGCAGGACACATGGCTCAGAAATGGAACCATCCGTGACAATATCATTATGGGAAAGCCTGATGCAACCGATGAGGAGATCATTCAGGCGGCGAAAGAATCACATGCACATTCCTTCATCCGCAGACTGCCACAGGGCTACGACACGGTAATCGGAGAGGACGGAGGCATGCTGTCTCAGGGACAGAAGCAGCTTCTCTGTATCACAAGGGTGATGCTCTGTAAGCCCCCGATGCTAATTCTGGACGAGGCGACCTCTTCCATTGATACACGTACTGAAATGAAGATCCAAAGTGCATTTGGCAAGCTAATGGAGGGTAAGACCAGCTTCATCGTGGCACATCGGCTTTCTACCATACAGAATGCAGACATGATTCTTGTGATGCGTGACGGCAGGATCATCGAGCAGGGGAATCATGAAGAACTGGTTGCACAGCGCGGCTTCTATGCACAGCTGTACAACAGTCAGTTTGAGTAGCCGAGTTTGTACAATACCAGATCAATTACACACAAAATTGATGGCTGTTTCTATAGGAGCCATCAAGGAAATCTATATAGAGAATAAATGTAATATTATGGTGAGTTTATAGGGCTTTTTTGAAGAATTTTCTATAGAGGACATCTCATATCTCCATATAGAAGCAAAAGAGTGAAATTGTTTCTATATGGCCGCAGGTAGACTTGTATATCGAGAAAATGTAATAAAATGTATGAAAAAGTGTGCTGATTCAGTGATTATTTTCAATATAGCAAATATCAGTGACC
>CAZABT010000054.1:0-17420 GCA_964483395.1 uncultured Lachnospiraceae bacterium
AGGGTTGTTGGTCTAAGTCTCTAAAAACAGTATCTATGAGAGAATGAACAGAGGTTCAAGATGAAGCAGAAGAAGAGTTCAATTATCAGCAGCTATAAGAATAAAACAGCCGTGGAGACGGCGGCACAGTGGATTTTTGTTGTGTGTGCGTTTGTGGCAGTGTTGGCGGTGATTTCGATTACAGCCTATATGGTCATCAGCGGGACACCGGCACTTGCGAAGGTTGGAATTGGGGAAATTCTGTTTGGCACGGTGTGGAAGCCGGCAGCTAAGGAACCATCATTTGGCATTCTGTATGTCATTCTGACTTCGATTGTCGGCACATTTGCAGCCATCCTGATCGGGGTTCCAATTGGAGTGTTTACAGCGATTTTTCTGGCAGAAACAGCACCCAGGAAAATGGCAGCAATCGTGAAGCCGGCAGTGGAACTGCTTGCGGGAATCCCCTCCGTTATCTATGGACTGCTTGGTATCCTAATTCTAAATCCCTTGATGTATAAGCTGGAGAGATGGATTTTTATGGATTCTGAGACCCACCAGTTTACAGGCGGTGCAAATCTGATTTCAGCAGTGTTTGTACTTGCAGTTATGATTCTTCCGACCGTAATCAATGTCAGCGAGTCAGCAATTAAAGCAGTACCGGGGCATCTGAAGAGTGCATCACTTGCAGTCGGGGCATCTAAAATGCAGACAATCTTCAAGGTCATTTTACCGGCTGCCAAGTCAGGCATTGTAACGGCAATTGTGCTGGGAGTCGGGAGAGCAATCGGTGAAGCAATGGCAATCAGTCTGGTGTCGGGCAGCTCTGTGAATCTGCCGCTGCCGTTTCATTCCGTCAGGTTTCTGACAACGGCAATCGTCAGCGAGATGGGTTACGCATCGGATATCCATAGAGAGGTGTTGTTTACGATAGGACTGGTCTTATTTGTATTCATTATGCTGATCAACATTTCATTGACTAAAATATTAAAGCACAGCAATGTGGAGGAATAGAGCAGATGAACGAAAGCATCATTGTAAAGAGAAGAAAAGTGAAAACAAGTGATATCATTCTTTCCGCCTTGATTAATCTGAGTGCCGCTATTTCTATATTATTGTTGGTCGGCATCGTTGCTTATGTATTTTACAGGGGCATTGGCAGTATCAGCTGGTCGTTCCTGACCACTGTGCCAAGCACCATCAATGGAACCTTTGGTATCGCAGGCAATATTGTAAATACCTTCTATATTGTATTTCTGACATTGCTCATTGCGACCCCAATCGGAATCGGCGCAGCGATTTACCTGAATGAATATGCCAAGCCGGGGAAAATTGTCAATCTGATTGAGTTTACAACAGAGACATTATCAGGGATTCCTTCTATTATATTTGGTCTGTTCGGAATGATTTTTTTTGGAACTACATTGGGTTTCGGCTATTCGATTCTGACAGGTGCATTGACATTGACCCTGATGGTTCTTCCACTGATTACACGAAATACGCAGGAGGCGCTGAAAACAGTACCGGATACCTACAGGAGCGGAGCACTTGGTATTGGAGCAACCAAATGGTATATGATCAGGACAGTGATGCTGCCGTCGGCAATGCCGGGCATTGTAACAGGTATTATCCTTGCAATTGGGAGGATTGTCGGAGAGTCCGCGGCACTTCTCTTTACAGCAGGAAGCGGGTATCTTCTGCCGCAGTCGGGAAAAGCCATGCTGGACAAAATACTGCAGCCGGGTGGCACACTTACGATACAGCTATACCTCAGTATGTCAAAGGCACAATATGATGAGGCATTTGGAATTGCTCTTATTCTTTTGGTAATCGTACTGCTGATCAACATGCTGACCAAGTTTTTGACCGGAAAGCTGGATGTGAATCGACAGTCATAAATCATAATCAAATTGGACTGATAAAGGATGAAAACTATGCAGGAAAGCAAAATTACGACACAAAAACTGAATCTTTATTATGGCAGTAATCACGCACTCAAGGACGTGGATATGAACATTGTGACCAATAAAATTACGGCTTTTGTCGGGCCCAGCGGATGTGGAAAGTCCACGTTTTTAAAAACCCTGAATCGTATGAATGATCTGGTAGAAAATGTAACGATTACAGGATCGGTTCTGTTGGATGGCGAGGATGTCTATGACGCAAAGGTTGATACTACATTGCTTCGCAAAAAGATTGGCATGGTCTTTCAGCAGCCGAATCCATTTCCGATGAGCATCTATGATAATGTGGCATATGGGCCGCGTATTCATGGGATTAAGAATAAAAAGGAACTGGATCAGATTGTAGAGGAGAGCCTGAAGGGTGCCGCAATCTTTGAGGAGGTCAAGGACAGATTGAAGAAATCTGCATTAGGCCTGTCGGGCGGTCAGCAGCAGAGACTCTGTATTGCAAGGGCACTCGCAGTGAAGCCGGAGGTACTGCTGATGGATGAGCCGACCTCGGCACTGGATCCGATTTCAACTCTGAAAATAGAAGATCTGATGCAGGAGCTCAGAGAAAAATATACGGTAGCCATTGTAACGCACAACATGCAGCAGGCGGCACGTGTGTCGGATTACACAGCATTTTTCCTGTTGGGCGAGGTCATAGAGCTGGATGACACCGATGTGATATTTTCCAGACCCAAAGACAAACGAACCGAAGATTACATCACAGGACGCTTTGGATGATGGACTATGTTCGGACACGATAATAACATTGAGACTATTTCAGAGAGTATGCTATAATTAGGGGAGAGTTCTCACGAAGTGAGATACCCCTAATAGGGATAATTAGGGGAGAGTTCTCACGAAGTGAGATACCCCTAATAGGGATAATTAGGGGAGAGTTCTCACCCCCTGACTGATTGGAGGAACAGGCATGACTGCAAGGGTAAATTTTCAAATAGAATTAGAGCAATTACATGATCGGCTTGCTGAAATGGGCGAACATGTGGAAAATACGATAGATCAGGTCTTTTGTGCCATGGAGCAAAGAGACAGCGAACAGATAGAAGCAATGATGAACGGAGATAGGCTGACGGACGATATGGAACGTGGAATTGAGGCGAAGTGTCTGTCACTGATCACAAGGCAGCAGCCGGTGGCAAGGGATCTGCGTATCGTAACAGCAACACTCAAGGTAGTTACGGATATTGAGCGGGTTGGTGATCAGGCAGTGGACATCGGAGAACTGGTTTTGCGTAACCGGGAATATCCGCTTTATCATATTTCAGAGCATATGCCGGAGCTGATTCGGGAGGCCAAGGAAATGGTACACCGTGCTGTCGATGCTTTCATTAAAAATGACAGTCATGCGGCTGCTGAGATTATTGAAATGGATGACATTGTCGATGATCTGTTTAATAAAGTAAAGGACGACGTAGTGAAGCTGCTGCGTGAGGACAGCCTGAACGGACATGCAGACACAGGCACTCCAGACGGTTTGGCAGATGCTGCAAAGCTTCATCCGGACTGTCTTGTAGATGTATTGATGATTGCAAAGTATTTGGAACGCATTGGAGATCATGCGGTCAATATTTGTGAATGGGAAATCTTTCGCGAGACAGGGGCGATTGATTCTGTACGTTTGTTGTAGACTGGTTGTGACAGGCACACAGGCTGGAAATGAAGAACGATAGATTTGGAAACAGAAGGAGAAGCATATGGTAAAGATTTTTGTGATTGAGGATGATGAAAATATTAGGAATCTGATTAAAATGGCATTGGAAGGAAACGGCTATGAGGTCTCTGCATTTGAAAATGCAGAAGATGCGCTTGCAGTGATTGAAGCCACGAAGCCTGAGCTTGCCATTTGCGATTTGATGCTTCCGGGGATGGATGGATTGGAAGCAATCAAGAAGATCCGCCGTATGCCGGAGATTAAGGATATGCTTCTTTTAATATTGACTGCAAAGGATCGGGAGTTTGACAAGGTCACTGGACTGGACTGTGGAGCAGATGATTATATGACGAAGCCCTTTGGCATTATGGAGCTGTGCGCCAGAATCCGCTCACTGCTGCGCCGTATGCCGAAAAAGGAGGCAAATCCACAGCAGTTGTTCATCAACGGACTGCAAATTGACACAGGAGCACGTGAGGTGCGGATAGACGGACAAAATGTGGAATTGACTTACCGCGAATTTGAACTGTTGATGTATTTATATCAAAATAATGAACGCGCAGTCGGCAGAGATGAACTGCTGGATAAGTTATGGGGCTATGACTGTGATGTGGAAACAAGAACCGTGGACATTCATATCGGCACGCTGCGTAAGAAATTAGGCGATGTGGGAGCAGAGAGCATCAAAACCATTCGCAATGTCGGTTATCGTCTGATGACCTTTGACCAGTAGTACGAACAACCAATGATGGAGGAAGCATATGAAACGGGCATTGATACAACGTTTTTTGATTATATTGGCTATTACGATAGGAGTTTTTGGCATCATCTCTTATTTTGTTGCAAGCAAACAGATGCTGCAGACGACAATTGGTCATATGCGTCAGCTGGTACGTGAGATTGATTATGCACTTGATTATTCCGGGGATGTGGAGCAGCAGGTGGTTGCAATGAAACAGAAGATCGACAGCAGCAAGGATCAGAGTGGAAATAAGCTTCGTATTACGGTACTTGGAGATGATGGCAGTGTCATAGCAGATACAGATGCAACTGATGTCGCAGCGCTTGAAAATCATGGGGCAAGAGAAGAAATCAGACAGGCATTTTTAAATGGCTTTGGTTATTCGACCCGATATTCTGATACGCTGCGGGAAAAGATGCTCTATGTGGCAGAATTGACGGAAAATGGGAGCAATGTGATTCGTGTATCGGTTCAGTTCCATGGAATTTCGGATTATATGAGGGTACTGCTTCCCTCGTTACTGCTGGCGGCTCTTTTCTTATTTGCGGCGGCAACCTTTATGGCAGTACATTTTTCCAATACAGTTACAAAGCCCTTGAGTGAGATCGCCGAAGAAATGGTACATATCCAAAGTGATGAACCGGAGTTTCATTTTAAGACTTATCAATATGAGGAACTGAATATCATTTCCTATACGACGGATCAATTGATTACGGAGATTAAGGAAAATATGGATCGACTGGAATTTGAACGCAGGGTAAGACAGGAATTTTTCTCAAATGCATCTCATGAATTGAAGACGCCGATCACATCGGTTAAGGGCTACGCAGAGATTCTGCAGAATCATCTGGCAAAGGATGAAGCGGCGAAAGAGGACTGCATCCGCAGGATCATTACCGAGGCTGACCATATGACAAGCCTGATCAATGACATACTGATGATTTCCAAATTGGAAACGAAAGATCTGGCGGTAGATATTTCTGAGGTCAGAATGGCACCGTTACTTTCTGAGGTGGTAGAAAGTCTGCAGCCGATTGCGCACAAGCAGGAAGTCAGCATTCATATGGACTGTCAGCCGATTGTGCTGGATGAGTCAGCCAACCAGATGGAGGAGCTGCTGACCAATCTGCTGACGAATGCCATCAAATACAATCAGCCGGGTGGAACTGTATGGGTTAACATCAGCCGGGAAAATGATGTCATGGTCATCGTTGTCAAGGACAATGGAATCGGGATTCCAAAGGAAGACAAGGAGCGTGTGTTTGAACGTTTCTACCGCGTAGACAAGGGACGGGATAAAAAGGCAGGCGGCACAGGTCTTGGATTGTCCATTGTAAAGCATATTGTCGGCTATCGTGATGGAACCATTGAGCTTGACAGTGAGCCGGGAGAAGGTTCAACATTCACAATTCGGATTCCAATTAGAACTAAATACTAAGTAGACATTCAAAAGTGAACCGGCCGTTCCACACTATGGAACAGCCGGTTCATTTCATGGAACGCCCCTGTTGTAAGTGCAAGTTGACTAAAATATAATGAATATTGTAAACGTAACTATGCAATGTATACAAGAAGGAGGCAGTAACATGTTAAAAGCAAATGTTGGACAAAGCACTTTATCAGATGCGAAAGCGGCAGGAAAAGAAGCGGCGGCGATTGCAAAGAAGAATCTTGATCACGTCAAGATGGCTTTTGTATATGGAAGTTGTACATATGATGTTTCAGCTATGATTAAGGGAGTTGCAGAGGAACTGGATGGGGCAGCGGTGCTTGGCAATACCTCTTTTACCGGCGTGATCACACCGGATGGCTATATCGCATCGGAAGATGGCTTTGTTGGGGTTATGGCACTGGCGGATGAGCATATGACAGTCGGGGTTGCTGCCATGGAGAGGAGCAGTGAGGAGCCGTATATAACAGGTCAGAAGCTTGCAAAAGAAGCAATGAAAAAGGCAGGAAAGGATTGTGCGCCGGCATTTTTCTATATGGCAGCATCACCGGCAGAGGAAGAATTTTATCTGAAGGGCATCAGTTCAGTTATTGGAAGAGTACCTTTCTTTGGTGGAAGTGCAGCTGATAATTCTATTGCAGGAGAGTGGAAGCTTTACGATGCAGATACTGTATTTGCAGACGGTGTCATAGCGGCATTTTTCTATACTACGGCAAAAATTGAGAATCTGTTTACAGGAGCATATCGTGAGACGGATGATTTTGGTGTGATTACAAAAGTCAATGGCAATCGTGCACTCGCAGAAATCGATGGTGTACCGGCGACAGAAAAGTATGCACAGTGGAGAGGTTTGCCTAAAGATGCGGTTTCGGGAGGCAATTTGCTTGTTACGACGATTACTTCACCACTTGGAGTGAAGGACAGACTGGGAGATCTGATCGCAATTAGGCATCCGATGAACGGAAATGATGACGGCTCTATGGCAATTGGAAACAATTTGTCTGAAAAAACTTGTGTAATCCGCATGGAGGCAAGTGTTGATGAACTAATAACGGCAGCAGGAAATACCCTGAAGGAATTGTTAGAGAAAACAGAAAAGAAACCTGCGGCACTGCATCTGGTGCATTGTGGTGGACGCCGTGCAGGAATCGGTGACAGAATCAATGAAGTGGTTGAGGGAATCAAGGCAGCGGCAGGAGATATTCCTTTTATTGTAGAGTTCACATTTGGTGAGTATGGCTTTGCCAGTGACAATAATAATACCTGTGGTGGTCTGATGCTTTCTTATACGGCATTTTGTGACTGAAAGATGTGATAGAAATCAAAAAGTATAACACTGAAATGATAGGAGGAATCAGATATGAAAATGTTCATTAACGGAAAGGCAGCAGACGCTTCCGACGGAAAAACACTTGATGTGTTAAATCCGGCAACCGGAAAGGTAATCGATACGGTTCCGGAGGCAACGAAAGAGGATTTGGAAAAGGCAGTTGCAGCAGCAAAGGCAGCACAGAAAATATGGGCAAAGGTTCCGGTGCATCAGCGCGTAGAGATTATGATGAAGTTTGTGGCACTGGTTGACCGGGACAAGGAAGAACTGGCAAGAACCTTGTCAGATGAGACTGGAAAGCCCATCAAAGAAGCGAGAGCAGAAATCGGCAATATTCCGATTGCATTCAAGGCATTTTCTGAAAAAGCAAAACATTTATATGGGGAAGTAGTTCCGGCAGGCCTGGAAGCTGGACAGGACAATACCATTCTGTTCACACAACGTGAGCCGATTGGAGTTGTGGTTTGTGTTATTCCATTTAATTTTCCCTGTGATTTATATGATCAGAAGGTTGCTCCGGCGCTGTTGTCAGGAAATGCGGCAATTGTAAAGCCTTCTACAGATAACCCACTTACATTATGTAAACTAACAGCACTGATGAATGAGGCAGGAGTGACACCAGGAGCAATTGAGATTCTGACCGGCAGAGGCTCTGTGATCGGCACACCACTCTGTGCACATCCGGATGTACATCTTGTGACATTGACAGGCTCTACTGAAGTAGGAATCACTACAGCAAAGGCAGTTGCGGATAATTTGACACATACAGCATTAGAGCTTGGAGGAAATGATGCTTTTATTGTTCTGGAAGACGCAGATGTTGACCTTGCGACCGATGAACTGTTATGGGGCAGAATGTATAATACGGGACAGGTTTGCTGCGCATCAAAGAGATTTCTTGTACATAAGAGCCGTGCAGAAGAATTTACGACGAAGGCAGTTGCAAAGATCAGTGCAATCCAATATGGTATGCCCTCTGATGAGACCTCAGAGCTTGGCTGCCTGATTAGCGAAAAAGCAGCCATCGGAGTCGAGGAGCAGGTCAATCTGACCATTAAGCAGGGAGGTACACTTGTACTCGGCGGCAAGAGAAACGGTGCATTTTATGAGCCGACAGTTATCTCCGGAGTACCTAAGACAGCAGATGTGGCTAAGGACATGGAAATCTTCGGACCGGTTGTTCCAATCATTGAATTTGAAACAACAGAGGAAGCAGTTGAAATTGCTAATGCTTCTAAGTTTGGACTATGTGGCTGTGTGTTCTCCAAGGATATGAAAAAGGCTTTTGCTGTTGCCAATGCTTTGGAGTGCGGCGGAGCAGTCATTAACGGCGCAAGCTTTTTCCGAAGCTTTGAGATGCCGTTTGGCGGATATAAATTTTCTGGAATCGGAACGGAAGGAGTTATGTCAACCTTTAACGAAATGACAAGAACAAAATCTGTTGTACTGAAAAATATTTTGGGATAGAGCGTATTTGACAAGATCGTAAAAAGAGGTCAGTCCATTTTCATGAGGGCTGACCTTTTGCATTTATAAAATTAAAAATCGTTCATCCGTGCTCAACTGACATATCCCATACGCCTTGAGATTTCAGCAGCAGCTTTTTTAACTTCCCTGATCACAAGCGGAAGCTTTTCATCAGTTACCTGTGATATCGGACCGCTGGCGCTGATAGAGGCAATGGCATCACCGCGATAGTCAAAAACCGGTGCTCCGATGCAGCGGTGTCCGGACATATATTCCTGATCATCCATTGCATAGCCCTGTGAACGTACCTTTTTTAAATGCTGTTTCAGTTCTTTTGCGGTTGAGATTGTGTTAGGAGTATATTTTTCAAATTTCAGGTGATAAAGGATCTCGTCCAGTTCGTCACCGGAAAGACATGCCATCATACATTTTCCCATAGAGGAGCAGTAGGCAGGAGAACGATAACCGACCTGTGTATAAAGTCTTGTGGTCGGATACAGGTCGAGCTTTTCCACATATATGACATCGCCCCCATCTAAAATACCGAGATGAGCCGTCAGATTCAAGTCCTCGCGTAAGGAAGCAAGAATTGGTTTGGATTCGGTTTGCAGCTCCAGTCCGTTGATATGGCTGCTGACCGTTTCAATCAGTTGGATGCCGATGGTATAGCAATTATCTTTTCCCTTTTCAACATAATGTCTTTCATGCATTGTACGAAGCAGGCGGTAAGCTGTAGTTTTACTGATGCCGCTTTCAGAAACAATTTCTGATAATGACATTGGATGGTTGGTATGTGCCAGTAATTCGATAATATCAAAAGCCCGATTAATAACACGGATGTTATCTTCCATAAGCAGAATGCCCCCTTTTGGGAAAAGAACAATCAATACACCTTACATTATTATACTGAATGAATAAGGGAAGTGCAAGGCTAAGCGGCAGTTTTTAGTTTGTATTTTTACTTTACATAGATTTTACATAGGCTTTACAAAAGAATGATAGAAGCTTATTTCTCCGGACGAATAAAATATAAGAAATATAAGATGAGTAAGGTTGGAAATCAACAATCACAGTACATTTTACAGTATATACCAAGGAGAAAAATGAGATGAACGCAACATTACAAACAATATTCGGTCTGGCAGGCGGGCTTGCCCTGTTCCTGTTCGGAATGAACATGATGTCGGAGGGACTTCAGAAGGCGGCCGGAGATAAAATGAAAAAAGTCCTGTCAATGCTGACCAAGAATCCAATACTTGGGGTACTGGCAGGAACACTGGTCACTGCTGTATTGCAGAGCTCCAGTGCGACCACGGTCATGGTCATCGGTTTTGTCAGTGCAGGCCTGATGACATTGCCACAGGCGATTTCAGTGATTTTGGGAGCCAATATCGGAACGACCATGACGGCACAACTGATTGCATTTCAAATCAGTGATTATATCTGGCTGATTGTATTTATGGGGTTTTTGTTCTTCTTTCTTGCGAAGAATGAGAAAGTTAAGAATCTGGGTCAGACGATATTCGCATTTGGGGTACTGTTTGTCGGCATTGAAACGATGGGAAGCGTGATGAAGCCACTGGCGGGCAGCCCCGTATTTCTAAGCATGATCGAGAAGGTGTCACATGTGCCCATTCTGGGGCTGTGTGTCGGTATGATGATGACGCTGGTCGTACAAAGCTCCAGTGCGACCATAGCGGTATTGCAGAATTTTGCATCACAGGCAGGACCGGACGGGGTGACAAGTGTGTTGGGACTGACCGGCGCCATCCCAATATTGCTGGGGGATAATATCGGAACAACAATTACGGCAATTCTGGCCAGTCTGGGTCAATCCAAGAATGCCAAGAGAACGGCTGTTGCACACAGTATCTTCAACATATCAGGCAGTATCATATTCTTGTGTATTATCCCGTGGTTCGTCAGGTTTGTACAATGGATTTCGCCGAAAGGAAATGAAGTAGATATCATATCAAGGCAGATTGCCAATGCACATACAACCTTCAATGTGGTTTGCACACTGCTGTGGCTGCCGTTTATCTGGGTACTTGTAAAGCTTGTGACGTGGCTCATCCGTGGAGAGGATGAAAGGCAGGAGCATGAGGTAAAATCAAAATATCTGGACCCCAAGATACTGAATCAGCCGGTATTTGCAATGAAACTGGTGACGCAGGAAATAGAGGATATGACACAGGAAATCCGGGAGGTCATCGCCGATATCCGCAAGGAATTTAAAGAAAACGATTCCAAGACGCGTGCAGCAATTCGTGAGAGATGTAAGCTGTTAGAACAAAGAAATGGTGAGACGCTGCAATACCTTGCATCTTTGTTTTCGATAGGCTCCCTCACGGAGAGTCAGGCTTCCTATGCTTCGGATATGCTTCTGGTGTTGGAAAATCTGGATCACATTACAAACCGCTGCACCGAACTGGATGACTTCTGTTATCAAAAGGTGGACAGGCATGTTACATTTTCAGATGATGCCAGAAAGGAAATCAACGCAGACATATCGGCAGTATTGCAGATGTATGACAAAATTGTGTGTTATCTGAGAGGCGAAACAGATCATCCGATCAAGGAGTTTAATGACAATAAAGATAAGCTGATCAAGCTTCGCAATAAAGCTAGAAAAAACAATGCGAAGCGCATGGAACAAAAGACCTGCAAGAAAGAATCCGGTTCGCTGTTCAACCAGATCATGTTTTCTTTGGAGCGTATCACGCATGACTGCTTTAACATGCTGGAAAATAATATCAGTCAATTCAAACAAGAATTTATCGAAGAACAGGAACTGTAGATGGCGGCATTCTGCATTGCAAGAGAATAAATGTTGACATAATAGGATCAAGTTGTTATAATCAAAATGTAACATTTTTGTAACAATTTAAGCCGCGGGGAAAGAAACAATACAAAAGTTCAGATGTATTTAGAAGACGATATCCCCAATAGGAGTTTTATTGCATGAATCGCAATCAATATAGAATGAATCATAAAGTGAAAAATAAAATGAAAAGAACAATGAAAGGCATGAGCGCACTTATATTAAGTGGACTGATGTCTTTTTGCTTTGTTTTGGATGCTACGGCAGCACCGCTGGATTCAATGTTCAGTGCCGGCGCAGCGAAGGAAGTTACAATTTCAGTTGGAGAGACACGAACAGCTGTGAACGCATCAAATAGCGGAGACACGAAAACAGCTTCCGGGGCATTAGCGAGTGGAGAACAGCAGACGGTTGCCAGCGTATCAGATAACAGTACCGCGGACAGTGGTGCAGCAGATACGACACAGGCCAAGCTTCCCGTGATTATGGTAGGGGATACGACGGTTGATACGCAGAGTGACTATGGCTATACCAATTTGGGCATTGCACATGTGGATAATCATCTGAACGTTCGGAAGGAACCGAAGGAGGATGGAGAAATTGTAGGTAAAATGCCTAAAAATGCGGGCTGTGAGATATTGTCCATTGAGAATGGCTGGGCGAAAATTAAGTCAGGCAAGGTAGAAGGATATGTCAGTGAAGAGTTTCTTTATACCGGTGATGAGGCACAGTCGATTGCAGAGGAAGTTAAGATCATGATGGCAACAGTCAATACAATGACCTTAAAGGTTCGTACCGCACCGTCTCTGAATGGAAATGTCGTTACATTGATTCCGGAAGGAGAAGAACTGGAAGTGCTTGAGGATACAGGCGATTGGGTCAAAATCGCAATCGATGATGAGGAAGGTTTTATCTCCAAGGAGTTTGTTGATATAGCAGTGGAATTGGACAAGGCGGTTACTCTGACAGAGCTTAATTTCGGCGGTGAGGTTTCTGATACGCGCATTTCATTGATTAACTTTGCTAAGAAGTTTGTCGGCAATCCGTATGTATGGGGTGGCACAAGTCTTGAAAATGGAGCAGACTGCTCAGGCTTTGTCATGTCAGTGTTTAAGAATTATGGCGTATCACTGCCGCATTCCAGCCGTGCACAGGCAGGCTGTGGAACAGGCATCAGTCTTTCTGAAGCTAAGCCGGGCGATTTGGTATTTTACGGTAACGGAAGCACAATCAATCATGTTGCAATTTATATTGGCGGTGGTCAGGTTGTACATGCCAGCAGTGCACGAACCGGTATCAAGATATCAAATGCAACCTATAGAACACCATTGGCAATCAGAAGAATTTTGTGATATTAGATGAATAAACAGCAAAGCCTATAAAAATGATTCCAAAGCACTTCTGCAGAATCGAAATGCTTTTGGGTGAATGGAGAAAGAAGTTTTTAACAGTTCCGGAAAGAATTCCGTAGCTGATAAATAGAATCAACGTCAGCAGCATAAATACAATACCGAGAAGGAAGCTTTGCCAGATATAACTTTTACTGTTTCCCATCAGATATTGTGGGAGAAATGAAAAGAAGAACAGAGTCAGTTTGGGATTCAATAGATTGATCAGAATACCGTGACGAATAATGGGAACTATTTTTTGAGTATCTTCGGCCTGCTCCATGGCGATGGCAGGTTTTGAAGTAATCATCCCGATTCCCATATAGAGCAGATACAAAGCTCCGGTGATCTGGATAATGGTAAAAACAGATTGACACATCCTGCTGATCAAGGATGATAGAACAATACTGATGAAAAGATGAGGAATTATGCCCAGGGTACATCCGACAGCGGCGTAGATGCTCATCTTTTTTCCGTTAGTCAAACCTGTTGAAACTGTATAAATCACACCTGTACCGGGTATCAGAATTATAATTATTGAAGAAATAATGAAAGTAACTGTATTCATATCACTCGTCCTTTTTGTATTATATTTTTATGTTGCATATTTATGAAATGTAATTTATCATAAAAATGTGGATTGAAAAAGTGCCACATTTTAATGAAAAGACAGAACCACTTTAAACAGAGCCAATATTTTGGTTACTTTATTGAGGGAGGCTAGATGATTACACTTCATATTGATATGGTACACAAGTCATCCATTCCACTTTCACAACAAATTTACAGAGCAATCAAGGACATGATTTTGAATGGAGTGTTAGGTGCAGATGAGAAGCTTCCGTCCTCTAGAGAACTGGCAAATTCGTTGGCTGTATCGCGCAATTCTGTTCTTGAATGTTATGAGCAGCTGATGGCAGAAGGATATATTTATTCAAAAGGTGGGTCTGGAACTTATGTCTGCGCCGGATTGGAATATAACCGCAATATGGAACAACAGATACCGTTGGAACCGGTGCATTTCTTAGAGACAACAGATACTCGGAATTTAGAAAAAGCCGAAATCTGTTTTCGAACCGGCATTCCTGACCTGAGCCTGATACCAATCAAAAAGTGGGGACGTATTTATCATCAAATTGCGCTGGATATAGAAAACTCACGACTGGATTATCAAGATGCCTACGGAGACATATCCTTACGCACAGAACTGGCAGCGTATCTGAACAGGGCAAGAGGTACATGTACAACGCCTGCACATATCCTGATTACAGGTGGTGCGGCACAGGCTTTTAATTTATTGTGTCATTTGATCAGAAAGGATGAGTATGCTCTTGTAGAAAACCCTTTAAGCCATGGTATATGTCATACGTTAGAAAGTAATCATATACGAATTAAACCAATTGCAGTTGACGAGCAGGGTATGCAGACTTCTCAACTTCCCGAGAATCCTCCGAAGCTTATTTTTACAACGCCGAGTCACCAATTTCCCACAGGTGCGATTTTGCCCGCTGGCAGAAGAATTGAAATGGTGAAATATGCGCAGGAGCATGGTGCCTATATCGTGGAAGACGATTACGACAGTGAATTTCGGTTTGCCGGCAGGCCGATTCAGTCAATGCAGCATCTGGACCCGGAACATGTAATCTATGTAGGGACATTTTCAAAGACATTGATGCCGGCCCTTCGAATAGGCTATATGCTGTTACCTGACCGGTTATGTGAAGTGATGCGGGAAGAAAAGTATACGGCTGACATTCATTCACCTGTACTGGAACAGAGAACACTTGCACAATTTATCAGAAGCGGTGCTTTTAAACGTCATATCAGAAATATGCATAAGGTTTATCTGAGAAAACGTAACCGGGTAATTGACTGCCTGAAAAAATCCTTTGGAGATAAGGTGGCAATACTGGGAGAAGAAGCAGGTCTGCACCTTGCAGCAAGATTTTCTGATATTTCCTTTGATGATGAAGTATTATGCAAAATAGAGGAACGGGGGCTTCAGGTCACCGCCATGAGCAAGCATTATCTGCAGGATGGACAGTTTGATCCATATGCGGATACACTGGTATTCGGATATGGTAATGTCAGATATGAGGATATAGAAACCGGAATTCAGACTTTGGCCGGGATTGTCGGGCAATGAGGTAAATGAAATGCTAATATCGGAAGCAAGAGCATTGGGGATAGTGAATTTTATTCCGTAGGCCGCTATTAAGGCCTACCGTGGACTTGTGGTACTTACAGGGTGTTTTAAACGATGGATCAGAAGCATTATTGAAAATGAAACGCTGTATAGAGCATAGGAATCAAAATGGCGGGAAGCATATTTCCAACCTTGATTTTCTTACCGAAGATGATGTTGACTCCGACACAGAATATCAGTGCAGAGCCGACCAGTGTCAATTGGTCTATTAACGTGTTTTCGATAAAGGAGCCGCAAAATGCGGCAACTAACGTAATGGCACCCTGATACAGAAAAACGGGAACTGCGGAAAAAACGGCTCCGATTCCGTAGGTGGATGCGAAAACCATAACAATAATGCCATCTAACACAGCTTTTGCTGCGAGCATGGAGTAGTCTCCGCTTACGCCGTCTTCAATGGAACCGACAATTGCCATTGCGCCGACGCAGATAATCAAAGAAACACTCACAAATCCATCCACAAACTGGCTGTCGTTTTCTTGCTTCACAGCCTTCTTGATTTTCTCACCCAAAGCATCCATACGAGCTTCAAGTTGAATCCATTCTCCGATGACAGTGCCAATGACCAGCGAAAAAATCAATAGCATAGTGCCCTGTGTGGTAAAAGCACCGTTTTCAAAAACAAGCATTTTAGAGAGAACACCGGAGACAGCAATAAATATAGTCGCTACACCGCAAGCCTGTACAAGAGATTTTTGCAGCTCCTCCTGAATCCCATTTTTCAGTAAGAGCCCGACTATGCCGCCAAGAATTACGACACCGGTATTCAAAAGTGTTCCAAGACCTATCATTTTAAAACCTTCTTATTATAATTTAGTGTTTTTATCATAAAGCAAATTGCTTGGAGATGCAACCACAAAGAATGACGGCGCTCTTTACAGATGGAAAATAGTGTGCTACAATGCATAAGTATGAAATGCCCCACTCAGAATCAGGACACTCCGACCGATTCTTAGTGAGAGCGGATACAGGGCGGACACAGCCGGTTACGAAGGCAGCCGCTACAATGAAGAAAAGGAGGATATGAATATGATCAGCAAGGAAAAGAAAACAGCTATTATGAAGGAATACGCAAGAAAAGAAGGCGATACAGGTTCGCCGGAGGTACAGATTGCGGTTCTGACAGCCAGAATTCAAGAGCTCACAGAGCATCTGCAGACAAATCAGAAGGATCACCACTCAAGAAGCGGTCTGTTCAAGATGATTGGTCAGAGACGTGGATTACTGGATTATCTGAAAAGAACAGATATTGAGAAGTATCGTGAACTGATTGAAAAATTAGGAATCAGAAAATAATTTATTTAGGGCGGAGCAATCCGCCCTACTTGTTATTTTACAATGTGCAGAAGAATCTAACCGAGACCACTGATGAGCGCATGAAGTGTTTCGTGTGTTCATCAGTTGTTTCGGAATCAAAAATTCTTCTGCCATGAACCTGCCGTGATTTGGAGTGAATCTGCGGCATCATTGAAAGGAGAATATTATGTACAAAAGTTATTCCATGGAAATTGGCGGCCGTACTCTTACAGTTGATGTAGGAAGAGTGGCAGCACAGGCAAATGGTGCAGCATTGATGCACTATGGCGATACGACCGTATTATGTACGGCTACGGCATCGGAAAAGCCCAGAGAAGGAATTGATTTCTTCCCTCTGAGTGTAGAATTTGAAGAAAAATTATATGCAGTAGGTAAAATACCGGGTGGCTTTAACAAGAGAGAAGGAAAGGCATCTGAAAATTCAGTTTTGACATCACGTGTCATCGACAGACCGATGCGTCCTTTGTTTCCGAAGGATTACAGAAATGACTGTACACTGAACAATCTTGTATTGTCTGTTGATCCTGAGTGCCGTCCTGAGGTAGTGGCTATGCTTGGCTCAGCGATTGCAACCAGTATTTCTGATATTCCGTTCTGTGGACCGTGTGCAACGACACAGATTGGTATGATCGACGGACAGCTTGTCATTAATCCAAATCAGGAGCAGTGGAAGAATGGTGACTTGAACCTGACAGTTGCATCTACGGCTGAGAAGGTCATCATGATCGAGGCAGGCGCAAATGAAATTCCGGAAGCCAAGATGATTGAAGCAATCTATATGGCTCATGGCATCAATCAGGAGATTATTGCATTTATCAACAAGATCGTAGCAGAGGTAGGCAAGCCGAAGCACGAGTATACAAGCTGTGCAATTCCTGAAGAGATGTTTGCTGCTATGAGAGAGGTTGTTACACCGGCAGAGATGGAAGTTGCAGTATTTACAGACGAGAAGCAGGTGCGCGAAGAGAATATTCGTGTGATCAGAGATAAAATGGAAGAAGCATTTGCAGACAAGGAAGATTGGCTGCCGTTGATCGGTGAAGCTCTGTACCAGTACCAGAAGAAGACGGTTCGTAAGATGATTCTTAAAGATCAC
>CAZABT010000055.1:0-17289 GCA_964483395.1 uncultured Lachnospiraceae bacterium
CCAGTTCTATACGAAGCTGTTTGATTTCAGCGTCCTTGGAGGCTAAAGCAGCTTCTTTCTCAACATCCTTAGCAGCCAGGGCAACTTCTTTCTCAACCAGTTCAGCCTTCTGCTTCTCAATCAAATCTTGCTGTTGTTCCACCATATAGCGTATGGTGTTGCGATCCATTTCTTCCAGTTCTTTTGAAAACATATTCAGCACCTCCCTGATATCCCGGCGAAATTGAAAAATATCGTTGTACAGAGGGATAAATGCCGGAAACTTCGTTATAATCTCCAGAATGACCTTCGGATCATCCATAGAGAGAAACGAAAGCCATGCATCAGTCTCTGTATGTATAGTGTGCCTGTTTTCCAGAAAGATGTCAAGCGGAATATATAGAAATTCCTGTAAAAGATTCAATTCTATTCCAGTATCGAAGATCTGATTACATTCCATAAATATGCTTCATTTTATACAATCAGTAATGATATGCAGAGAAGAATATATTCTTGATTGTACGTCATCGTTTGACAAATATTTTATTCCGGATGAGATATAGTAAATGCACGACAGTAATTACGGACTTGAAGGGAGGCGGATGAGATGTATCTATGTATGAAATATATATTGATGTAGTATTCCTTGTGAATCTGCTGCCTGAATACATCATCCTTTCTCTGCTGGCAAGGACGCTGCACTATAGAACAAGTACGGTCAGGATCATAGGCGGAAGTATGCTGTCGAGTCTTCTTACCTGTATCCTGTGTTTGCTGCCAGATATGCCGTATATAATTCGATTTGTCATTGCATATTTGCTTGGGAAGACCTTTATCCTTTGGCTTGTATTCAGAATCAGAAGGCTGCATGTGCTGCTCAAAGCAATGCTGCTGGTATATGGATTCACATTACTTATGGGTGGATTTTTGGAGTGGATTTGTCAGACTCCTTTTTTTGTGGGGGAAAGACAAATAGACATAACAGCTTTTATACTGCTGACAGGAACGGCATATGCTTTGGGAATGGCGCTACAATGGTTGTGGAAGTATCTGCGTGGAAGAACCAACAGGATTTGTCGGGTGGAGATCCTGTATCTGGACAATAAAATTGAAGTGAACGGACTGTATGACACGGGAAACCTGCTTACAGAGCCAATCAGCGGAAGTCCGGTCAGCATTTTGGGGCAGGAACAGGCACAGCACTTGGATTACTGTCAAAGGTCTGAAAATTATCGCGTGATCCCTTACTATTCTGTGGGCAACCCGGGTGGCATCCTGCATGGATTTACGGCAGATGAAATGCGGATAGAAACCGACATGGGAATGATGGTGGTTCAAAAACCGGTCATAGGAGTCTGCAAAGAAAAAATTTCAAAAAATGGAGTATATGGATTGATCATTCATCCAAAACTTATGAATCAATAGACAGGAGGAGAGGACTATGTTATTTAAAATTGCCATGCCGGGATGCTTCCGGTTTAAGATGATTGCAAAACCGCCGATTCTGGGAGGAGAAGCCGGCGAAATTCATTATATAGGAGGTGCGGAGGTCTTGCCTGCGCCACTTGAGGCGGATGAGGAATATGAAGTGATAGAAGACCTCGGTACGGAATATGATCAGGAGGCGAAGACGATTCTGATTGAGCATAATCTGCGGCTGGTCGTGTACATAGCTAAGAAGTTTGATAATACAGGGGTTGGTGTGGAGGATCTGATTTCCATAGGCACAATTGGATTGATCAAGGCAATCAATACATTTGACAGGGATAAGAAAATTAAACTTGCGACTTATGCATCGCGTTGTATTGAAAATGAGATCTTGATGTATCTCAGACGGAATTCCAAGACAAAGCTAGAGGTGTCTATTGATGAGCCGCTGAATGTAGACTGGGACGGAAATGAACTGCTGCTGTCTGATATTCTGGGAACGGAGGAAGATGTCATTTACAAGGACATTGAAAGCGAGGTGGAGCGGACACTTTTGAGCAGGGCCATTGATAAGCTGTCCGATCGTGAAAGGACAATCGTGAATCTCAGATACGGACTGGAATCAGAGAGCGGAGAGGAGTTGACACAGAAGGAGGTTGCAACACTTTTGGGTATCTCGCAATCTTATATTTCCAGATTGGAAAAAAAGATCATTAAGAGATTGAAAAAAGAGATTGTCAGATTTGAATAGTTTGCGTCTGCAATGAATATTTTAGGGCTGTTTTGTGAATGATTTTATTAGATAGGAGGCATTCACAAAATGGTACAAGGAAAAGTCGAAATATGCGGGGTGAATACGTCTAAACTTCCTCTGCTCAAAACTCAGGAAAAAGAAGAACTTTTTGCAAGAATACAGGAAGGAGATCATGCGGCAAGGGAAGAGTATATCAAGGGAAATCTAAGGCTGGTGCTGAGTGTGATTAAGCGGTTCTCCGGGAGCAATGAAAATGTAGATGATTTGTTTCAGATCGGCTGCATTGGACTGATCAAGGCAATTGATAATTTTGACTCGACTCTGAATGTGAAATTCAGTACCTATGCCGTACCAATGATCATAGGGGAAATCAGAAGATTCTTGAGAGACAATCATACAATACGTGTCAGCAGATCACTCAAGGATACTGCATATAAGGCAATCTATGCACGCGAGGGACTGACTAAGCGGAATCTGAAGGAACCGACGATTGTGGAGATCGCAGCAGAAATCGGTATTTCCAAGGAAGATGTGGTGTTTGCTCTAGATGCCATACAGAATCCGATGAGTCTGTATGAACCGGTCTATACAGAGGGCGGTGATACCCTGTATGTGATGGATCAGATCAGCGATAAGAAAAACAAAGAAGAAAACTGGATTGAGCAGTTATCGCTCAGCGAGGCAATGAAAAAACTGAACGGGCGGGAACATGAAATCATTCAATTGAGGTTTTTTGAGGGAAAGACCCAGATGGAGGTGGCAGAGTATATCGGCATCTCACAGGCACAAGTCAGCAGATTGGAAAAAAATGCACTAAAGGTCATGAAAAACTATCTGACGGCATAAGATATAAAAAGATGATAGAGGTGCTTTTTGTGAGATTATCTGACCTGAAGGAAAAGGAAGTCATCAATATCAAAAACTGTAAGAAGCTAGGCTATATCGGAGATCTGGAAATTGATGTGTGCTCCGGATGTATCCGAGATATTATCGTACCGGAGCGGAAGAACATCTGCAATTTTTTCTGCTCGGAAAGTGAGTGTGTGATACCATTCTGTCAGATCAAACAGATTGGCCCGGACATCATACTGGTGGATATTCAGGAGCATTGAAGCAGTAATCAACATAAAATCGAAAAAACGTAAACCAAATCTCTGAAAATATATAAAAATGGCATATATATGGAAAGTTAGAGTTGACATAATACAATATCTTGGCTTATACTGATGAGGATAAGATGTTGCATGCAAATGTAATGAAAACAAAAGAGAGAATGAGAGGGAGATACGATGAAATGTCCGTTTTGTGGTCATGAGAACACAAGAGTAATTGACAGTCGTCCTGCTGACGACAATAATTCCATCCGTCGCCGCCGCGTGTGCGATGAGTGTGATAAGAGATTTACAACCTATGAGAAGGTTGAGACGATTCCCCTGATTATCATTAAAAAGGACAACAACCGAGAGACTTATGACCGCTCTAAGATTGAGGCGGGAGTATTGCGTGCCTGTCATAAGAGACCGATTTCAGTAGCACAGATCACACAGCTGATCGATGAGGTAGAAACCGATATTTTCAGCCGGGAAGAAAAGGAAGTTCCAAGTGCTGTTATTGGTGAATTGGTGATGAATAAACTGAAGGATCTGGAAGCAGTTGCATATGTCAGATTTGCTTCTGTATACAGGGAGTTTAAGGACATCAACACATTTATGGATGAGTTAAAGAAGGTATTGGAATAAAAAGATTGTTCTTTTTTTAACAAAGTACTTGACGAACAAGTGGTGTATTGTATACAATGTTACGGTATCGATACACCATTTTTATTTAGAAGAGGAGATAACACACATGAAAAAGAGCATGAGAAGTGCTCTCGCGGTGATGATGTTACTCACACTGACTATTGCACTGGGCGGATGCTCAGGTGATAAGGCAAGTGATTCTTCACAGATAGTGGTAGGTATACCACAGGATCTAGAAGATAGTCTTGACCCACACGTTGCAGTTGCGGCAGGAACTAAGGAAGTATTATTTAACATTTATGAGGGCTTGGTAAAGCCTGATCCAAATGGAGAATTGAACCCTGCTGTAGCAAGCGAATATGCAATATCAGAGGATGAGAAGACATACACATTCACCCTGAGAGAAGGCATTAAATTCCACAATGGAAATCCTGTTACGGTAGAGGACGTGAAATACAGCATAGAAAAATGCGCCGATGCCACAGACGGGGAACCGCTGGTAGAGGCGTATTCTATTATAGAAAGCGTTAATACCCCGGATGACAGGACAATAGAGATTGTATTATCGGAACCGAATAATGATTTCCTGTCATATATGACAACGGCAATCCTTCCGGCAGATAATACGGAGCCGGATACAAACCCGATCGGTACCGGCCCATACATGTATGTGTTACGTTCCCCACAGGAGAATTTCGTGGTAAAGCGGTTTGACGGATACTGGGGAACACCGGCAAATATAGAAAATGTGATATTTAAGGTGTGCCCGAATGCGGATACGATCACCATGGATATGCGCGGCGGTTCAATCGACATGTATGCACGGCTGACCTCTGCACAGATTAACGAGTTAGGCGAAGGCTTTGATGTCTATGAGGGTACGATGAATCTGGTACAGGCATTATATCTGAACAATGCGGCAGAGCCATTTGATGATATCAGAGTTCGCCAGGCAATGTGTTATGCGGTAAACCAGCAGGAGATATTCGATCTGACCTTTGACGGAAAGGGAACGGAAATCGGAAGTTCGATGTTTCCGGCCTTTGGCAAGTATTACATGCCTGAACTTGCAGAGGTATACAATCAGGATATTGACAAGGCAAAGGCATTGATGAAGGAAGCCGGATATGAGGATGGATTTTCCATGACCATTACGGTGCCGAGTAATTATCAGCCGCACATTGACACAGCACAGGTATTGATCGAGCAGCTCAAGGCAATCAATATTGATGCCAGAATTGAATTGGTGGAATGGAGCAGCTGGTTGTCCGATGTATATGCAGACCGCAATTATGAAGCTACTGTGATCGGCGTAGATGCTGCGGAATTAACGGCAAGAGCCCTGTTGGACAGATTTGAATCCCAGGCAGGCAATAATTTCATAAATTTCAGCAATGCGGAATATGATAAGGTCTATGCGGATGTGATCACATGTAATGACCCGGAGCAGCAGACGAAGCTGTATAAGCAGCTGGAAGCCATTCTGACAGAGGATGCGGCAAGCGTATATATTCAGGACATGGCAGAGTTTGTGGCTTTGAATGATCGGTTTGAAGGATATGAGTTCTATCCGTTGTATGTACAGGATATGAGTAAGATTAAGCTGAAAGAACAGCTTTAAACATTAGAAAGAGGCGATGGTATGAGATACTTTGCAAAGAAGTTATTGACCTTGATATTAACTTTATTGCTTGTGTCCTTCCTCGCCTTTTTTGCTTTTCAGATCATACCGGGAGATCCAGCCATCAAAATGCTGGGTACACAGGCAACTCCGGAGAAGATTGCAGCATTGCAGGACAAGCTTGGGCTGAATCAGCCTATGCCGGTGCGATATCTTGTATGGCTGCGGGAGTTCTTCTTTGGAGACATGGGCACCTCTTACAGCTACAACATGTCTGTCAGCAGTATGCTGGCGGGCAAGCTGCCGATTACCCTGACTTTAACGTTCATGTCGTTCCTTTTGATTATAGCAGGAGCAGTACCGCTTGGTATTTATACCGCGAAGCATAAGGACAGAGCGGCAACGAAAGTCATCAATGTACTAAATCAGATCGCAATGTCGGTTCCACCCTTTTTTATGGGCATCCTTTTCACCTATTTGTTTGGAATCGTGCTGCACCTGTTTACACCAGGTGGTTATGTTTCTTATGCATCCAATCCGGGAGGGTTTATTGGCTATCTGTTCTTCCCGGCTGTGGCGATTGCTGTTCCGAAGATGGCGATGGCAACAAAGATGCTGCAGGGTTCCCTGCTGTCGGAGATGAAGCTGGACTATGTGCGTACGGCCTACAGCCGTGGAAACAGGACAAGCGGGGTGCTGTATCACCATGTATTGAAAAATGCCATGATACCGGTTGTGACTTTTTTGGGTATGACTCTTGCAGATATTGTTGCAGGCTCTATCATCATCGAACAGGTATTTTCAATTCCGGGACTTGGCCGGTTGCTTATCACCTCCATTGCCAATCGAGATTATCCGGTGGTGCAGGCAATCATCGTGTGCATAGCAGTCATTGTCATTGTAATCAATTTTATTGTAGATATCGTATACCAGGTGCTTGATCCAAGAGTGAGAGGACAATAGCCGTGAACAGGAAACAGAAGGATTATAATTTCTATATAGGAGCTGCTTTGACAGGAATGATTGTATTTCTGGTGCTGTTGGGTATTGTTTATACGCCATATGATCCGGAAACCATGAATACTGCGGATAAGTTTGCGGGAATATCACTGCGTCATCTGATGGGGTGTGATAATTTCGGCAGGGATATTTTCAGCCGTATCCTCAAGGGCACAGGAACGACACTGCTGATCGCCTTATGTACGGTCGGAATCGGAGCGGGGATCGGTACGGTACTGGGGGCCGTGACAGGATATTACGGAGGAGCAGCAGATGAGATACTGATGCGCTTTAATGATGCGGCACTTGCTTTTCCGAGCATTTTGGTAGCGCTTGTGTTTATCAGCATTATGGGAAGCGGCAAATATAATGTAATCATTGCACTTGGAATTGTATTCATACCAAGCTTTGCACGCATTGTACGCGGAGAGTTCATCCACTACAGAAATCTGGACTATGTGCAGAGCGCGAAGCTGATGGGAGCAGGCGCTGTGAGGATCATGTTTGTCCATATACTTCCGAATGCATGGCCGGTACTGCTGTCATCTGTGATCATTGGATTTAATAATGCGGTGCTTGCAGAGGCAGGTATGAGCTTCTTGGGAATCGGTGTGCAGCCACCTGATGCCAGTCTGGGCAGAATGCTGTCGGAGTCACAGGCGTTTATGTTTTCGGCGCCTTGGTGTGCATTGTTTCCGGGCTTGATGATCGTATTGATGATACTTGGGTTTGCCCTGCTGTCTGAAGGACTGAAGAGGAGGTCATAAATGCTGGATGTAATAGATTTAAACATAGAATTTCATGACCATCTGATTCCGGAGACAGTTGTATTTGATTTTGATATGCACATGGATGCAGGCGATATTGTAGGCATCGTAGGAGAATCAGGATCAGGAAAGACCATGACGGCACTTGCAATTGCCGGCTTACTTTCCAGACATGATATGCAGAAGCGGGGGCAGATCGTATTCAACGGAACAGAGCTGCTGACTTGTGAGAGGACTAAGCTGCGCAGTCTGCAGGGCAACGAAATCAGCATGATTTTTCAGGAGCCGATGACTTCGTTAAATCCGGTTAAGAAAATAGGTTGGCAGGTAGAGGAGAGCCTGCGGATTCATACAGGCATGACCAAAGAAGAACGGTATGAAAAGGCGCTCGAAGCTCTTCGGGATGTGGAATTGGAAAAACCGGAAAAGGTCTATCAGATGTATCCGCATGAATTATCGGGCGGCATGCGTCAAAGAGTTATGATTGCGGCGGCAATCATCTGCAAGCCGAAGCTGATGATTGCCGATGAGGCAACAACAGCACTTGATGTAACAGTGCAGGCACAGATTATAGAACTTTTGAGACGCATCAACCGCAAACAGAATACGGCAATTCTTTTTATATCCCATGACTTGAGCTTGATCAGACAGCTGTGCGAGCGTGTGATCGTGATGTATCAGGGAAGAATTGTGGAGCAGGGGAAGACAGAGGACATCTTCCGTCATCCGCAGGAAGCATATACACAGAATCTGATACAGGCGATTCCAAAGATCATCAGAAAGTGAGTGTTGTCCTATGGCAGACAGGATATTAGAGGTCAATCATTTAAATGCATATTACAGAGAAAAAGGAAGCCTGTTTGCAGGCACAAAAGCGCGCAAACAGATTTTGAAGGATGTTTCATTCTTGATGGAACGAGGTGAAATCGTAGGGCTGGTTGGAGAGAGCGGCTGTGGAAAATCTACGCTTGGCAAGGCAGTGCTCGGTATGGTCAAGGATACCGAGGGGAGCATTATACATCATTCTGAACATCCACAGATGGTATTTCAAGATCCCTATGGGTCGCTTAATCCCAGTAAAAAAATCGGCTGGATCATCGAAGAACCCTTGCGTATACGTGGTGGGATGACAGATGCAGACAGAAATGCCAAGGTGATGCGCAGACTGCTGCGGGTTGGACTGGATGAGAAATTTGCGGAACGCTATCCAAGTGAATTATCAGGAGGACAGCGGCAGAGGATATGCATTGCACTTGCATTGGTGCTGAATCCACAGCTTTTGATTGCGGATGAGCCGGTATCTGCATTGGATGTGACTGTACAGGCGCAGATCATTGAACTGCTGAGACAGATCAATCATGATCTTGGAATTGCCATGCTATTCATTTCACATGATCTCAAGGTGGTCTATCAGCTTTGCAGCCGCGTCATGGTTATGAAACAGGGTGAGGTTGTGGAGCAGGGGGCGACGGACGAGGTTTATTTTCATCCGCAGCATCCTTATACGAAACAATTGTTGTCTTCTGCCGGAATAGCGGAAGACAATGGATAGAACTTCAAGTAGTCCATAAGTACCATTGAAAAAAACAGGTATTTTGTGAATTTTTGATGAAAACGTTAAGAAAAGAGCGCCTTATGTCGATAAATTGATTGCAAACACAAATCAGTTGCGGTATAATTACAAGTAACTGATTATGTTAATCATTTTAGATGAAGGAGGAATGATTCATATGGCAATCAATGGATTGAGCGGTCAATATGATTTGTTCCAAAGCTATCAAACGCAAAATGCACTTAGCAGGATACCGACAGTCGGACAGGATGTCCCCAGCGTTAGTACAGGCTCAGAGCAACCGAGTGTACAGGGCAGAGAAGAACAGAGACCACAGGAATCACAGGAACAAAGTACCTTATCGACATTATCACCCATGCAGGAATCCGGTCTGGCAGAGAGAAGCAAGACTTCGGAACTGCAGGATATCTCTCTGAAATTTAACAGGGATGAAGAGATCAATTTGGTGGGACGTGACAGCTCACTTGCCGGGTTGGATGTGGAAAAGGCCATTTCAGATATGAAGAAGGACTCCATGCTGGAGCAGTATCAATATTTTGTCGGTTCGGGAAGCAACATTGTCAATGATGCTGATGGACTGGTATTTCAGAAGTTTCCGACAGAAATGTTTTAGATAATCCCTCTTTGCGAAGGACAAATCGATATTCGATTTGTCCTTTTTACTGTGGTGTATCCGACAAAGGAGAACCATGCTTTGCGCATTTCATGATGTACAGTGATTTTTGTTTACAGAAGCAGGCTGATTTGATAGAATGAGTTGATAATGTGATAAGGGAGTATCGGAAGAATGGGTCAGAAGATCAAAGGGAAGATAAAACTGTTTGCGGGCTTGGGATTGCTGGGAACGGCATTTATATGGGGCTTTGCTTTTGTAGTTGTTAAAAATTCACTGGACTATGTATCACCAATTTATATGCTTGCATTTCGATTTACAATAGCAGGGGTTATGCTGTCGCTTGTTTTTCTGAAGCGAATGAGACATGTGACATGGACGGTGCTCAGACATGGTGCATTGGTAGGGGCGTTCTTGTTTGCGGCCTATTATCTGCAGACCATCGGATGTGACTATACAACAGCAGGAAAAAATGCATTTTTGACTACGGTTTATGTGGTTGTAGTTCCGTTTTTTGGATGGATATTGGGAAAGGGAAAGCCGGATCGTTATTGTGTGACGGCAGCTTTTATTGCAATTGCAGGCATCGGACTGCTGACGCTGGATGGCGATTTCAGCATTAATATAGGAGATGGACTGACATTGGCATGCGGCATTTTATTCGCATTTCAGATTATTTATATTGATCAGTATACAGAGACGGATGATCCGGTTCTGATTGCCGTTTTGCAGATGGTTTTTGCTGCGGTCTATTCGTGGATTACGGCTGCGGTGACAGGTGGCAGCTTCCCGATTGAGGCACTGCAGAACAGCTCCGTGCTCATATCCATGTTATATTTGGGATTGTTTTCTACGATGATCGCTTTTTTGCTGCAGAATGTATGCCAGAAGTATCTGCGTCCGGCGACGGCCTCTCTCTTGATGTCGACAGAGTCAGTGTTCGGAGTATTGTGTTCGGCACTTTTCCTGCATGAAGTCATGAGCGGCCGGATGGCAGTCGGATGTGCATTGATTTTCACAGCGATTGTATTGAATGAGACAAAGCCCGGAAAGAATGGATTGTTTGCAAAATTCTATCCGGATGAATATATGGATTCAGCTTATGTGATTGATTATGACGGATTATACAGAGCCGGCTACAGAGGATTGATTTTTGATATAGATAATACGCTTGTTCCGCATGGCGCGCCTGCGGATGAGAGGAGTATTGCATTATTTCAGCATCTCAAGGAGCTGGGGTTCCGAATCCTGCTCTTATCCAACAATCAGGAGCCGCGAGTGAAGATGTTTAACGATGCAGTACAGGTAGAATATATATATAAGGCAAATAAACCGGGAGCTGCAGGCTATCTGCAGGCAATGGAGCGGATGGGCAGTGACACAGATACGACAATACTGATCGGAGACCAACTCTTTACAGATATATGGGGAGCAAAAAATGCCGGGCTGCGAAGCATACTTGTGAAACCGATTCATCCAAAGGAAGAGATACAGATTGTGCTGAAGCGTGTACTTGAACGAGTTGTACTGTATTTCTATGAAAAGAGGATGAAAACATGCGTGAAGTAGACGGAAATACAAGAATCCTTGGTATTATCGGTAATCCTGTTCGACATACTCTGTCACCTAAAATTCATAATTTTCTGGCAGAAAAGCTTGGACAGGATTTGATTTACGTACCGTTTGAGGTGCAGGGAGATATCTCTGCGGCTGTCAAAGGCGCCTATGAACTTGGAATTGTGGGAATGAATGTGACGGTTCCGTATAAAAGTGCAGTCCTGGATGTTCTGGCAGAGACAGAGGAGGAAGCCGTGGGCATTGGAGCGGTCAATACACTGATTAGGACAGAGCGGGGCTATAAAGGCTGCAATACAGATGTTACGGGACTCAGACGTGAAATCAAGGAAGCAGGAGTTTCTTTGGCCGGGGAGCGCGTGATTTTGCTCGGAGCAGGCGGGGCGGCACGGGCAGCCGCGATGATGTGCGCGACAGACGGCGTGCGGGAATTGTATATACTGAACAGAAACATTGAGAAAGCGGACAATATTGCGGAGGCGGTCAGAAAATACAGCCGAAATGCAGAACGTGTGCATATACAGACTCTTAGACTGGATGCATATGAAGAAATACCCGGAAGAGACTGGATTTCATTTCAATGTACATCCGTAGGTCTTTTTCCACATGTGGATGAGGTCGTGTTAGAGGCAGAAGGCTTTTATCGTAAATTAAAGTGTGCAGTAGATCTGATCTATACGCCAAAACAGACAAAATATATGCAGCTTGCGGCACGGGAGGGCATACAGACAATGAATGGAAGCAGAATGTTAGTCTATCAGGCAATTGCTTCCTATGAACTTTGGAATGAAACGACCGTATCACAGAAAGTAACAGAGGAACTGCTGGGCATGCTGACGGAGGAAGGGCTGATCGGATGAACAATATTGTACTGATTGGATTTATGGGCTCAGGAAAGACAACGGTGGGGCAACTGCTTGCACAAACGCTGGGGTATACGTTTGCGGATACGGATCAATTGATCGAAGAAGGAGAGTCCATGACGGTTGCAGATATTTTTGCACAGAACGGAGAAGGATACTTCAGACAATTGGAGACTCTGATCATGGAAGAAGTGTCTGAAACGATGGAGCATACTGTACTTTCCGTGGGCGGCGGCCTGCCTATGACAGCCGGTAATCATAAGTATTTGAAAAAGTGTGGAAAAGTGGTATACTTAAAAGTAAGCGAGCAAACAGTCATAGACCGGCTGAGAGGCGACAGCAGAAGACCGCTGCTCTCAGGGGATGATGCGACTGAAATGATTTATAAGCTGCTTGCACTCAGGGCTCCGACCTATCAGTCACTTGCGGATATCACCATTGCCGCAGATCATATGACGGTAGAGAGTATCGTACAGGAAATTGTACGCTTAATATAGCAGAAGGGAAGCGATATCATAGTATGAAGATTTTAATCATTAACGGACCAAATCTGAACTTTTTAGGGATTCGTGAGGTGGATGTTTACGGCAGGGAGGATTATGATTCTCTGTGCCAGATGATTGCAAAAAAAGGGGCTAAGGAGAATATTCTGGTGGAGACCTTCCAAAGCAATTATGAGGGCGCGATCATTGATAAGATACAAGAAAGCTATTATGAGGAGGAGGTCAAGGGCATTGTGATCAATCCGGGTGCTTTCGGACACTATAGCTATGCATTGATGGATGCTTTGAATTCTGTACCCACTCCGAAGGTAGAGGTTCATATTTCTGATATCACGGAGAGAGCAGAGGAATGGCGTCACAAGACGGTTACAGCGGCGGCTTGTAATCTGTTGATCAAGGGGCATGGCTTCAACGGATATTTGGAGGCAATTGACTGGCTGATTGATTTCAACAAAAAAAGTTGTTGAAATATGCGTTCATATAGTATAAACTAGTAAAGAATTATTAACGGAACGTATTTAAGGAGGAATATCTACATGATATCAGCAGGCGATTTTAGAAATGGCTTGACACTTGAGATGGATAATAATATCTATCAGATTATTGAGTTTCAACACGTAAAACCGGGCAAAGGAGCAGCCTTTGTCAGAACAAAGTTAAAAAATATCAAGAGTGGTGGTGTGGTTGAGAAGACCTTCAGACCAACGGAGAAATTCCCGGCCGCGCGTATCGATAGAAATGACATGCAGTATCTGTATGCAGACGGTGATCTTTACAACTTTATGAACACGGAATCCTATGAGCAGATTGCTTTGTCAGCCGAGGCAGTGGGCGATGCATTGAAATTTGTCAAGGAAAATGAGACGGTTAAGGTATGTTCACACAATGGAAGTGTGTTCGCAATCGAGCCTCCGCTATTCGTGGAACTTGAAATCACGGAGACAGAACCCGGATTTAAGGGTGATACGGCACAGGGCGCTACTAAGCCGGCAGTCGTAGAGACAGGCGCAACAGTCTATGTCCCGCTGTTTGTAGAGCAGAACGATAAGATTAAAATCGATACCAGAACAGGTGAGTATTTGTCCAGAGTATAAGAGGACAGGCATACCGATTTATTTTTTCTTTGTGATGACAATAGGAGAGCAGGTCTTTCCTATTGTTTTTTTGCCCGAAATCATGAAGGGAAGGTAAAGAAGGTATGAAATATGAAATGTTTATAGAACAAATCAAGAAGAGTGTGGAGGACTATGTAGGGGATGCAGCTGTCGTTTCTTATGGGACGGTTTTGAAAAATAATGCTGTCAGGCTGCATGGAATTTCAATTATGCCGCAGGGTGGAAATGTTTCTCCGACCATTTATTTGGAGGGATATTATGCGGAATATGAAAAAGGAAAAGCAATCAGTGCGATTGTTGCGGACATTATTCGCAAGTATGATAAGAATAAGCTGAGCCTAAATGTTAACATCGACTTTTTTGCAGATTTCGAGAAGGTACGAAAGAGAGTGCTGTGTAAGCTGATCAGCTATGACAAGAATGAGGAACTGCTGCGTGAAGTACCACATATAAGGTATTTGGATCTTGCTATTATTTTTTATTGTATGGTACTGCATGATGAAATCGGATCGGCAACAATCCTGATTTATAATCGCCATCTGGCAATGTGGAATGTAACTGTGGAGGATGTTTATCAGGCAGCCGGAAAAAACACAAGACATTTGCTCGGTTATCAGATCAAGGGTATGGAAGAAATCATGAGAGAAATGCTCGTGGAAAATTTGCGGGAGGAATTGCTGCAGGAATGTGCAGAGGCCGGTGTAGAGTGTCCGGATGAGAAGGATATTGCAGAATTTGCCATGTGTATGATGCATGCCGCAGACGATGCAGAGAACGGAATATCCATGTATGTGTTTTCCAATCTGGAGAATCTCAATGGTGCGGCATGCTTATTGTATCATGACATATTGGCGGAGTTCGCGGAAAGACTTCATCAGGATCTTTTTATTATTCCGAGCAGCATTCACGAGGTGATACTTGTGCCGACACAGGAACAGGATGGCTATGAAAGGCTGACGCAGATGGTAAAGGAGGTCAATGCAACGCAGGTGGAAGCAGAAGAAATCCTTGCTGATCATGTATATTATTACTCGCGGGACAAGCATGAAGTAATGAGTATGTAATAAGTTCGTAATATTCACAATATTTTCATTTGAATTTTTCTCTATGCTATGGTATTATTAAACATGTGCGAAATCAGAATATCAGATTTCGCCCTTGCACTCGTAGCTCAGGGGATAGAGCAGTGGTTTCCGGTGCCACGTGTCGGGGGTTCGAATCCTCTCGGGTGCATTGCCTGATTGTTGGGCAGTTATTCATGGCAAGTCATATGAAAGGATGTATTATATATGGGCATGGCTAATAACGGGATAAGAGAGTTCTTTGCAAAATATTATCGATATTTTATTGTGGGTGGTTTGTTTGTTGTTTTAGTTGTTTTATTGATTGTATTTGCATTGAATGGAAAGAAGAAAACAGACGATGCCGGAACTGAAGCTGCGGAAGCGGCTGTTGAGAGCGGCATAGAGGTTCCGACCGATAAATACGAGGTGGATGCATATCCGGCCGTTAATACACTGTTGGAGAATTATTGTTCTGCAATGGCGGCAGGAGATGCCGATACAATGGCTTCCTTGAGTAATACACTGACAGATGAAGAAAGAATCCGTATTCAGGAGACTGCGAAGTATTATGATGGTTTTCAGAATTATAAAGTATACACGAAGATAGGACCGGAACCCAATTCCTATTTGGCAATTGTCGGATATGATATTAAGTTTAAGGATATAGATACGCTGGCACCGGCATTGACCTCAGTCTATGTGTGCACGAATGAGTCCGGTGCGTTATATATCAATAAAGAAGAAGCGGATGCACAGACCGAGGAATATTTCAAGGCGCTTTCTGTGCAGGACGATGTAGTAGAACTTTTGAAAGAAGTTCAGACGAAATACGATGATGCAGTTGCGTCAGACCAGGCATTGTCGACTTTGGTCAGCGGACTTCAGGAACAGATCAATACAGCAGTGAAGAATGCACTTGCGGCAGCGGCTGCAGCGGCACAGCCGGCAGAGGAAGAGGTTCCGGTAGAAGAAGAGGTGCCGAGTGTGATCACCGTAAAAGCAATTGATAAAGTCAATGTCAGAAAATCTGCAAGTACGGAATCGGATGCTCTGGGCAAGGCTGAAATCGGAGATACCTTTACACAGCTAGAAGCGCTTGAGAACGGCTGGAGCAAGATTGATTATAACGGAACAGAGGCATTTATAAAAACCGAATTTTTGGAGGTTGTAGATGCAGCGGCTGCTCCTGAGGGTGAGACCTCTGAAGGAACGACAGATGGTGAAGGGACAGAAGCAGCTGGAGAGACCGGTAATGCATCTGCAACCACGGCAACTGCTTCCGGCAAGGTGACTGTTAAAGAAACCGTCAATATCAGAGAATCTGCAAGTGAGACAGGCAATAAGCTTGGTGTGGCCTATCGCGGAGAACAGTTTGATCTGCTTGAAAAATCAGGCGATTGGTGTAAGATTACCTATAAGGGATCAACTGCGTATGTAAAAGCGGATTTCGTAGAGTAGACCAATTAAGAATAGTTTAGATTTTAAAACCCGGACAAAGTTCCGGGTTTTTTGTGTGAAAGTGTTTCTGTTGAAATTTCAAAGGGAGTATAACTTTGACGGTTCATGGGCACAATGGGAATGAGTTCAAAATGGATAAAGGAGTGATCGCTTTGACACGTGAGGACAGAAATGTGCTGAGAGAGGTACAAAAGGGTGCCCAGATGGGTCTAGAGGCAATACAGACAATTGGCGGAAAGGTGTATGACGACAGGCTGCTGCTGGATTTGAACAGGCAGGCATTAAAATATACGGAATATAAGAATCGTGCAAGAGGAATGCTGCAGGAGGCAGGAGAACATCCGGGACAGACAAGTGCCGTCGGAACAGGAATGCTGAAAGCCGGCATTCATATGAATACGGCTCTGAATACAAGCACCAGTCATGTGGCAGAACTTGTAATTCAGGGAAGCAACAGGGGTATTACGGATATGTGCAAGGCCATCAATCACAATGAGGCTGCCGGAAAGTATGCTGTGGAACTGGCTAAGGAATTGATGGATTTTGAAGAAAAAAGCATTGAGCGTCTGAAACAATATTTATAAACAGAGAAAACCAACAGAGAAAAGAATAGAGAAAAATAAAAAAAGGACTTGTCAATCAATGCAAGGTGTTATATAATCTGCATTAGGCAAAGGCGTCTACAGGCATAGGGTTTCTATGTCTATTGATGCTTTTTTTGTTAGTACATCGGTACTGACAAGCGGGGAACTGAATCAATCTTATACCAAATTAGGAGGAATTAAAAATGTCATACGTTGATGAAGTGTTTAACATGGTGGTAGAGAAAAACCCATCACAGCCGGAATTCCATCAGGCAGTCAAGGAAGTTTTGGAGTCATTAAGAGTCGTAATTGAAGCAAATGAGGATGCATACAGAAAAGATGCATTACTTGAGAGAATTGTAACACCGGAAAGACAACTGCTGTTCAGAGTACCTTGGGTAGATGATAAGGGACAGGTTCAGGTAAACAATGGTTTTCGTGTGCAGTTCAACTCTGCAATCGGACCTTACAAGGGCGGTCTCAGACTTCATCCTTCAGTAAACCTTGGTATTATCAAGTTCCTGGGCTTTGAGCAGATTTTCAAAAATTCCCTGACAGGGCTTCCAATCGGAGGCGGTAAGGGCGGCTCTGACTTTGATCCTAAGGGCAAATCAGACAGAGAGGTTATGGCATTCTGCCAGAGCTTTATGACAG
>CAZABT010000056.1:0-17122 GCA_964483395.1 uncultured Lachnospiraceae bacterium
AAGCTAAAACTTTTCTTCCGCCCGGAGTACTCATTCTTGCTCTGAATCCGTGAACCTTAGCTCTTGATCTCTTTTTAGGTTGAAATGTCATTTTCATAGTTAGGCACCTCCTTCTATAATTGAATGACTCAAATAATTAACTTTTTTGATATTTCGTCAGAAAACATCATTTCAATTATATTCAATTCACCTCTTTCCGTCAAGTACAAGATATAGTATTTATTACATTTTTAATTTAATTTACATAATATTATCCACAGACTGTGAATATATTGTGGATAAATCATTTTTTTATTGTTAATAAAACCTGTATAATATAATACAAACGTCATAAAATCGATTATTTTTATGTGAATATACATTTTTTTACTTCATTCACATAATCAAAATATAACTCAATAATATGTTAACTAAATATAATCAAAGAGTTAAAATTTGAAAATAATAAAACATTGAAACTTTTCTGAAAGTAGTTTAATATAGAAAAGGATAGATTTTTATGTTGGGAGAATTTGCAATGGAAGCGTTTGAAAAGAAATGGAATGAAATAAAAGAATCACTCAGAAAAGAACATGATCTTTCTGATATTTCATATAATACATGGATTCTTCCACTGAAATTATTTAGTGTGAAGGACGATTTTGTTACTATTTTAATACCTTCCGATCAAGAACATTCCCTGACTTATATTAGTAATAAATATTCTTTGCCTTTTAAGGTTGCAATTGCAGAAACAATGCACAAGGTATATGAAGTTGAATTTATATTAGAAAAAGATATTGCAAAAGCAAATAAATCAAAGGGTATTTCTAAATCTGAAAACAGCACCGAATGTGAAAAGGCAAATTTAAATTCAAAATATACTTTTGATACATTTGTAGTCGGCGGAAATAATAAATTCGCTCATTCTGCTGCTCTTGCAGTTGCCGAATCACCAGGAGAAATATACAACCCTCTTTTTTTATATGGAGGAGTTGGTCTTGGTAAAACTCATTTAATGCATTCAATTGCACATTTTATTATTAATAATAATCCAAATGCAAAAGTTCTATATGTAACTTCTGAAACCTTTACAAATGAAGTAATCGAAACGATCAGAATCGGTAATAATTCACCTACGGCAATGTCTAAATTTCGTGATAAATATAGAAATGTAGATGTATTACTGCTCGATGATGTTCAATTTATCATAGGAAAAGAAAGTACACAGGAAGAATTTTTTCATACCTTTAATCAATTACATGGTGAAAAAAAACAAATTATTCTTTCCTCAGACAGACCACCAAAGGATATGGAAACTCTGGAAGAAAGACTTCGTTCAAGATTTGAATGGGGTCTTATCGCTGATATTCAATCTCCTGATTATGAAACCAGAATGGCCATTCTCAGAAAGAAAGAAGAAATGGATGGATATGATATAGATGATGAAATTATTAAATATATAGCAAATAATGTAAAATCAAATATTAGAGAATTAGAAGGTGCTCTTAATAAATTAATTGCTTTTTCTAATCTTGAAAAAAGAGAAATTAATATGGAACTTGCTGAGGAAGCATTAAAAGATATTATATCTCCTAATCTTCCTAAGAAAATAACACCTCAATTTATCATTGAAGTAGTTTCTGAACATTTTAATATTCAACCTTCAGATATTTTATCAAAGAAAAGAAATTCTGAAGTTGTAGTTCCACGTCAAATTGTAATGTATCTTTGCAGAGAAATGACAGATACTCCTTTGACTTCTGTAGCAAAACTTCTTGGTAAAAAGGATCATACAACAATTATACACGGTCATAAAAAGGTAGCAGCTGAAATAGAGGAAAATTCTTCTCTTAAAGCAACCATTGACATCTTACTGAAGAAGATCAATCCTAATTAATTATGCACATACAGATGTTTATAATCCTTTGATGAACTGTTTATAAATTAATTGATTATTTTTCTATGTTGATAACTATTGACTTATAAAAAGTTATTACTTCATTTTTAACATACTTATTATTTTGTTAAGACTTGATATTAAGAGGTTAAAAAGGATTATCCACTTATTCACAGCTACTATTACTATGATTACTAATTTCTTTATTATTTATTTGTATTTTATGAATGGAGGATTTTATACACATGAAGATTATTTGTTCAAAGCCTAACTTATTAAATGGAGTTAATATTGTTTCTAAAGCAGTACCTTCTAAAACAACCATGTCTATATTGGAATGTATATTGATTAATGCTTCAAATAATGAAATTAAATTAACAGCCAATGATATGGAGCTTGGTATTGAAACAATCATTGAAGGAGAAATCATTGAAAAAGGTATTGTTGCTTTGGATGCTAAAATATTTTCAGAAATAGTAAGAAAGCTTCCTGACAATGATATTACACTTGAAATAGATGAAAATTATAAGGCAACCATTACATGCGAAAAAGCAAAGTTTAATATTATAGGAAAATCAGGTGAAGACTTTTCTTATCTTCCGGAAATAGAGAAAAATGAAGGAGTAATGATTTCTCAGTTTACATTAAAAGAATTGATCAGACAGACTATTTTTTCTATTTCTGATAACGAAAATAATAAATTGATGACTGGTGAACTTTTTGAAATCAATGAAAATGAATTAAAAGTAGTTTCTTTAGATGGATATAGAATTTCTATTCGTAAAATAGAGCTTAAGAATTCTTATGAAAGTAAAAAGGTAGTAGTTCCGGGAAAGACACTAAACGAAATCAGTAAGATATTATCAGGTGAAACAGATCAGAATGTAGAAATCTTCTTTACTGATAAACATATTGTATTTGAATTTAATCATACAGTGGTAGTTTCCCGTTTGATAGAGGGCGAGTATTTTAAAATAAGTCAAATGCTGTCAAATGATTATGAGACTAAAATAAAGATTAATAAAAAAGAATTATATAGTTGTATTGATCGTGCAACATTATTGATTAAAGAAGGAGATAAAAAGCCTATTATTATCAATATTGCCGATAATGCAATGGAATTAAAGATTAATTCTACAGTTGGTTCAATGAATGAAGAAATAGATATTGATAAGCAGGGAAAAGACATTTTGATTGGCTTTAATCCTAAGTTTTTAATTGATGCACTTCGTGTCATTGATGATGAAGAAATTAATATTTATCTTGTTAATCCAAAGGCTCCTTGCTTTATTAAAGACGATAAAGAAAACTATACTTATTTGATTTTGCCTTTGAATTTTAATAATGTGAACTAATTATATTCTATAAAAGGAGTTTGTTATGGAAATTGTAAAAATAAAAGATGAATTTATTAAACTTGGACAAGTATTAAAATTGTCAGGAATGGCAGACTCCGGTGTAGATGCTAAAATCATGATACAAGATGGACTTGTGAAGGTAAATGGTGAAACAGAATATCAACGTGGAAAAAAGATTCGTTCCGGAGATATTGTAGAATATAACAATAATTCAATAAGGGTAGAAAATGAATGATTATTAAATCTTTAGAACTGGATCATTACAGAAATTATGAGCATCTTTCTATAGAATTTGATGAGGGTATTAATATTTTATATGGAAATAATGCACAGGGAAAAACAAATATTTTGGAATCAATTTATTATTTAGGAACTACAAAATCTCATAAGGGCAGTAAAGACAGAGACGTTATTCTATTTGGAAATGACGAAGCTCATATAAGAAGTTATATTGTAAAAAACGGAATAGATTACAAAATTGATATGCATTTGAGAAAAAGCAAATCAAAAGCAATTGCCATAAACAGTAATCAAATTAAGAAAGCAAGTGAATTACTTGGTATTGTAAATATTATTTTATTTTCTCCTGAAGATTTGTCAATTATAAAAAACAGTCCAAGTGATCGCAGAAGATTTATGGATTTGGAATTATGCCAGCTTGATAAGGTATATCTTTCTAATTTATCTAATTACAATAAGATTGTAAATCAAAGAAATACTTTGTTAAAAGATATATGGATGCATCCTGAATTAAAGGATACATTGGATATATGGGATAATCAATTAATTTCTCTTGGAAGTAAGATCATTGAAAGAAGAGAATTATTTGTAAGCCAGTTAAATGAAATCATTAATGATATTCATCAGAAATTGTCAGGTGAAGAAAAAGAATTAAAAATACTATATGCTCCTAACGTTTATGTAAAAGAATATGAAAATCAGATGATGCTAAACAGGGAAAAAGATATTCGTTATAAAATGACTTCTGTTGGCCCACATAGAGATGATTTTATATTTTTGATTGATGATATAGATGTTAAAAAATTCGGTTCTCAGGGTCAGCAAAGAACTGTAGCCCTTTCTCTTAAATTATCAGAGATAGAACTGGTAAAAAATCTAACCGGTAATCCGCCAATCTTATTATTGGATGATGTATTATCAGAACTTGACAGCAACCGTCAAAATTATTTATTAAACAGTATAGGTGATATACAAACCATTATTACCTGTACAGGATTAGATGAATTTATTAATAATAGAATTCATGTCAATAAAGTGTTTAAAATTATAAATGGAATTATTGTAAATGAAAATTAATTGATGATAGAGCACTGGGAGGTAAGACTCATGAGTACAGAGTATGGAGCAGACCAAATACAAATACTGGAAGGACTAGAAGCAGTCAGAAAAAGACCGGGTATGTACATCGGAAGTACATCTTCAAGAGGGTTACACCATCTTGTTTACGAAATTGTGGATAATTCTGTAGATGAAGCATTGGCAGGCTATTGTGATACGATCGATGTTTCAATTAATGAGGACAATTCAATAACAGTTGTTGATAATGGAAGAGGTATTCCTATAGGAATTAATCATAAAGCAGGAATTCCGGCTGTTGAGGTTGTATTTACGATTCTTCATGCAGGTGGAAAATTTGGCGGTGGAGGATACAAGGTATCCGGTGGACTTCATGGAGTAGGAGCATCTGTTGTAAATGCTCTCTCAAATTGGCTTGAGGTTCAGATTTTTTCAGAAGGAAAAATTTATAAACAACGTTATGAAAAGGGTCATGTTGTACAGAAATTGGAAGTGATCGGAGAATGTCCTGCAGATAAAACCGGAACTATGGTTACTTTTTTGCCGGATGATACTATTTTTGAAGAAACAGTCTATGATTATGATATTTTAAAACAAAGATTGAGAGAAATGGCTTTTCTTACTAAAAATCTCAAAATTGTATTAAGAGATAAAAGAGAAGAAGAAATAAAAGAAAAAGAATTTCATTATGCAGGTGGAATCAAAGAATTTGTTACATACTTGAATCGAAGCAAAACACCAATTTATAATGATGTTCTCTATTTTGAAGGAAAAAAAGACAATATTTATGTTGAGGTTGCAATGCAGCATAACGATTCGTATAACGAAAGTGTCTTCAGCTTTGTAAATAATATAACAACACCGGAAGGTGGTACTCATTTAACCGGGTATCGTAATGCAATTACAAAGACTTTTAATGATTATGCCAGATCAATGAAATTATTAAAGGATTCTGAGCCTAATTTATCGGGTGATGATATTCGTGAAGGATTGACGGCAATTGTAAGTATTAAGATTGAAGACCCTCAGTTTGAAGGTCAGACAAAACAGAAGCTTGGAAATAGTGAAGCAAGAGGAGCAGTTGACAGTATCGTAAGTGAACAGCTAACGTATTATTTAGAACAAAATCCTTCGATTGCAAAAATGATTTGTGAAAAATCGCTGCTTGCGCAGCGAGCAAGAGAAGCAGCAAGAAAAGCAAGAGATTTGACTAGAAGAAAAACAGCATTGGAAGGTATGTCTCTTCCCGGAAAGCTTGCAGACTGCTCCGATAAAGATCCTAAAAACTGTGAAATTTATATTGTCGAGGGAGATTCCGCCGGTGGCTCTGCAAAAACAGCAAGGAGCAGAAATACGCAGGCAATTTTACCGCTCCGCGGAAAGATTCTGAATGTAGAAAAAGCAAGACTTGACAGAATTTATGGAAATGAAGAAATTAAGGCTATGATTACAGCATTCGGCACAGGTATTCATGATGATTTTGATATTTCAAAGTTGAGATATCATAAAATTATTATTATGACAGATGCCGATGTGGACGGTGCTCATATCAGTACGCTGCTGTTAACTTTCCTTTATCGTTTTATGCCGGGACTGATTAAAGAGGGCCATGTATATCTTGCTCAGCCACCTTTGTATAAGCTGGAAAAAAATAAAAAAATCTGGTATGCATACAGTGATGATGAATTAAATAATATACTGACAGAAGTAGGCCGTGACCAGAATAATAAAATACAGCGTTACAAAGGACTTGGAGAAATGGATGCAGAACAGTTGTGGGAAACGACCATGGATCCGGAGAAAAGAGTTTTACTGCGTGTAACAATGGATGATGAAACGAGTTCCGAGATTGATCTGACTTTTACTACGTTAATGGGTGATAAGGTGGAACCGAGACGCGAGTTTATAGAAGAGAATGCGAAATATGTCAGAAATCTTGATATTTAATTGAGGGGAAAAACAATGGATGATCAAATCTTTGATAAGATTCATGAAGTTGATTTAAAGAAAACAATGGAGACTTCTTATATTGACTATGCTATGAGCGTGATTGCCGCCAGAGCACTGCCTGATGTAAGAGATGGATTAAAACCTGTACAGCGGAGAGTTTTATATTCCATGATCGAACTGAATAATGGTCCGGATAAACCGCATAGAAAATGTGCACGTATTGTCGGTGATACAATGGGTAAGTATCATCCTCATGGGGACAGTTCTATTTATGGAGCACTTGTTAATATGGCGCAGCCATGGTCCATGCGTTGTACACTGGTAGACGGTCATGGTAATTTTGGTTCGGTAGATGGTGACGGTGCCGCTGCTATGCGTTATACAGAGGCAAGATTAAGTAAAATTTCCATGGAAATGCTTGCAGATATTAACAAAGATACAGTAGATTTTGTACCGAACTTTGATGAGACTGAGAAAGAACCCGTTGTACTTCCAAGCAGATACCCTAATCTTCTTGTAAACGGAACAACCGGCATTGCGGTTGGAATGGCAACCAATATTCCGCCTCACAATTTAAGAGAAGTGATTCAGGCAGTTGTTAAGATTATAGATAATCATATACTTGAAGACAGAAATACGGATATTGAAGAATTAATTGATATTGTCAAAGGACCGGATTTTCCGACCGGTGGTGTGATACTGGGAACAAGAGGTATTGAAGAGGCATATAGGACAGGCCGTGCGAAGATCAGAGTCCGTGGTGTGACTGATATAGAGACAATGTCTAATGGTAAGAGCAGGATTATTATTTCCGAATTACCATATATGGTCAATAAAGCTCGACTGATTGAAAAGATTGCTGAGCTTGTAAAAGATAAAAAAATTGATGGCATTACGGATTTGCGAGACGAATCAGACAGAGACGGTATGCGGGTTGTAGTTGAACTCCGACGAGATGCCAACGCCAATGTGGTTTTGAATCATTTATATAAGCATACTCAGCTTCAGGATACTTTTGGTGTCATTATGCTGGCACTTGTCAATAATGAGCCATGCGTCATGAATCTGTATGAGATGCTTGGTCATTATCTTGCACATCAAAAGGAGGTTGTAACAAGACGTACAAAATATGATCTGAATAAAGCAGAAGAGCGTGCTCATATTTTGCAGGGCTTATTGATTGCACTTGATAATATTGATGAAGTAATCAAGATTATCCGTGGAAGTAAAAATGTCACTGAAGCCAAAGCAGAATTGATGGAAAGATTCAAGCTTTCTGATGTACAGGCTCAGGCAATCGTAGATATGAGACTACGTGCACTGACCGGTCTCGAAAGAGAGAAGCTGGAAGCAGAGTATGCAGAGTTGATGAAAACAATTGAAGAATTGAAAATGATTCTTGCTGATGAAAAGAAACTGTTAAGTGTTATTCGTGAAGAAATTTCACTGATTGGTGAAAAATATGGTGATGACAGAAAGACAAAAATTGGTTTTGATGAATTTGATATTTCTATGGAAGATATGATTCCCAGGGATAATACAGTAATTGCCATGACCAGTCTTGGATACGTTAAGCGTATGACAGTAGATAATTTCAGAAGCCAGCATCGTGGAGGTAAGGGAATCAAGGGTATGCAGACGTTGGAGGAAGATTATATTGAAGATCTTCTGATGACGACAACGCATCATTATGTAATGTTTTTTACAAATATGGGACGTACCTATCGTTTGAAGGCTTACGAAATTCCGGAAGCAGGAAGGACAGCACGAGGTACGGCAATTGTGAATCTGCTGCAGTTGAATCCTCAGGAAAAGATTACTGCAATCATTCCGATTAAGGATTATGATGATAATAAGAATCTTTTTATGGTGACAAAAAAGGGAATTGTTAAGAAAACACGTCTCACAGAATTCAGTAATGTTCGTAAAAACGGACTGGCAGCGATTAATCTGCGTGAAGATGATGAATTGATTGAAGTAAAACAGACGGATGAAAATACGGAGATCTTCTTAGTAACAAAATTTGGTATGTGTATTCGTTTTAAAGAAACAGATGTTAGAGCGACTGGCAGAACTTCAATGGGTGTCATTGGAATGAATATAGCAGACACTGATGAAATTGTCGGGATGCAGTTAGATCACCAAGGTGATTCTCTGTTGATTGTATCTGAGAATGGTTATGGAAAGCGTACTTTCTTAAATGAGTTTTCAGTGCAGCACCGTGGTGGTAAAGGTGTTAAATGTTATAAGATCATGGAAAAAACAGGATATGTTGTCGGTGTAAAAGCAGTGACCGATGAACATGAGATTATGATGATTACAAATGCAGGAATCATCATTCAGCTCCGAATGGATGATATTTCGATTCTTGGAAGAATTACCTCAGGTGTTAAGATGATCAATCTTGAAAAGGGTATACTGGTAGCCAAAATTGCCAAAGTGCGTGAAAAGGTATCAGATGGCAATCAGGAATACGGAAATGTAGAAGATGCCATGGAGGATATTCCTGAGGAAGACAGAATAAGAGTTATTATCCATGACGAAGTGACTCTTCCGGAGGAAGATGAATCTGAAGAGGAAGAGAATGATGAAAGTGGCGAAGAGGAAGAATAATTAACAGTTATGCAGTAATCAAAAAGGATTGTAAGCACTATTTGCAATCCTTTTTGTAAATGAAAGATATTCCGTAATAGAAGATGGAGAAAAGAAATGAGAACGATTCCGGTTTCAGTATTAACAGATCACATTCGAGAAATGTGTATAGAAGCAAATCATTATTTATCAAAAGATATGGATTGTGTACTTAAAAAGGCAGTTCAGACGGAAGAATCACCGCTTGGAAAACAAATACTTGATCAATTGCAGGATAATTTAAAGATTGCAGCTGAAGATATGATACCAATCTGTCAGGATACAGGAATGGCGGTCATTTTTTTAGAAGTGGGGCAGGAGGTTCATTTTGATGGAGGATCGGTTGAGGAGGCCGTAAATGAAGGTGTCAGAAGAGGATATATTGAGGGATATCTTAGAAAATCTGTTGTAGGAGATCCTATCCTTCGGGAAAATACAAAAGACAACACACCTGCAGTGATTCATTACGAGCTTGTACCGGGAGATCAAGTTAAAATAACGGTTGCACCAAAGGGATTTGGCAGTGAAAATATGAGTCGTGTATTTATGCTAAAGCCGGCTGACGGTATAGAAGGAGTAAAAGCTGCGATTTTGACAGCTGTAAAGGATGCAGGACCAAATGCATGTCCTCCTATGGTAGTTGGTGTTGGTATTGGCGGAACCTTTGAAAAATGTGCAATAATGGCAAAAAAGGCGTTGACCAGAGAAGCCGGTTTGCGTTCAGAAATAAAATATGTAGCAGAACTTGAACAGAAAATGCTGGAAAAGATTAACCTGTTGGGCATTGGGCCTGGTGGGCTTGGTGGAACGACCACTGCACTTGCAGTTAATATCAATACTTATCCGACACATATTGCAGGACTGCCTGTTGCAGTCAATATTTGTTGTCATGTCAATCGTCATGTAGTTAGGAGCATATAGAATGGATCAGTATATCAAAGCACCAATTTCAGATGAAGATGCATTAAGACTAAGAGCCGGAGATTATGTATATATTACAGGTACGATTTACACGGCAAGAGATGCAGCACATAAGCGGATGTTTGAAGCACTTGAAACAGGAAATGGGCTGCCGTTGGATTTGAAGCATAATATCATTTATTACATGGGTCCTTCCCCTGCAAGAGAAGGACGTCCAATCGGTTCTGCAGGACCGACAACAGCAAGCAGAATGGATAAATATGCGCCTGCACTATTGGATCTTGGACAGAAGGGTATGATAGGCAAGGGAAAGCGTTCACAAGCTGTGAAAGATGCAATTGTCAGAAACGGTGCTGTCTATTTTGCGGCAGTAGGCGGCGCGGGGGCATTGTTATCTCAGAAAATCAAGGCATCAACAGTCATTGCATATGATGATTTGGGAACAGAAGCCATCAGAAAGCTGGAAGTAGAAGAGTTTCCGGTGATTGTAGTGATTGATTCTGAAGGCAATGATCTGTATGAAACCGCAATCAAGGAGTATCAGCGATGAGAATAGCCCGTATGGTTTTTCATATGTTTTTCAGAGCAATTTATTATGTATTGAAAATAGACTGGTATGGAAAACATGATCGATATACAGAAGAACAGCGCTATGCATTGGTGAAAAAGACGACCATACAAGCAAATAAAGCAGGTCGTGTTACGATTGCTTCCTATGGTGTGGAGAATATTCCGAAGCAGAATGGATTTATTATGTTTCCAAATCATCAGGGACTTTATGATGTTTTAGGATTGATAGAAAGCTGCCCGAATCCGTTTGGGATTGTAATGAAAAAGGAAGTTGGGAATGTCATTTTATTAAAACAGGTGATTCGTTGTCTGCGAGGTCAGTTAATCGACCGAAAGGACATCCGGCAGGGTCTTAAAGTCATTAACCAAATGACAGAAGAGGTCAAAGCAGGAAGAAATTATGTGATCTTTGCAGAAGGAACCAGAACCAGAAATAAGAATGAATTACTGGAATTTAAGGGCGGCAGTTTTAAGGCGGCTATCAATGCAAAGTGCCCGATTGTTCCGGTTGCATTAATAGATTCTTATAAGCCGTTTGATGAAAACACAACACAGCCGGTTACGGTTCAGGTACATTATCTTTCACCTATTTTGTACGAAGAATATGCAGGCATGAAATCAGTTGAAATTGCTAAGATGGTGAAGGAAAGAATACACGAAATAATTACAAAATATGAAAATAAAAATTGAGGTTTTTTATGCAGGAAAGTAATTTAAGGAAACAAACCGCGTTGATCTACAGTCTTTCGTTTTTCATACCGGTTGTCATGATGATCGTTATTTCTGTTATTTTAGGAATGTATCCTTTTGGAGAAAGGACAATATTAATATCAGATATGAATAAGCAATTCAATGACTACTTTGCTTATTTTAAAACAATCGTGACAGGAGAGAATAATCTGATCTATACCTTTAGCAAGAATCTGGGCGGAGATATGGTTGGATTCAGCGGATATTATCTGCAAAACCCATTTCTATTCATTCTTATGCTATTTCCCAATCATATTCTGCCACTTGGTATTTGGATAATGATCATTCTGCAGGTTGCGGGCTGTTCTCTTACTTTTAGTATTTATTTGAACCATACATATTCTCCGTCTATGATGTCAATTATATTTTCATTGGCTTATGCCTTTATGGGTTATATTTTTGGTTATATCTATTCACCAAATTATTTTTGCAATGTCATTATGCTTCCGTTAGTAATACTTGGAATCCATAAGATATTGAAGGATTACAAAGATTTTTGGTTATATATGATCACTCTCGCCGTATCCATTTTGCTTAATTATTATCTCGGCTATATGTTGTGTATTTTTTCGGCATTATTTTTCCTGTATTTATTATTGATTAAAACAGAATCGTTTCGTCGTATCAAGGAATACGGTAAGCATATAGTATCCTTCTTAGTTGCATCTGTATTGGGAGCAGCATTGACGGCATTTGATTTGATTCCGATTGTATTCTCATTACAGGGACAAAAAGAAGTGCCGACGGGTTCTTCTCTTTCCTTTTATAGAAACTTTCCAATGATAGATGTATTTTCAAAGCTGTATTCTAATATGTTTGACGGAAATACTTCCAATGATAATTTCCCATTTATTTATGTTGGAATCATAGCAGTTATATTTATATATTTCTATTTTCTCAGTAAAGAGATTATCGGTAAAGAAAAAATAATCACGTTAGGTTTTTTGACGATCATGCTGATGTGTTTTTATATCCATACCTTGGATGTTATCTGGCATGGTTTTAATGAACCGGTGGGATTTCCATACAGGGATGCCTTTTACTTTAGTTTTTTACTGCTGATGATTGCCTATCGGGGCTTTAACGTTTCCTGCAGGCAGTTAAAGATGAAGGAATGTTCTATATTTGCAGCTGTTTTTGTCTTATATTCTATATACCTGTTTGTGACAAACAAAAGTGCACTTGTTTTTCGCAGTATTATATTTGATTCCGTTTTGTTGATTTTAATGATTGTAGTGATTTATGGCGCTTTGTATTTAAAATGGTCTCAAAATATATTGTTTTTTTCTATTCTGGCAATACAGATCTTTGATTTATCGATGAATGCAGTTACGTCAGTCAAACAGTATACAGACTATGTTCCTATGCAGGAGTATAGTGAATACGTTAGTCAGACGGAACCGCTGATTCGTTATGTCAAGGAACAGGATGAATCGTTGTACCGGATGGAAAAGAATTTTGAAAGATCTCATAATGATTCTATGCAGTTCAATTACCGGGGATTATCTCATTCCAGTTCCTGTGAAAAGGACTATGTAAAAAATTTTATGGAGAAAATGGGCTTTCGTAATTTTGGATTATGGGCATATTATGATGAGGGCGGCACGGCCTTTGCAGATTGTTTTTTAGGAATCAAATATTACATTTCTCAATTCGATGCGACAGGAAAACCCTATGAATTGATCTATCAGGAAAATCAAAAATATGTATTTCAGAACCCATATGCTTTGCCATTGGCTTTTGGTGTGTGTGATCAGGCACTTTCAGTTGATATGGAAGAAAAAAATTCATTTTTGCTGCAAAACAATATGGCAGGCGTATTCGGCAAGGAAAATATTCAGATTTATTCAGAGGTAGAGCAGGAAGAACAAGAATTGGTAAATCTAGAAGAGACAACAGAAGATTCCTATAAGAAATATACGAAAATGAATACAGAAGAGGATGCATATATAGAATATAATTTGAAGATCACAAATTCTCAGCCGGTTTATTTGTTTTTTGAAGCACCGGAAAGGCAGGCAGCAGAAATTACAGTAGATGATTTCTGGTATGGCAATTATTTTTCTGATACAAAATGGGATATTGTAGAAATTGGTTCTCATCAGAAGGGGGATATTGTTTCTGTAAAGCTGTATGTAAAGGGAGATGATCTTCGTCTTGGAAATGCTTATTTCTATTATGAGGATAAAGATAGTTTGATCGATATGTGTCAGCAGGCAAAGCTTGAGGCAGCAGACCTGAAATGTATTTCAAACTCTCATCTTCAGGGAACCGTACAGGTAGAGAAAAGTGATTATCTGCTCTTTACAATACCATACGAGCAGGATTGGAAGATATGGATCGATGGAAACGAAGTAAAACAGATAGAGGTGTTTGATGCATTGATGGCAGTTCCGGTTTCAGAGGGAACACATACAATTGAATTACGTTATATTCCAAGAGGTTTTATAGCAGGGGCAGTGATTTCAATATCCGCACTTTTGATATGTGTAGTTTTCATTTTGATAAAAAAGAATTCAAGGAACAAAATGGAGAAGCAGATGGAAATAGCGGCAGAGTCCAAACCGGAATCTAAACCTGAATTAAAATTAATTTGACAAAGTAATACTGCTCTTGTATAATAAATTTTGCGCGTAAGGTGAAAATTGTATAAATGAATTAAGAATTCAGTATCTGATGGAGAAGTACTCAAGAGGCTGAAGAGGCGCCCCTGCTAAGGGTGTAGGTCGGGTGACCGGCGCGAGGGTTCAAATCCCTCCTTCTCCGCTCAATTCGGAACAATAAGAAAATAATCTTTTCATAAAGATTATTTTTTTATTTAAGGAAATATACCTCTGATTGTGATAAGGTAATATCATGGGGATTGAATTATGAAACTGACTGTTGGAAAGAAGAAACTTTTACATTGTTATATTGCTGCATTCTTGATACCTGCGGTATTGATGCTGCTGGTCTATGCGGTACTGGGAACCTATCCGTTTGGTGACAGGTCTATTTTGGTTGCAGATTTAAGGTATCAGTTTTTAGATTATTACGAATATTTTAAATCTATTATATTAGGTGATAATGATTTCTTTTATACTTTTTCAAAAAGTCTGGGCGGTGATGCAATTGGATTCTGCGCCTATTACCTGCAGAATCCGTTTAACCTGATTCTTTTGTTTTTTTCCAGAGAAATGCTGCCGGTTGGAGTATTGGTAATGGTTGTTCTTGAAGCGGGCTTTGCCGGCTTGGTGTGTAATTATTTTTTGAATCAGATGCATAAGCCGCAGGCTGCATCAGTTATATTCTCCACGGCATATGCTTTTGTTGGAATGTATGTCGCTTATATGAATCTGACAATCTATTTTTTTAATATCGCGATATTTCCACTGGTAATTTTAGGAATACACAGAATTGTGAAAGATCCAAAAAAGAAATTTACATTGATAGCTTCCCTGGCTGTATCCATACTGTCCTGTTATTATATGGGTTATATGGTTTGTCTGTTTTCGGTTCTCTTTTTTGTATATGATCTGCTGCGTGAAATGGGAACGATGCAAAGGCTGAAGGATTACAAAAAACAGATAGTGTCCTTTATGATATCAGGCTTGCTGGCTGTCAGTCTGACGGCATTTGATCTGGTTCCGACAATATTGTCTTTGTCAGGAGAAAAGAGCGGTTCTGCGGTAACAGGATTTTATATCAGCAGAAAATTTATAATGCTGGATTTGTTTTCAAATCTGTATACAATGGCCTTTGATGGAAATATATCAAATGGACGCCCCCTGATCTATGCCGGACTGCTTGCGGTTGTGTTCACGCTAGTGTATTTCCTTAACAGAAAGATAAATGGTAGAGAAAGAATTTTGGGTTTCTTCCTATTATTAGTAATACTTGGATGTTTCTATATATATGCTGCCGATCTTATATGGCATGGATTCAGTGAACCGATAGGATTTCCTTATCGCTATTCCTTTATATTCAGCTTTCTGCTGCTGCATTTTGGATATAGCGGATTTGTTGTTGCAAGAGAGCAGGGAATGGAGAAGAAGCTCTATATCATTATAACGGGTATATTTCTTGTTTATTCCGGATATCTGTTGTTCACAAAGCATACTGCGGTGGGCGTCAGGACGGTTTTGATTAACACAGTGCTGCTGTTGTTTATTTTGGTATTTTCATATGGCTGTTTACATTTTCAAAAGAGTATGAAGCTGTGCCTGTTATTGTTACTATTGTTACAATGTGTAGATATCGCTGCAAATGCAGTTCATTCCATTGGCCAGTACCCTGCTTGCTCGGAAGCGGAGTATGCAGAATATGTAGCATATGCAGAGGATGGTATAAAAGCGATACAGGAGCAGGATTCCTCCTTCTATAGAATGGAGAAGAATTTCCGTCGTACACACAATGATGCCATGGCCTATGGGTTTAATGGTTTGTCACATTTTAGTTCTACACAAAAGGAGATCACCAAGGAATTCTTAGGCAGAATGGGATTTCGCAATAATGGGAATTGGGCATTTTACAATGATGGCAGTACGGCATTTGCAGATTGTTTTCTGGGAATCAAATATCTGTTGTCACAATTTGATGCACATGGAAAGCCATATCCAATTATTATGAGTGGTGATCGATACTGGGTATTTGAAAATCCATATGTGCTGCCGTTGGGATTTGGTATTACAGAGGATATTTTGGATGTTAATATGCAGAATACGAATACCTTTGAAATACAGAATGAAATTGCGGACAGCTTTACCTCAAAAGAAAATCAGATTTATACAGAAATAGAAATGAAGGATGTGCAGATTGAAAATTTATCAAAGGAAGGAACTACCTATACTAAAATAAATCCGGAACAGGAAGCCTATATTGAATATCATCTGAACATAGACAGAGAGGATTTGGTATATCTGTATCTGACAGCGCCGAGTCTTCAGGAAGCAGATTTGATTATCAACGGATGGGACAACAGGGGTCAGTATTTTTCCAGATATAGCTGGGATGTTATGGATTTGGGAGGATATAAGCCGGGAGATGTTCTTTCTGTTCGCCTGTCTTTGACCGGAAACTCTTTGGACATTGATGATGCCTACTTCTATTATGAAAACGAAAACGCATTGATTCACTGGTATCAAGAATCACAAATCGACAGATGGGAACCGGAAAAAGTAACAAGCTCTTATTTAAAAGGAACGGTTAACATGTCTGAAGATAATCCATATTTAGTGTTCAGTGTTCCGTATGAAAAGGATTGGAAAGTAATCATAGATGGTGAAGTTACGGACACAGAGAAGGTTTTGGAAGCTCTATTAGCAGTTAAAATAGAACCGGGAGAACATTTTGTTGAAATAAAATATATTCCAAGAGGGCTATATATAGGGGTTATAATATCACTGATTTCTATATTTGGTACAATTGTGTTAATTGTTCCAAAAAGTTTGAAAAAACAACAAAAAACCCGTTGACAAGCGAGAAAAACCAATGCTATAATGTAGTTCCACCCGCGAAGAGATGCCTTTTCAAGATGGTAGGCAATCTGAAAGAGTGGAATTATTTTTGCAAAAACGAAAGTTTTGAAAAAAATAAAAAAAGGTATTGACTTTCGAAAACACACATGATATTATGTACAAGTTGCGTGTAACGAAAGCAACACAAACAGCACCAAGCACCTTGTACTATGTACACACTTTCATTAAAAGAATGAAAGAGGCACCTTGAAAACTAAACAGTATAAACCAACCCTGAAAAATTCAAAGAA
>CAZABT010000057.1:0-16736 GCA_964483395.1 uncultured Lachnospiraceae bacterium
ATACAAATTATTGCTTTATACTGTTGACAAATCCCATTCCTCATGTATTTTAGGAACGTCTGAAATCAAACGTTTCGTATATTCAGCCTGCGGCTTTAATATGACCTCATCTGCCGGTCCGTGCTCCACAAACTTTCCATGCTCCATAATATAGACTGAATCCGATATATAGTATGCGAGTCCGATATCATGTGTAATAAAGATAATCGTCATATTGATCTCATCACGCAGCTTCAGCAGCATATCCAAAATGGTTGCTCTGGAGCAGGCATCGATCATGGAGGTCGGCTCATCTGCAAGCAGGATCTTCGGCTTCAGCAAAAAGATCCTTGCAATCATCAATCTCTGCATCTGTCCTCCGGACAATTCAAACGGGTATTTATTGGTCAGCTCTTCAAACTTTAGATTCACGAAGCTGCATGCCTCTGTCATCATCTCTATCTTCTGTTCACGCGGCAGTGAACGGCCGCCGCGCATATTGATACAGTCGAGCAATACAGAATCTATTTTATGAAATACATTATATGAGGAAAACGGATCCTGAAAAATTGCCTGAATTCCTTTCCAATACTCTTTTTTCTTTTTATGGCTGCCGATATCCCTCGGCTTGCCCTGAAAATCAATTGTACCCTCGGTCACGCTGATCAGTCCGAGCAGCATTTTTGACAAAGTCGTCTTACCGGAGCCGCTCTCCCCTACGATGGATATGATCTCACCCTCATAGAAGTCAAAGTTGACATGGTCAACTGCAGTTGTTTTGTTGTCGCCAAGGCCAAAAACCTTAGTCACATCCGTGCCGCTCAGACAAAGTGGCCTTTCCTTTTTACAAAGCTTTTCGTCACTCATGCTCATACGCCTCCTTTAACTGCTCTCTTGTCAGGTAACAGCGATACATACGGTCATCATCCGTTTCTGTCTCTGCTATGCCATGCAGCATACAGGCAGGTTGTGCATACCTACATCTTTCTGCGAATCTACATCCCTTGGGTGGTCTCTTCAAATTCGGAGGCGTTCCGGGTATGGCTGTCAGCTTAACACCGCGCAGTCCTTCCTCCGGAACAATAATCGAGCCCATGAGCCCCTTGGAATATGGATGAATTGGGTTGAATACCATTTGCTCGGCCGTACCCTTTTCCACAATCTGCCCGGCATACATGACCATAATGTCATCGGTAACGTTATAAAGAAGAGGTAGTTCGTGTGTAATGAAAATCATGGACTTGATAAAGCCCTTCTCCATCAGCTCACGCATCATCTTAATAACCATTTTCTGAGAGGTTACATCCAGTGCGGAGGATGGCTCATCCGCAATCAATACCTTTGGTGACAGGATCGTAGAGATCGCAATTACGACTCTCTGCTTCATACCGCCGGAAAGCTCTACCGCATGCTTTTGCAGTACAGACTCATCCAGTCCCAGCACCTCAAATCTTTTCCTTGCAAGATCATAAATATCTTTCTTTGAAGTCTTCGGTTCATGTGCATGGATGACATCTTCTATAAAACTGATGATCTTCTGAGTCGGATTCAGTGCATTCATTGCCGCCTGCGGTATATAGGCAATTTCATTTCCGAGGATTGATTTGCGTACCTCATCTGCCTTCATACCCGAAATATTCCGTCCGTCTATTTTGATCGTTCCGCTCTGATAATGTAACGGTGCAAAATAGTAGCCCATCAGTGAAAGTGCCAGCGTTGACTTTCCGCAGCCGGATTCTCCTGCGATTCCAAGCGATTTTCCTTCTTCTATTTTAAGTGAAACACCGTCTACCGCATATACGTCCTCACCAAATCGCGTAATATATTTTGTTTTCAGATTTTCTACTTCCAGCATTACTTTTCCCATTGTCTTCTCCTCCTAATCTCTCAGCTGCGGATTGAATACCTGATCAAGTCCTGTATTCATCAGATTCAGTGAGAAGGATATCAGTGCAATTGCCAGAATGACCGGGAAGAATGCCCACCATGAGCCATTTAAATGTGCGCTGTAGGTCATTGCCCAGCTCATCATCAGTCCCAGTGTGGATACCTTGGTCGTTGCCGGTCCGAGTCCGATCATGGACAATTGTGCTTCTGCCAGTATCCCCGATGATATCTGCAGGATCAAAGCCATGACCACATAAGATGCCAAATAGGGCAGAATGTCTGTAAAGACAATTCTGATCAGACTATGTCCGGACAGCTTGGACAGATTGACATGATCACGGTTTCTGAGCGAAATCACCTGTGAACGCACGGAACGTGTCGTCCATGGCCATGAAGTCAGCCCGATGATGGTCGCCACCAGTGTAACACCTCTCGCACTCTCTCCCACGCTGTAGGAAATCAGGATCAACAATACAAAGCCCGGAATCACTGTGAACAGATTGGTGATAAACATGATAAAATCATCTACAAGGCCGCACAGATAGCCCGCCAGCAGGCCAAGTGTCAGTCCGATCAGGGTTGCAATCACACCTGCGACAAGACCGATCATCAAAGAGGTCTTAATAGCTGACACCAACTCCGTCAATACATCTCTGCCGAAGTTATCAGTTCCGAGAAGGAAGGTGCGCTTCGTTGCAATGTCCTTTGTATTCACATAAGCATTGGCGGGAATCGTAGAGGTAATGCTGACCTCACCGGTCTCTGCATCCTCTGTTGCAAGCTTCAGATCATTATCCTCCAGAATACCGTCAATCTTCTTATCCAATCTGACATAATACTTCTTCTTTGCAGCAATCAGCCCCTCCTGAACAACGTCTTTGGAATAATGCTGTTCCCACAGTTTCACCAGACCTTCTGCATCCGTCACATCAATCTCTCCGATTGCAACACCTCCGAAACGTTCCAGCCAGTCTGCCATATCTGCCCTGTCCTCCAGAGAAATCTTGGCATCCAGTCTGCTTCCGACATTATCCATGTTTAAGGTATACTGTTTTGTATCCGTCGTATCCACAACTGATATGTAGGTACCCGGTTTGAAAAAGTTTCCCTGTCCAACCATTGCCAGGGGATCATCCTTAATGAACAGTGGATACAGGATAATCAAGACAAGCAAAAAGGCAAAGATACAGAAACCGCCGAGAAACTTAGGGGAATGAAATACTTGTTTGATTTGACTCTTCATCTCTTCATCTCCCTTCTAATCCTGCTGTGCAGCCTTAATTCGCGGATCAATCACTCCGTAAATCAGCTCTACAAACAAATTTGCCAACAGTACCATAATCGTGATAATCAGTGTACATGCAGAAATCAACGGGTAATCCCTGCCTGATACTGCAGACAGGATCGTTGTTCCAAGTCCGGGATAGCTGAATACAATTTCTGCTACCAGTGCTCCGCCGATCATGGTTCCAATCGACATTGCCAATCCCGTAATCTGTGGAAGCATCGCATTTCTGAATACATAGTTCACGATTTTTCTATCCTTGATTCCAAGGAAGCGGCTATACTTGACATAGTCCGCATTTAATTCATAAATTGACATCGAACGCATTCCGACGGCTTGACCGCCGATGGTAATGAGTACGATGGACCAAAACGGCAGCTGATAATGTGCCAGCACTGACTTTACAAATGTCCAGCTTCCATTCGGGATCAGATCAAAGCCATATCCTCCGCTGGTCGGACACCATCCCAGACGAAGTGCAAAGATAAACAGCAGAACAACTGCCATGCCAAATGCCGGAATGTTGCTTACAAATAAGAAAAACGGCAAAATGGCTTTATCGAATACGCCCTTGATATAAGCAGCAACCGCACCAAGCAGATTGCCTAAAAGCCAGCCAACGATGATTGCCGGCAGCTGCAGGCATACTGTCCACCAGACTGACGACATTACAATATCGGAAACCGGTCGCGGATATTGACTGAAGGAAACACCAAAGTCTCCCTTAACTGCATTTTTCACAAATGTGACAAACTGTGTTGTCATCGGCTCATTGACGCCGAATTTCTCTATGTAATCCTCATATACTCTTTGTATTGCCGTGGTATCTGTCATTCCCTGTACTGCTCTGGCGGCGATAGCAGAAACCGGATTACCCGGCATCATTCTCGGAAGCAGAAAGTTCAATACGACCGCCACGATAAAAGTAATAAAATACCAGACCAGCTTATTGGTATAATACTTTTTATATCCTTTCATGAAATCACCTCATTCTTCCTCTCTTTACAAAGGCGGCCATGTCTTTCTTTTTGTCTGACCATGACCGCCCTGTAATACCTGTGTCTATTTATGATACTGCCGATTGATTACTCAACATTTTTTAAGTTGTATAATGCCTTGATTCCATAACCATCTGTGCAGCACAGAGGAGGAATGTTGCTTCCGTCATCTGCCTGAGGGAATCCTGTCCATACTGACTCATTCACTGTATGGAAGAGGTCAGGTCTGTACATAACATTGAAGGATGGAACTTCTTCAAGATAAATCTTGGTCAATTCTGTATAGTATTCCTTCAGCTTCGTCTGATCTGTCTCAACCGGAATCTTCTTTAAGATTCCATCTGCCTCATCATTGATGTAGTGACCATAGTTGCCGGACCAGTTCACATCAAGTGCTGCGTAGTCTTTTGAGAAGTAGTTCATGCATCTGCCCCACGGATTAGAGACTGCTGCACCGGGTGTCCAGAACATACCGATTTCAAACTTACAGGTTGTCATGTCATCATAGAATGTATTTGCATCCGGGAAATATGTTTCCAGTTCAATTCCGATGTTCTTTCCTGCTGCTGCAACGATTTCAAGAGATGCCTGCCAATCTGACCAGCCTTCAGGACACTCAACCTTGTAGGACAGTTTCTTGCCGTCTAATTCACGGATTCCATCGCCGTCTGTATCAACGATGCCTGCGTCATCCAACAGCTTGTTTGCGCCCTCAACATCATTTCCTGTAAACTGCAGATCCTTTAATTCATCTTTATTCAATAATGCCTGCTCACCTTCAGTCGGGTTCATGACTGAACGAGGAACATCCTTGAAGCTTGGTGACTGATTGGACATTGCTGATGCAATGATCTGATCATAATCTGTTGCCCATGCAATTGCCTTGCGGACATTCACATTATCCAGACCTTCTACTTCCATGTTGAACCATACAGTAGGAAGAGAGGTACATACTCCGTAAGGAGGCTCATCCAAATAGGTAGAGATCGGAAGTCCGTCATCTTCCCAAAGCTTCTGCACGTCTGTAATAAACTGCTGGCATACATCTACTTCACCGGCTGCAAGTGCTACCTGACCTGCTGCATTATCAGCAAACAGATTGTGTGCAATATACTTAGGTGCTGCAAGTCCGCCAAATAATTTCTGTCCCCAGTAATGATCATCTCTCTCAAGTACGACCTTCTGGTCATCGTCATAGTAAGGGTGATAAGGACCGGATGCAATCAAATCGTCCATCTTATCCTGTTTTACCTTTTCTGCATCAGAACCATTACGATCCTCTACCTTCTCAAGGTAAGCCTTCTGCATCACATACACGTGAGGAAGATATTCCTTTACCTTCAAAGGATTGACCGGTGTTCCGTCATCATTTAAAACTGCCTTAAAGATTACAGTCGCATCATCCTTTGCTTCTACCGTATCAATGTATGTACTATAATCAGAGCCCTTTGCTGATTCATATTTCTTATGGCATTCAAATGTATATGCTACATCATTTGCAGTCACAGGTGTTCCATCGCTCCACTTTGCATCCGGATTCATGTTGACTGTCATTTCTGTCATATCATCATTCCATGCCCAGTCATTTGCAAGTAACGGATACATTTCGCCATCCAGTGTGTTGTACATGAACAGTGTCTCATATACGAGAATACGTGAATAGTTGTTCTGATTCTGTGCCATTGCATTGTTTGAGTTGGCACTCATCGGGTTCCAGTCATTGATGGTTCCCCACTGCTGTCCTGCAAAATACAGTGTCTCATTTCTCGGGGTGGAGCCTGCTTCTGTAGCTTCCGGTGCTTTTGTAGCTTCTGCCTCCGGTTCTGCTTCTGCTGCGTCTTCAGCCGGTGCCGCTTCTTCAGTTGCTGCCGGTGCTGCCTCATTCTTACCGCATGCTGTCAGCATGGATGCCGACATAGCGCCTACAAGAATGAGTGACAAGATTTTTTTAAATCTCTTTTTCATTTCTCTTTCCCTCCATGTATAGTTGGTAGTTTTGCTGCCCGTCTTTCTCTTTCAAAAAAGAAAGCGGACACCTTTTACATGTTTCATTATAGGTGTCCGCTTTGGATAAAAAAGTATGTTATTTTTTGTTTTTGGTGTTTGTTTTTGTTATCTGAGTGTAAATCCGACCGCATTGTCTGTGGTGCTGTCACTGCCGATAAGCGCAGAAAATTCACCCGGTTCGCTCACAAAATTCATATGAAGATCATAGAATCTCAGCATATCCTCCGTGATTGCAAAGGTAACTCTCTGCTCCTCTCCTGGCTCCAGCGTAATGCGTATAAAGCCCTTGAGTCTTCTCTCCGGTCTGACCGTTGTTCCGACTAGATCTCTTATATAAAGCTGTACTGTTTCAGTACCACACCTGCAGCCTGTATTTTTGACGGTCACACTTGCATGCAGTGTTGTATTTCTATCCATGACTTCTGCATCCAGTTCCGGTTTTGAATAGGTGAAGCTTGTATAGGTCAGGCCATAGCCAAAGGGATACAAGGGTTCATTCGGAATGTCCTGATAGATTGACTGGAACCGATTCGTCCGATTTCCGTTAAAGGGTCTTCCCGTAGTATAGCCACCATAGTAAACTGGCACCTGTCCGACACAATACGGCATGGACATGGACAGTCTTGCGCTCGGGGACTGTAATCCGAACAAAATATCTGCCACTGCGCTGCCGCCCTCACTGCCCGGAAACCATGCATAGAGAACTGCTTTGGAGTATTGAGAAATCTCACGCAGATCTAACGGTCTTCCAGCAAATACAACCGTTACGATATGAGCATTCACCCCCGCGACCTCTTTCAGAAGCCTCTGCTGACAGTTGGGGATCTTTATTTCTGCACGAGAACCGCCCTCGCCGGTATGATAGGCATGTTCTCCGAGAGCCAGCACGACGATATCAGCTTCCTTTGCTGCCGCAACTGCCTCCTGAAGAAGTTCCTCATTTGACTTCTCATAATACTGCTTGACCAGTCCCCGAAAACCATATAGCTTTTCTCCTTCTTCCAGCAGGGAACAGCCTGCATGATAAGTAATCCTGCCTGTACAGATTCCTGCTTCTTCGATTCCTTCCTTGAGCGTAACCGTATCCGCATCCGTTCCCTGCAGTGACCATGCTCCATATAGTCTGCCTTCCTCTGCATACGGTCCGATGACTGCAATCCTTTTGGATTCCTTGGGCAAAGGAAGGATATCCTCCTCATTTTTGAGCAGAACCATTGTATCCGCCGCTGCCTTTCTTGCAAGCTTTCTATGCTCCTCACACAGACACAGCTCTGCCGCCTGATCATCATTGGCATCCTTATAGGGATTTTCAAACAATCCCAGCTTGTTCTTCAACTCCAGCACACGCATAACAGCCGCATCAATCTGGGTCTCCTGCAGGCTTCCTTCCTCAATCAGTTCGCGCAGATGATTGATGTAGCAGCCCGTCACCATATCAACATCCACACCTGCCTCCATGGCGAGCCTTGCCGCTTCCTTTTTATTCTCAGCCACCCCATGATAAACCAGTTCTTCAATGGCTGCCCAATCTGAAATCAGCATTCCGTCAAAGCCCATCTCTTTTCTCAAAATATCCCGCAGGAGCCATTGGTTTCCGGTTGCCGGAATATGATTCAGTGTATTGAAGGAGGTCATGACCATCGCACTGCCTGCATCGATTCCTGCCCGATATGCCGGCAGATAATCCTCTCGCAGCGTGCGTTCCGATAATTCCACATTATAATATTCTCTGCCTGCCTCCGGTGCTCCATAGGCGGCAAAATGCTTAATACATGCAGATATATTTCCGAACTGATCCAGCTTTTCTCCCTTGCAGTCGCCTTGATAGCCCTCTACCATAGCTGCGGACATCAGTCCATTCAGATAGGCATCCTCGCCTGTTGACTCCATCACTCTGCCCCATCTGGCATCCCGCACCAAATCGACCATTGGAGAAAAGGTCACTTGCAGTCCTGATACAGCAGCCTCAGTAGCCGCTACTGCTGCACATTCCCGGACAAGCTCCGGCTGAAAGCTGCAGCCCTGTGCCAGCGGAATCGGAAAAATCGTCTTATATCCATTGATGATGTCTGCCATAAAAAGCAGTGGAATATGATGCGGCTGTTTTTTCATATAGGCCTCTTGAATGGCCTTGACTCTTTCTGCGCCAAATACACTTAACACAGAACCAGCTTCGTTAATCTGCTTTTCTCCGATGCCAAGCTGCATGGCGGGACCGGTCAGAACAGCCTCATCCTCGTAAAAGTTATTGGAGAGCTGCAGCAGTTGTCCTATTTTCTCCTCCAGACTCATGTCCTGTAATAATTCATTTAATTGCTGTTGGTTCATTTTTATTGTTCCTTTCTTCCAAGCTGTATGTTTTTTCTGTATTCACTCGGGGTAACCCCATATATACTTTTGAAGGTTTTCATAAAATGCTTTTCATTTTCATAACCGACTGTCAGGCTGATCTCAATGATTTTCTTATCTGTCTCATCCAACAGTCTTTTCGCCTCCTTCAAGCGCACTTCCTTCAAATAATTCACAAAATTCTGACCCGTATATTCCTTAAAGGTCAATGAAAATACGGAATAATTCATGGACACATCATTGGACACCATTGCCATATTGATATCCTCCTGATAATGCTTGTTGATATATTCCAAGGCCTGTTCAATCTTTAACCGGTTGCGGTAATCGTCATATTCATGATCCATCTTCTGATTGATGGCCGCCATGATGCGGCCGACAGCCTCATAATATTCGTCAATGGACGTATAATAGTATACATTCATCAGGCAGTCCATATGCAGACCCTCTGTTTCGATGATTCCCGCATAGGTACCCTTGATCTTCTCAATGATCTGTTTCATGGCTTCTGAGAACTGACATGCACTGACCTCTCCACGCTTCGTCCGCTGCACCAGATTGACTAAAAACCGGTCTGCATCGTCCAAACGTGCTGTTCCAAGCAGTTGTATGAATCTGCTGATGTCGCTTGCCGACACTGCGCTGTCACAGGATTCCTCTACATGATTCCGGCGCTGCATACAGAAATTTCTTTCCCGCAGTGCAGCCGCTTCCTCATATGCCTTATGCATCTCCTCTATCCCATGATGGATACAGCTGATACCGATTGCATATTCCTCCATATATTCCTCTACCAGTTCCTTCACGGATTCCGGCCGGATAAACAGCACGTTATGTGCTCCGATATTTGAGAAAAAACTCGCCTTTTGTCCAAGCGTACGGTAATTGGTATGAAAGTTGGTACATATCATCACATAATCTGTATTTCCGATACTGTCTGCCACCTGCTTCTGCAGACTCATCAATTCTTCCTGACCGGCGTCCCTGTTCAGCAAAGCATACCGCACCTTCTCATAGAGCAGCTTGATATGCTCCTTATTCTGTATCTTCTCCTCCTGTATTTCTTCCTCCATCCGTGCCATGATATCCATGATTTCATTCCGATTGATCGGCTTCAGCAGATATTCTCTGGCTCCGCATCTCAACAGCTCTACAGCATAAGAAAAATCATCATATCCGCTGATTACAATGACCCGCGGTGCATCCGACAGCTTCTGTATTTCCTTCACCAAGGTGATCCCATCCATCTTAGGCATTCTGATGTCTGTAATCAAAACATCAATTTTTTCCTGCGCTATGATGTCATAGGCCTCCTGACCGTTTTTGCACTCTATGATTTCTCCGATTGGAACACCTGCACGTGAAACGATAGCCTTGATTCCCTGACGTATCATTTTTTCATCTTCTGCAATCAATACCTTATTCATCGCTTCGTCTCTCCTTTACAAACGGAATTTTTACTACTACCTGTGTATATCTTCCTTCTTCAGAGGCTATTGTCAGCCCATAGTCCTTGCCGAAGCTGATCCGTATCCTGTCCTGTACATTTTTAAGTCCTATGCCGTTTCCAGCTCCCCCTGATGCCTCTATTTCCCCATTGATCTTCTTCTGCAGTTCTTCTACCTGTGTGCTCGACATTCCGCAGCCGGAATCCGTGATCTTAATGCTGCAGCTACAGCTTCCGTCAGGCTCCTCCTCGATCACACCCTTCATATAAATACTGGTGTCCTCTGCAAGCTCCTCAATTCCATGATAAATTGCATTCTCAATGATCGGCTGTAAAGACATTTTAGGAATTTCCTGCTTCCATATTTCCTCCGGGACATTGATACTCAGATAAATCTCATAATCGAATCTGAGGTTGATCAATGCCAGATAATTTCTGATGTAATCTACCTCTTCCTCCACCGTGACCGTCTGTGAATGCCACCGCATGCTGTACCGCAGGAGTTTGCCCAGAGAGGTCACCGCATCCGATATCTCATATTTCTCGTCAATTTCTGCCATCATCTTGATGGATTCCAGTACATTATAGATAAAGTGTGCATTGATCTGATTTTGCAGTGCCCTGATCTGAGAATCCTTCATCAGCAATTCGCGCTTCACATTTTCATCCATCAGCTTCTGAATCTGATTCAGCATTTCATTCAGTTCTCTGCCGAGCACCCCGAATTCATCTCTGCCGCAATTCGATATGCGAATCTCCATATCTCCATGCTGTACCTCATGCACCACATCGGTAATTGCGTAGAACTGGCGCAGAATCTTTTTCACAATATAATAAAACACTACGGTCAGCGCCGCCAAAATCATCAGTAGCAGCATCAGAAACAGGTTTCTGTAGCTTCCCATCTGACGTTCAATCGGTTCCAGCGAGACCATCTTCAGCAGATAGCCGTCCAGCACCTTGACATATTCATAACCGACCACCAGATTGGTTCCATCGATTTTCATCAGCAGACAGGCTGATCCGGACTCATCCTCTGTAATCTTCTCAAAGGCAGTTCCAGCATACTCCAGCCATTGTGCATCCTCCTCTGTATTATGATAAAAAGTACCATTTTGGTCTACAAAGCAGGTCGATTCATCCGGATTTGAAGCATAAATATCCGGGAACATCGTCTGCATCGTGGTCGCAACCTCCGCCACTGCATAGGTACCCTCCTCGTAATCAGTCAGATTGGTGACCAGGGAAACGATGTGGTCTGTCGTATTCAGCACATATTGCGGAAACAGTGTATCCTCATAATCGAAATGCCATACTCCTGATACAATTTCTGAGTCCTCTGCCCAAGCAAGCTGACGCATACGTTCACTTTTGTATAACAGTGGCATCATTTCCTTCATTGTATCCGAAGCAACATAAATTCTGATCTGATAAAGATAAGGATTGGAATTCACAACCTTTTCAATGCTGTTGATCTCTGTATTATAAAAATTCAGCAGTTCCTTTGTATCAAAGCTCTCATTCAGATAAAAACGCAGCAGATAATCATTTAACACCTGATTGCTGACGATCACCTGTGTTGACAGATTACACATCTCCACATTCTGTTCTATCGTACGTCTGCTCTTCTGCAAATCATATTCCACCGTCCGGATTGCTTCCTTCTTGGCATTATCACTCATATTCTGGAAAAAAAGCATCATGAAAAAGCCCATGGGAACAATCAATGCCACAAGGATGAGCACGGTCAGTTTCTGATTCAGTTTCAGAGATGCGAGTCTTTCCTTCCATATCCTCATTCGTCTACTCTACCCCAAGCTTTTCCTTTGCTTCCTGCATTAACTCTGTTTTCTTATCCAAAACCTTTCTGACTCCCCATCTGATTCTGTTTTGACAATAGTTGTTCCACATCTGGTCAAACTCCTCCTCAGATTCTGTCAGTAATAGCTGCGGCAGCAGTCTGCCCCATTCTGCATCGATTCTTTCCTGTATCTTCGCTTCATCAGAACCGACCGGCAATGTTGTCTCATAAGCAGATGTATTGACGACATATGGGTAAGTCCACATCTCCATCTGTCCCAACGGCTCCGGCAATACCGTATACCAGTCAAGTGCCATCACATTGTCCATCAGCATCCAGTAGGCTGCATCTGCTCCATATACCGCATCAAATTTTATTCTGTCCATGGTCAGCAGTTCCTTCACATCGTCATGCATAGTCTCGACACCATTCACATAATCCCAGGTTTCACCTTCTACACCCAGCCAAAGCATGTGCTGTCCATATCTGCTCATCATATACGAGCAAAGCTCCAAAGCCCGATCCGGATGCTCACAGTTTTTAGAAATCAGTGTGACTGTCCATCCGTTGATTCCCGTACCCGGCAGCTTATAATCGTCTCCGCTTGAATTCTTGGGGCCATCCACAGCAATATACACTTCCTTTGGATTTTCCGCATACAATATTTTCTCCTGCGTTGCCAGATCGGTTCTTTGAAACAGCATGCAGAAATAGCGTCCTTCAACGATTTTTTCTTCCATCTGAGCACGCTTATCTATAAAAATATCCTCTGCCAGATATCCTTCTTCTCCCAGCTTGCGAAAGGTCTTCAGCCATCTGACCAGTTCTTCATCAACATCCCTGTCATAATATTTTCCATCCTTCTCATATGGAATCGCCAAAAAATTCAGCAGATAATCGTCCAATGCCACATTCCCGACCGCTGTAAACTCTGTGAGTCCAACCGGAATCAACGGTTTGCCATCCACCGTCGGATACATCTCAACTGCCTTCGCAACCGCTGCCTGAAAGCCCTCCGGGGTCGTCATGTCGGGACTTCCGATGGCTTCATAAATATCCTTCCGCACTAAAAAAGTCTGATTGGACGCAATATTATCATGTTCCTTCAAATCTTCAGGAGAATAAGAGGAATTCGGGTAAGAATAAATATGTCCGTCCTTTTGTGTGAACCAGTCGACTGTCACCGGATCAGCCGCCTGATACCAATAGGGATCATAGGTATCCGCCAATTCATCCAGCGCATAGACCATATCGTTTTCGATCATCTCTCCCACCTGCGGTTCTGTCCATGCCAATGTAATGACGTCCGGAAGCGTATCTGACGCAATCAATGAATTCAGCTTCTCATTTTCATTTCCCGCCGGCGTGATGAAATTGATATTCACTCCTGTTTCCTGCGTAATCGTATCGGACACGATGTTGCCGCCCCAAGGAGTCGTAAACCATGAGAAATTGACATACCAGTCCAGTGTGACCGGTTCTTCGGCATGCGTCTGCCAGCCCGGTGTTACTTCCATGTCTTGTATTTCCCGCACCTTATCACTCGGAAGACTGCTTTGAAGTGTTACCGTCTGCGCAGCCGTCTGTGTACTGTCCGCTTTGACACATCCGATACAGCCTATGGATAATAAAAGTGCTATATACAGTTTGAAATACCGTAGCCTCATTGCATTTCCTCCGATCCTTCTTTCATTTTAATATGAAATTATCCTTGTTGCAATAGACCAATCAGAATACTCCCCCTATTGTGCTTAGGAGGAGTATAACATACTTCATAGTTCAAGAACACGTATCCTTTTTTGTGTAAAGTGTTTATTTTTTGCATGCCTTAACGATACTAAAGCCCGCAAACACCAGCATATTCATGGCTACAATGCTTGCTCCGGTCGGCGTCGCAAATGCATAAGAAATAACCAGTCCCGCCATAAAACACACGATCGATACCACCGCTGCACAGATCACTACAGAACGAAACTTTTTAAACACACGCATTGCCGTCAACGCCGGAAAAATAATCAGACTGGAAATCAGAAGCGTTCCCATCATTCTCATGCCCAGTACGATCGTAATGGCTGTCAGAAATGCAATCATGAGGTTATAGATTTTGGTTTTCAACCCTGTGGCGGCTGCAAAGGTTTCATCAAAGGTAATTGCAAAAATCCTGTGATAAAACAAAACAAACAGAACAATCACCAGTGCCGACAGCAGAACACTCAGAATCACATCCTGATCATTCATCGACAAAATAGAGCCAAACATATAATTGACCAGATCAGCATTCATTCCGGGTGTCATGGACACCACCAGCACACCGACTGCCAATGCTCCCGTAGAGATAATGGCAATCGCTGCATCTCCTTTGATATGACTGTTCTCACTGATTCTCAGAAGCAGAAATGCAGCCAGAACAACGACCGGAATCGACACTGCCAGCGGTGCAAGCCCCAACGCTGCTGCAACCGACAGTGCCCCGAATCCGACATGTGACAGTCCGTCACCGATCATGGAATATCGCTTTAAAACCAAGGATACACCCAGCAGTGCCGCACACAAGGACACAAGCACTCCCACGATCATTGCCCTGTGCATAAAATCAAATGCAAACATTTCTTCAAAAAATGCAGCCATACTATTGCAATGCCTCCTTCAGATGCTTCAGATTGTCCTGCATCAGACTCAAATAGGACACGCCAGCCTCCATATCCTCCAAGGATACATTATGGCAGGAATGAAGCAGCATTTTCTTTGCCCCTGTGCTCTCACAGATGGCATCTGCAATCTTTTCATTTGAAAATTCAATATGGAACACAACCGGAATCTGCTCCTCCTGCACCTTACGGATCAGGAAGGAAATTGTTGCCGCGCTTGGCTCTGTCTCACTCGAGCAGCCCGGAAAAGCTGCATAATAACTCAGGCCATATGCATCTGCGAGATAACGAAAAGGAAATCTGTCACCAAACACCAGCGTTTTGCCTGTACTCTGCTCTACGGTCTCCCGGTACTGCGCATCCAGTTCCCGCAGCTTTGCTGTATAAGCTTCGCAGTTCTTCCTGTAAAATGTTTCATTTTCTCCGTCAGCCGCTGCCAATGCATCCGTAAGCTTCTCAGTGATCAAAATGGCGTTACGCGGGGACGTCCAAACATGCTCATCATACTCTGCCTCATGATGTTCCTCCTCTGCGGCAGCCTCATGCTCAGGTTCCTCTTCTTCCATACCCTCAACAAGTTCTTCCTCAACTGTATCTACACAATCCATCAGGGCAACTCTCTGCATCCCGTCATTATCTGAGGAGGATAAAATATCCTCGATCCAGACATCGGATTCTCCGCCCACATAAATAAACACATCACAGTTCTGTATCGCAATCATATCCTTTGGAGTCGGTTCATAGGAATGGCTCTCAGCGCCCGGGGGCAGAAGAAGCTGCAGATCCACCCTGTCTCCCGCAATCTCCCGCACGAAATCATACTGTGGAAAAATCGTTGCTACAACATTCATTTTTGCCGGATCATCCTGTACTGTACTGTTTCTGCCGCAACTGACCGCCGCAATACTCAACAGCATCGTAAAACAGACTATCCATACCTTTTTCATTTTAATCTCCTCTATTCTTCCTCTGCTTCTGCAGACAAACTATATTCATTATAATGTCCAAAACGCCGCTTGTCCATATCCCATTTGAATACCCTCCATACACGCTCTCTATACACGCCACCAGCAGATCGTCACCCACGCCGAAACAACTGCATATATTGAACTAAGCCCAAAACAGGAAAACAATATGGCAAAAATCATTTTGGATGCAGGTCATGGAGGCTCCGATCCCGGTGCCGTCTACGATGGACGCCAGGAAAAGGACGATGCCCTGGCACTGACACTTGCTGTCGGAGAAATACTCTCTGAAAACGGCTTTGAAGTCTTTTATACCAGAACTGTCGATAAATATGAAAACCCTTATGAAAAAGCAGCAGAGGCCAATCAATCCGGCGGCGAATACTTCATATCCATTCACCGCAATTCTTCCCCTTATCCAAACACCTACTCCGGGGTAGAAACACTGCTCTACTCCGCTTATGGGGTTGCTTACGAGCTGGCTGTCAACATCAATGAGCAGCTGGAGCGCATCGGCTTTCAAAATCTCGGTGTCAACGAACGTCCCAATCTCGTTGTGCTGCGGGACACAAATATGCCTGCCGTACTGGTAGAAGTCGGCTTCATCAACACTGCCAATGACAACTGGCTCTTTGATTCTAATTTTCAGGAAATTGCCATGGCCATAGCCGATGGAATTATGATGACCGTGTGGACTTACTGATTCCACACGGTCATTGCATGCGTTTTTTTCTGTTTCTTTTATCTGCGTCTTTTATCTGCGTTTTCCGAGCACCTTGATCCGAATATACCGGCAGGTCTCCTCTTCTCCCTTATCTTTCAGCATCAGCAGCAGCTTTTCCAAAAGTGCCTTGGAATCTGCCTCCATAATGATATGATCCTTTCCCTTCATGTAATACCGATAGGGATCTGCCGCCGTATATGCTGCACCATTATAAGTCTTACAGGCTGCCACTCTGTCCATAAACATTTCAACGATATACTTTGTTGGCATTTTTGCAGGTACAAAGCCTTTCAGTTCCGTCGCACTGTAATCCATCCAGTATTCAAAATGATGCTTATTCCGTCCCTTATGATGCAGCCATGCACCCGAATATCCCAATGCTTCCCGCTCTGCATTGTTCGGCGAACGGTAACCCTGATAGTATTTTGCACCGGTCAGAAACTCGGAGGGCGAATATTTGCTCAGATCATGTACCAGTCCCCTCCAGTACAAACCGACCCGAAAGCATCCCTGTCTCACCAGTCGCCGATGTCTTGTTATCGTCAAAAAATGTTTCACTGCCTGCATACACTCACCTCTAAAGGCCTTTTGCCTTTCCAGCTGTTACAAAAAGAGGCCTCATATCAAAGTATGAGGTCTTTTTACT
>CAZABT010000058.1:0-16514 GCA_964483395.1 uncultured Lachnospiraceae bacterium
AAGCATAATGATATGTTAACCGTATAACATATCATGCTATGTTTCTATCAGATGCGGTAGACGCGAATATCGCATCGAAACCCATCAACTAAATTTCTCATGGAGGACTATTATGAAGCAAAAAATGAAGAAGGTATTAGCATTACTTACAGCGACTACTCTGAGCATCGGACTATTGGCAGGATGCGGAAATCAGTCGGCGGCTGTACCGGCACAGGAAACAGAACCCGCACAGGAGGACGCTGCAGCAGAGGAAGCCGCACCCGCAGAAGCAACAGACAGCGCTGACCTGTCCGGAGTAGAGATTTCTTTCCTGAACAGTAAAGGAGAGATTCAGACAGCGCTTGAAGAAACAGCGGCAGCATTTGAAGAAGAGACCGGAATCAAGGTCGATATCATGGCATGTGGTACAGGCGAAGTTCCCTACACCAAGATTACCAGTGCATATAACTCCGGCACGGCACCGACAATGGCAATGCTGGACACAACAGATGTAGTGGCACTGGCAGAAGAATACGCATTGGATCTTTCAGACGAAAAATGGACGGCAGAATGTGCAGACTTACTGACTAAGGTAAATGGAAAGACCTATAGCTTCCCGTTCTGTGTAGAAGGCAGAGGACTGATTTATAATAAGGCTGCCATTGAGGAGACACTTGGCAGAACCTTTGATCCGGACAGCATCAATTCCTATGATGCACTGGCAGCGATTCTGCAGGAGCTGCGCGATGCCGGTATGGAAAATCCGGTTGTCATCTCCAAAGAGGACTGGTCACTCGGAGCACATCAGTTAGGCTTCATTTATGATACATATGACGGAACGACAGAAGGAAGCGCGAAGCTGATTGCAGCTTTGGAGGATGGTTCACAGGACCCGGCAGAGTATGAGAGACTTTCACAGTTCCTTGACACAATGGATTTACTGTTAGAGTACAACATCAATAAGAAAGATCCGCTGGGCGCTCTCTATGAGCAGGACCCGATTTTTTTGGCAGACGGAGATGCAGCCTTTTGGGCAAACGGCTGCTGGGCTTGGCCTAATATAGCAGATGCAGGCGCATCCACAAGTGATGCATACGGCTTTGTACCATTTGTATTAGGCAATGATACAAGTGATTTTGCAAACACATCCATTCAGGCATCACCGACCAAGCAGGTCATCATCGATAAAGTGCAGGCATCAGAAGAGCAGATCGCAGCCGCAAAGGAATTCCTGAACTGGCTGGTATACAACGATAACGGACAGAAGATGCTGGTTGAGACCTGTGCACTGATTCCGGCATGCGCCAATAATGCATATAATCCTTTAGATCCACTCGGGATGGATATTAAGGAAAAAATGGCAGCAGGCAAGACCTACAGCTCATGCTTCGTAGCACCTTCGGATCATTGGAGCGTCATGGGCGCAGCAATGCAGAAGTATATTGCAGGCGAAGCTGACAAAGAAGAACTGATCAAGGCAATGGCTGATTATTGGACTTCGCAGAAGTAAAGTAGAGAATTGTATGAGAAAGTTTACTTGAGAAAGGCGGTTTACTATGGGGACTATGGGAAGAAAGCCTGCGGAGAAAATAAAGAACCTGTGTATATTTGCATTACCGGGAGTATTGGTATTCTTTGCAGTTGTAATCATACCGTTCATATACGGTTTCTACCTGACACTAACGGACTGGGACGGCGTAAAGCAGGTGAAAAATATAGTAGGTATTTCCAACTATGTGGAAGCCTTTGCTGATGCGCAGTTCTGGACTTCTATGGAACTGACACTGAGATATGTGTTCTGCTCAGTCCTGTTAGTGAATCTGGTAGCATTTATCATGGCCTATGCGCTCAGCAACGGTCTGAAAGGACAGAATTTCTTCAGAACAGGATTTTTCACACCGAATTTAATCGGAGGTGTTGTGCTCGGATTTATCTGGCAGTTTGTATTTTCAAGAGTGCTTGTAAATCTGGGAGAAAATACAGGATGGGGCATTTTCTCGACCTCATGGCTGTCTGATCCTACAAAAGCCTTTTGGTCGCTTGTCATCGTGACCATATGGCAGTTGTCAGGATATATGATGCTGATCTATATTGCAGGCTTTACAAGTCTTAGTACGGATGTACTGGAGGCTGCCAGTATTGATGGGGCAACCGGCATCCAGAGGATTACGAAAATCATATTGCCGTTGATGGTGCCGTCCTTTGTGATTTGCCTGTTCCTGACACTTTCCAGAGCGTTCATGGTATATGATGTCAATCTGACCCTGACCGGAGGAGAACCCTATGGAACGACACGTTTGGTGGCAATGCACGTATATGAGAAGGCCTTTACGGCAAGAAATTATGGCGTCGGTCAGGCAGAGGCACTGTTCCTGTTTCTGATCGTTGCATTGATTGGTGGCGTTCAGATTTATCTTGGTAAGAAAAAGGAGGTAGAGGCATGATGAACACGAAGAAAGTCGGCGGTACAAGAAAAATGATTCTGGATGCAGTGGGATTTGCAGCGGTCGTGATCTTATTTTTGCTCTATATGGTTCCGTTTGTGCTTGTCATCCTAAATTCCTTTAAAATCAAAAGGGATATTATAAAAAATCCGTTTGCATTCATACCGGAAAAAGGATTTGTGTTGGAAAACTATGCGGTTGCATTTGAAAAAATGAACTTTCTGCGCAGCTTTGGCAATTCATTGATGGTGACGGGTCTTGCGACGCTGTTTGTAATTGTTTTGGCCTCTATGGCAGCCTATTACTTTGTACGTTCCAAAAATTTATTTTCGACAATTTGTTTTTCTTTGATGGCAGCATCTATGATCATACCGTTTCAAGCAATTATGATTCCTCTTGTATCGATTTACGGAGCAGGGCTGCATATGCTGAATCACAGGATCACACTGATTTTTCTACATACAGGATTTGCTATGAGCATGTCGGTGTTTATCTATCAGGGTTTTATCAAAAGCAGTATTCCGATTGCTCTGGAGGAGGCAGCATGTCTCGATGGCTGCAGCAAGGTACAGACTTTTTTTCATGTTGTATTTCCACTATTGAAGCCGGTGACAGCAACATTGGTTATCCTGAATGTACTGGCCTTTTGGAATGATTATCTGCTTCCCTCGCTGGTGCTTGGAAAGAAGCAGATTATGACACTGCCCTTGTCGACCTATGCGTTTTACGGAACCTATTCCGCTGATTACGGAACAATCATGGCAGGGCTTGTGCTGACAGTGGCTCCGATTCTGGTGCTTTATCTGTTCCTGCAGAAACAGATCATAAACGGAGTGGTAGCCGGTGCAGTGAAGTAGGCCAAACGAAACAGAAGAAAGGATATCCTATACCCATGAAAAATAAAATTATGTTGATTACCTATGCTGATTCTCTCGGTAAGAATCTGCACGACTTATCTGAGATACTGGATCGATATTTTGGAAAGGCAATCGGCGGTATTCATATATTACCCTTTTTCCCATCCTCCGGAGACAGAGGCTTTGCACCGATGGATTATCATCGTGTGGAGCCGGCGTTCGGAAACTGGAAGGACATTGAAAGACTGGCAGAAAAATATGAGCTGATGTTTGATTATATGATTAATCACATTTCTGCTAAAAGTGTGTATTATCAGGACTTTTTGAAACATAAGGAACAATCGGAATATCGGGATCTGTTCATTCGATATCGGGATTTTTGGCAGAATGGTGCGCCGACGCAGGAACAGGTGGATGTAATTTATAAAAGAAAGCCGAAAGCGCCTTCCACAACGGCACATTTTGCAGATGGTACCTGTGAAGAGGTATGGTGTACGTTTGACGAAGAACAGATCGATATTAATTGCAAATCTGAAACGGCCAAGGCATTTGCCAGGACTAATCTGGAGGAACTGTGCAGACACGGTGCGGCTATGATCAGACTGGATGCATTTGCCTATGCGACCAAACGTGCCGGAACAAGCTGCTTTTTTGTGGAGCCGGATGTATGGGAACTGCTGTCTGAGACGGATGAGGTTCTTAATCCTCATCAGGTGGAGCTGCTGCCGGAGATTCATGAGCATTATACAATGCAGAAAAAAATAGAAGCGAGGGGATACTATGTATATGACTTTGCACTTCCCATGCTGCTGCTCAACGCATTATATTACGGCAAGGCACACTATCTGAAGCATTGGCTGGACATCTGTCCGCGCAAGCAGTTTACGACGCTGGATACGCATGACGGAATTGGTGTGGTCGATGTCAAAGATCTGCTGCCGGATGAGGAGATAGAACGAACCAAGGAAGATATTTTCAAGTATGGGGCAAACGTTAAGAAGGTATATAATACAGCAAAGTACAATAATCTGGATATTTATCAAGTGAACTGCTCCTATTACTCCGCGCTGGGAGATGAGGATGAGGCATACCTGCTTGCTCGTGCAGTACAGTTCTTTGCACCGGGTATTCCTCAGGTATATTATGTCGGCCTGCTGGCAGGAAAGAATGATCTGGAGCTGTTGGAGCAAACGAAGGTCGGGAGAAATATCAACCGCCATTACTATACGCCCGAAGAAGTGGCTGCAGAGGTCAAAAGACCGGTTGTGCAGAGGCTGCTTAGGCTGATGGAATTCAGGAATACCTGTCCGGCCTTTGAAGGAACCTTTGAAATGCAGGAGACTGATGATGAGAGCATTCATATCATTCGCCGTCATGGCGCAGTGATGGCGGAACTGCGTGCGAATTTTAAGAATCGCACAATGGAGATTCAATATACGGATGCTGAAACCGGAGAAATTAAAATTTTATAGTAAAAGGAATCAATTAAGGAATTAATTATGAAAAAAGAATTGACAGTCAATCAAGCCATGCGGTACCTTCGCTTTCCCATTGCCCTACAGGGAGAGCTATGTACCATTTCCATATACAGTGCTGAACAGAAAATCCATGAATTTCGGATACCTGTGACAGCTGAAGAGGATAAGTCATATCGGTGTGACTTTTCTGCTTATCTGCCCATTAGTCCCGACTTTTGGGGTAAACTTTCTCTGGAGGGTGATTTTTCCGAGGCATTTGCTGAGGCAGTTACGGCTGTACAACAAAATGAGGCAGCTGAAGCTGTGAACGAAACAGCAGAGGGGCCTCGGGAGCGCCCTTGTATACATTTTACTCCGGCAAGCGGATGGATCAATGATCCGAATGGGTTGATTTATCACAAAGGAGTTTATCATTTGTATTATCAATATAATCCGTTTCATGTTGAGTGGGGCAATATGAGCTGGGGGCATGCAGTCAGCACGGATCTGCTTCATTGGAAGCATTGCGATGCAGTGCTGTTTCCGGATGAAGAAGGCGTGATTTATTCAGGTTCGGCGATTGAAAATGAGCACTGCCTGTTGGGACTGCCGGAGGATGCACTGCTCTATTTCTACACCAGTGCCGGAAATGTAACAAAATGGGATCAAAATCAGCCATATGTACAAAAGCTGGCATACAGTTTGGATCACGGGAATACTCTGCGGAAGCTGCAAACGGCAGTTTCGGAAATCTGTGCCGAAAACAGAGATCCCAAAGTGTTTTGGCATGAAATATCCAAAGCATATATTATGTGTTTGTGGCTGGAGAAAAACGATTTTGCAATCCTTCGCTCAACAGATTTGGAGCATTGGGAGATGAGCCAGAGACTGACACTTCAGGAGGGCTTTGAATGTCCGAATTTATTTGAATTGTATGCAGAGGACGGAACCTCTCAGTGGATCTTTTGGACAGCAGACGGTTATTATTTTCAAGGCCGGTTTGACGGATGGCGGTTTGAATCGGATGGTGTCAGGAGAGAGGCATATTGCGGCGGCAATTTATATGCAGCACAGATATTTTCGGGAATAGAGGACAGGATAATCATGGTACCGTGGTTTCGTACCAGCGTGCAAAACAAATGCTACCGGGGAGCCATGGGGATTCCACAGGAATTATATCTGGGGCCGCGAGACGGGGAACAGCGGATCTGTATGAGACCTGTACGGGAATATGGAGAACAGCGCAGGCTGATACACCATGCATCCGCTATAGAGATGTATCAAAATGCAATACAATGTGGCAGCCGATATTCCTATTATACGGAGTACAGGGAGAAGCAGATGACCGCTCTGGAAGTATTTGTAATATGCAGCAGTACGGTAGAAACGGTCACATGGAATCTGTTTGGGACATTGCTCCGGTATGAGGCCTCTGCAGGCTTACTGTATGTGGAAAATACGATCAAGTGTATCATGCAGGAAAACCAAACGGAAGAATATGGTGTGGAAACGGCAGAAGTCTACATTGGAGAACATAGGAATGTGATTTCGGTGATTCTAGACTGCGGACTGCTTGAAATAAACTGTGATTATGTTAAAATATATGCAGCAGAGTTGGAAATGACAAAGCATGCCGGATGTGTCAGGATATCCTCTGACGGATTATGCAGGGTTGAAATGTATACACTTTCACAGACTTCGCATGAGGCAGCAAAATGTGATTGACAGGACAGGGGGATTAAGGTGGCAACACTGAAGGATGTGGCAAAAGAATCGGGGCTGACCGTAACAACTGTATCCCGTGTACTGAATGATCGGGGATACATCAGTGAAGAGACAAGAAACAAAGTATATGCAGCTATGAAGGTGCTGAATTATCAGCCCAATGAGGTGGCACGCTCCTTATCAAAGCAGCGCACCAATACGATCGGATTGATCGTACCGCACATCAAGCATCCTTATTTTGCGGAACTGATCAGTTGTATTGAGGCGGCCGCCAATAAAAGCCGATATAAAATACTGCTTTTCAATTCAAAGGAAAAGAATGAACAGGAATTGAAGTTTATAGAGATGTGCAGCAGCAATCGTGTGGCAGGTGTTATTTTGTGTAGCGGAACAATTGATATGGAGGATTTTTCCGGAATTAATGTACCGTTGATTACACTGGAAAGAAATCTGGACAAAGGAACGGCAGCGGTCGAATGTGACAATCTGCTTGGCGGCCGGATGGCAGCAGAGCATTTGATTCAGTGCGGCTGCAGGCATCTTGTGCATATCAGCGGAATCTCAGGTACTTATATGCCGGCAGATGCCAGAGAAAGCGGCTTTGCAGCAGTATGTGAAGAAAAACAGGTGGAACATTTTGAATATAAGACCAATGAGGCGCAGTATAATGCCGGAGATTATCATGAATTTATCAGTGCGATACTGGAGGGTGATTCGAAAATCGATGGTATCTTTGCAAGCAGTGATCTGATTGCAGCACAGATCATACAGGTATGCACCGCGCTGAATAAAAGGATACCACAGGATATCAGACTCGTGGGGTTTGACGATGTTATGATTTCTTCCTTAACGACACCACAAATCACAACGATCCACCAGCCGATTCAGGAGATGGCAGAGGCAGCGGTGGCCATGCTGATACAGGCATGCGAGGGCAGGATGGTTCCAAGCAGAACTGTGCTGCCGGTTGCGTTGGTGGTGCGGGAATCGACCTGAAGCAGAAATAATGGATATATGATTTGCAAATATAGAACAGAATAGGAACTGCTGTATGATTACGATTAAAGAAATCGCTAATATGCTGGGAATTAGTACAACGACTGTATCGAATGTGATTCATGGAAAGACGGGGGAGGTATCACCGTCTACTGTTGAGCGTGTGAAAAAGATACTGGTAGAGTATGATTATGTGCCAAATATCAATGCAAGGAATCTGGCACAGAACAAATCCAAAATCATTGGGCTGGCTATGATGAGCAGAAAAGATAAATATGAAAATATGATCAAAGATCCCTTTGCGGGTGAATTGATCGGTGCAATTGAAAATGCCATCCGCGCCAATGGCTATTATATGATGATTTATATTTCGGATATGCTGAATGAAATAATGACCTGTGTCTCACAGTGGAACGCAGATGGATTAATTTTGCTCGGCATGCGCGGAGATGACTGCATTATGCTGAAAAAGCGTTTTCATAAGCCTATGGTATTCATTGACGGATATTTTGTGGATGGCATTGCAGGCTGTGTGAATATCGGACTTGAGGATGCAAAGGGAGCTTATGATATGACCCAGTATCTGATTGCACAGGGACATCGCAGGATTGCATTTGTAGCAGATAATTGTGTGGGAGTTGATTATGAACGCTTTACGGGTTACAGAAGGGCAACTCGTGAAGCTGGCCTTGTACAGAGAGAAGAGGATCTGATCATGATCCGTCCTGCTGAAGATGAGATAGAGGCAAGTCTGTCAGAAATCTATCGTATGAGTGAAGATTATACTGCCCTTTTCTGTGCTTCTGATTATTATGCGGCAATGCTGCTGAACTATATGCGCGATCATGGAAAGAGAGTCCCGCAGGATATTTCAATCGCAGGATATGATGATAACTTATATAGTCGCATTGTCCGCCCGGCCATTACGACAGTGCATCAGGACGTGGCACAAAAAGGTATATTGGCGGTAGAAAACCTGGTGTCGCAGCTCCAGGGACAGGCAGCAGCAGAGAGAAAAATCAAATTGGGAGTAGACTTAGTCATCAGAGATTCTGTGCAAAAAGTAGAATAACTTATGCGTTTCAGTTAAAGAGGCTTCGAAAGTCGTCGGGTAAACGATTTCGAAGCCTTCTCTTTTTGTACAAAAAGACCTTTGAAGAAGCCGCAAACACAAACTGTTTGTACAAAATCACAATAACGATATTGCAATGAGAGAAAATTATAGTTGCAATCGTGATGAAACAATGCTATGATGCAAGCGTAACGAACTTATGCGCATAAGTTGCATATCGGGATGTTCCCGAGGGAAGGAAAATTGAGGTGAAATGATGAAACGAAAAGTATTGACCATGTTACTTGCAGGAACTATGGTAGTAACCATGCTCGCAGGCTGTGGAGGACAGACAGCAGCTACAGAGACTGTATCAACAGAAGAAACGAAGGAAACAGAAGCAGCAGAGACGACCGATGAGACAGCGAAAACAGAAGAAGCAACGCCATCAGCAGGAGGAAGCATTCGTCTTGTAAACGGAAAGATAGAGATTGACGAGCAGCTGAAAGCATTTGCAGAACTTTATGAATCACAGACTGGCGTACACGTTGAAATTGAGTCCATTGGTGGAGGAGCAGACATCAATGGAACATTAAAGGGTTATCTTGCAGCAGACAATATGCCTGATTTGTATGTATTTGGCGGAGTAGGCGATTATAATGTGTGGAAGGATCATATGGCAGATCTGAGTAATGAACCGTGGGCAGCAGATACTGATGTTGCTTTCGTCGGAGATGACGGTAAGGTTGTCGGATTTCCATATGCGATTGAAGGATATGGAATCACCTATAACAAAACCTTGTTGGATCAGGCGGGTATTGATCCTGCAACTTTGACAAACTACGCAGCATATGAGGCAGCTTTAAAAAAATTGGACGGAATGAAGGATGAATTGGGAATCGATGCTGTCATTTCTATGGGTGCCAGTGTGGCAGGCGGCTTGACATGGTCTACGGGTAATCATGATTTTGGAACCTATCTTGCAACCGGATTGGACAGAAAAGACACCTCATTGATTGACGGACTGAATAAAGGCGAGGTTGTTGACCGTGCACGACTGGATCAATATGCGAAATTTGTAGATTTGTTATTTAGTTATTCGGATGAGTATGTATTGAAGTCAGGAAACTATGATGAGCAGCTGGCTCTTTGGGAAGATGGTAAAACAGTATTTATTCACCAAGGAAACTGGATTGATCCGAATCTTGTAGCTGATGGCATTACATTTGAGTGCGGTATGGCACCGCTAGCTTTTTTGGAGCAGGATACAGACGGAATTCTTGCAGATGCTCCTTCATGGTGGGCACTTTATAATAAATCAGAAAATGCACAGCTTGCTAAAGATTTTCTGACAGCACTCGGAACAACAGAAGATGGATATAATTGTCTGGTAACAGAGTGTGGTATGATCTCTCCATTTACCTCTTGTACGGTAGAACCGACAACACCATTGGCATCAAACCTGATGACATGGGTTACAGCAGGCAAGACCTATGCTTGGCAGTGGAGCAAGATGCCGGATGGATTTGGAATGGATGTGCTGGGACCGATCTATGAGAGTCTTGCAAATGGAACGATCGATGCTAAGGGCTTTTCGGATATGGTAGCTGTAGCAATCGAAGAAGTAGGTAAATAAATATATTTGACTGATTCACCACCGCCGGAGAGGATATCTCCGGCGGTAAATAAGAAAGGGAAATCAGATATGAAGAAAATGGTATCGTTATTCGCTCTGTGTCTGGGAACAATCGGCATGGCGGGAATTCTGATTTATGATATTGTGATGTATAACAGTGGACTTGAGACTGAAATACTAAAAACAATGACACTATACAATATGCGGGGAATCATTATTATTATCAGTCTTGCATTCATTCTGACAGGTATATTTTTTGCACAGACGAGAAAACGGAGAACGGTTGTCAATATATTGTTCCTGTTTCCTTTGATTTTTACTTTTTTGATCACAGTCATCCTTCCGTTCATACTTGGAATAGGATATTCCATGACAGACTGGACGGGAATTAAGGTGACAAGATTTCTTGGATTTGATAATTACCTGAAGATTTTTCGATCAACGGATTATATATATTCTTTTGCTGTGACATTTATTTTTACAATCATCAATATGCTGTCGGTCAATATTGTGGCATTTTGTCTTGCACTCCTATGCACGGGAAAGTTAAAAGGGAAAAATATCTATCGCGCAGCATTTTTTGTTCCGAATCTGATTGGAGGGATTGTGTTGGGATATGTATGGCAGTTCCTGTTTAACAAAGTTTTTACTATGATATTTGACGGAACAGATTCGATGCTTTCCAATCCGAATATGGCGATTCTGGCAATTATCATAGTCAGTACATGGCAGTATGCCGGCTACATCATGATGATCTATGTGACGGGTCTGCAGGGGATGCCAAAGGATGTCGTGGAGGCCTCCTGCGTGGATGGGGCAAATGCATGGCAGAGTCTGCGCCATATTACCATTCCGATGATAGCCAATACATTTACCATCTGTATTTTCTTGACACTGGTTAATTCGTTCAAACAGTTCGATTTGAATTTTGCCATTACAAATGGCGGGCCAAGTCGTGTGGTTGGCGAAAAGGCTATATTTGCCACGGAATTTTTGGCACTGAATATTTATAAAACAGCAATTACAAGAAATGAGTATGCCATGGGACAGGCGAAAGCGGTTATTTTCTTTATCATTCTGGCGATTATTTCTTTGACACAGGTATCCATTAATAAGAAGAAGGAGGTAGAAATGTGATGAAGACTAAGAAAGCGAAAAGTCTGCTGTTGGAAGTGGCAGCAATTCTGCTGATGCTGCTGTTTCTTTATCCCTTCTATATTGTAATCATTAATGCGGCAAAGAAGAGCAGAGCTATTACAAGAAATCCCATTGGACTGCCTGAGCACTTTGGACAGATTTTCGAAAATATGGATAAGGTTATACATGCATCACAATTCAACTACTGGAAATCCTTTGAAAGCTCGCTTTTGATTACGTTGATTACGTTGGCATTGCTGATTCTGTTTTCAAGCATGGCAGCCTGGGTACTGGTTCGAAACAAAACACGTTGGGCAGAGTTATTGTTCATGCTGTTTGTTGCAGCCATGGTTATTCCGTTCCAGGTTGTCATGCTGCCTCTCCTGTCAACTTTTCGCACAATAGGAACTGTGATCGGAATTAAGCTATTGTCTTCCTATCAGGGAATCATATTTGCATATTTGGGATTTGGTGGTTCTATGTCTATTTTCATATTACATGGGTTTATCAAAAACATTCCGTATGAGCTGGAGGAAGCGGCACTGATTGATGGATGCTCTCCGGAAGGCACCTTTTTCAGAATCATTTTCCCATTGCTGCGGCCGGTACAGATGACTGTACTGATTCTCAATGGTATTTGGATTTGGAATGACTTTCTGTTGCCATCCCTGATGCTTGGTATGAATGGGAAGATTAAAACACTCCCGATTGCAGTGACCAGCTTTGTCGGTTCGTATGTGAAGCAATGGGATCTGATTTTAACATCGGCTTTTTTAGCCATGATACCAATTATCATCTTGTTTTTGTTTGCACAGCGGCAGATTATACAGGGAATGGTAGAAGGAGCAATCAAATAGGTGAGGAGAGAGAACATGAAACGAACATGGTGGAAAGAAGCGGCGGTTTACCAGGTGTATCCGAGAAGCTTCATGGATAGTAATGGAGACGGAATTGGCGATATAAGAGGTATCATACAAAAACTGGATTATTTGAGGTATCTGGGGATTGATGTGATCTGGCTGTCACCAGTCTATCAGTCACCCAATGATGATAACGGATATGACATCAGCGATTATCAGGCGATCATGAAGGAATTCGGGACAATGGAGGACTTCTATGAATTGCTGGAGGAGGCTCATCGGAGAGGACTGAAGGTGATTATGGATCTTGTGGTGAATCATACATCGGATGAGCATGCATGGTTTGTAGCGAGCAGAAGAAATTTGGACAATCCCTATCGTGACTACTATTTTTGGCGGCAGGGAAAAGAGGATGGAAGTGAACCGAATAATTGGGGCTCCGTCTTTTCTGGTTCGGCTTGGCAATATGATGAACAGACACAGATGTATTATCTGCACATGTTTTCAAAGAAACAGCCGGATTTGAATTGGGACAATGAAGCTGTGCGAACAGCCGTTTTTGATATGATGACTTGGTGGTGCGAGAAAGGAATTGATGGATTTCGCATGGATGTCATCAGCATGATATCTAAGGTGCCGGGACTGCCGGATGGAGAGAAGGGTGACGGGCTGTATGGTGATGCGACACCGTATGTGGTGCATGGTCCGAATGTACACCGGTATTTGCATGAAATGAATGAAAAGGTTTTGTCTCAATATGATATCATGACAGTAGGAGAAACGGCAGGAGTGACGACTGAGGAAGCGCAGAGGTATGCGGGCGAGGAGGCAGGAGAACTCAACATGGTGTTTCAATTTGAACATGTAGATTTGGATGCTGTATATGGAAAATGGGGCTATCGGAAACCGGAACTGCGTTTGCTGCGTGATACTCTGACAAAATGGCAGACAGAATTGTCGGATAAGGCCTGGAATAGCCTGTATCTGGAAAATCATGATCAGCCTCGGTCTGTGTCTCGCTTTGGTGATGATCGACCGGAGTATAGGGAATTATCAGCGAAGATGCTGGCGACCTGTATTTATTTTATGCAGGGGACTCCTTATATTTATCAGGGACAGGAATTGGGAATGACAAATTATCCTTTCACGGAGCTGTCCGAGTTCAGGGACATTGAAAGCATTAATGCTTATCATGAAATGGTTGATGGAGGAGCATTATCACCGAAGGAAATGATGAAATGCCTCTGTTATAAAAGTCGTGACAATGCAAGGACTCCAATGCAGTGGGATGATTCAGAAAATGCAGGCTTTACGGTTGGAAATCCATGGATTGCAGTCAATCCGAACTCTCAAGAGATCAATGCAGCAGCACAGATGAATGATCCTCATTCCATTTATCAATACTATAGGAAACTGCTACAGATGCGAAAGCAGAATAAGGTGTTTATATATGGCTGCTATGAACTGATGATGGAGGAAAGTGACAGTATTTTTGCTTATCAGCGTACGCTGGGTGAAGAAAAAGTGTTGATACTATGTAATTTTACAAGTGAACAACAGCCAGTCATTATGCCGACAGAATTTGCAGATGCGAAGTGCCTGTTATCCAATTACGAGGAGGAAGCCTGCACGGAGTTCGGTATCTTGAGGTCTTATGAGTCAGCTGTACTTTATAGATCCGAAGGAGGAAATCAGAGTGAAACATAAATGGTGGAATGACAAAATTGCTTATCAGATTTATCCCAAGAGCTTCTTGGATACAAATGGGGACGGAATCGGTGATTTGCGCGGTATTATCAGCAAATTAGATTACCTGCAGGATTTGGGCATTGATATGATATGGCTTTCTCCGATTTATTGTTCACCGCTTGCGGATCAGGGTTATGATATTTCGGATTATTACAATATAGATCCGCGCTTCGGTACGATGGAGGATATGGAGGAGCTGCTCAGGGAAACGAAGAAACGGAAAATGTATATTTTAATGGATCTTGTGGTCAATCATTGTTCTGATGAACACATATGGTTTCAAAAGGCACTCAGGGAGCCGGAAGGAGAATACGGAAAATATTTTTATATTGAAAAAGGGAAAAACGGAAAAGCACCGAATAATCTGCGTTCCTATTTCGGCGGAAGCGCATGGGACAGGATTCCTGATACGGATTACTATTACCTACATTTGTTCCATAAGAAGCAGCCGGATCTAAATTGGGAAAATCCAAAGGTACGCGAAGAAATCTACACCATGATTAATTGGTGGCTGGATAAAGGATTGGCAGGCTTTCGAATTGATGCAATCATGAATATCAAAAAGGAATTACCCTTCAGGGACTATCAGCCAGACCGTGCGGATGGGATGACACACCCATCCAAAATGTTGGAACAAGCACAAGGTATTGGAGTGTTTCTATCGGAACTGCGAGACCGAACCTTCCGGCCGCATGATGCTTTTACGGTTGGAGAGGTGTTTAATGAAAGGCCGGAGGAATTACAGTTATTTATTGGGGATGACGGATATTTTTCCAGTATGTTTGATTTTAACGAGACTATTTTCGGAGCGAGCGAGAAGGGCTGGTATGATAATGCAGATATTACACCAAACGACTACCGAAAGTGTTGCTTTGCTGCACAAAGGCGGGCTGAAGGGATTGGTCTGCTTTCTAATATTATTGAGAATCATGATGAGCCACGGGGTGCCAGCCGCTATATCACAGGTGGCGAATGCAGTGTTGCGAGTAAGAAATGTCTTGCAACGGCATACTTCTTCCTAAAGGGTATTCCCTTTATCTATCAGGGACAGGAAATCGGTATGGAAAATACGCATTTTCACTCTATTGAAGAGGTAGATGATGTAGCGACCGTTGATGAATATCGAGTGGCATTGGAGGCTGGCTATACAGTGGAAGAAGCTTTGCAAATAATTGAAAAATACAGCCGTGACAATGCAAGGACACCGTTCCAATGGGATGCTTCGAAACAGGCAGGCTTTACAACAGGTGCACCATGGCTGCAGGTCAATCCGAACTATCAGGAGATCAATCTGGCAGCACAGCAGGTCGTCAAGCAGACAGACTCTGTATATCAATACTATAAAAGAATGACAGCATTAAGAAAGCATCCTGATTACAGCGAACTTTTGACCTATGGCGGAACGCTTCCGATGCTGGAGGAGCAGGATGGAATCTTTGCGTATTATCGTAAAGGAAAGATGCAGAAAATTTTGGTGGCGGCAAACCTTAAAAATCAACCACAAAAAATCTTGCTTGAAGGAGAAAATGTAAAGCTATTGCTAAATACGGAGGATGGTCTAGAGATAAAAGGAACAGAAATGATGCTCCATGCCTATCAGGCAGTGGTATTGGAAATAAAGCTGTGATTGACGCCTGAAGATTTATGACCGCAATTAAAAAATGAATTTTCCAATCGAAAGGGAAACTCAATTATAAACATTACAAATATTACAAACATCACAAATATTACAAAGGAATAGAGTGATAATCGCAATACAAAGAGGTAGAGTGCAATCCCTGCCTCATTGTATTGCGCTGCAGAAGCGAGAATATCCCATGATATATTGAGAAAACGTTTGCAAAAAATGTTTGCAGAAAATGTTTGCAGAAAGTGCTTGTAGAAAGCGCTTGTAAAAAGTATTTGCAGAAAACGTTTGTAGGAAGTGTTTGTACATTACAAGATTGCCGGCTGTTTCTATAAGAACTACATAGGGATTTCATATAGAGAATAAATGTAATATTATGGGCGTTTTGTGATGCTTTTTTGAGGAAGTCTCTATAAAGGACATTTCACATCTCTATATAGAAACAAAAGAGTGATATTGTTTCTATACAGTGGGAGTTAGACTTGTATATCGAGAAAATGTAATAAAATGTATGAAAAAGTACGATAATTGAGCTATTATTTTCGATATAACATATATCAGTAGCCCATATAGAAAGTAAAATTTTGACACAGTAAAAAACTGCAAGAATCCATCCTGTTTGGTATTGGTATTGGTTTTATATTGAAAGAAGAACGGCGTGTAGGCTTCTATACACGCCAATTTGTTGTAATAATTACCAAATAATATGGAAGAAAATAATATAATATTAACAAATTTATAAATATGGTATTGCAGAAATAAATGGGTTGTGCTATAGTTACTTCAAGGTCATTGGAAACGTTACCGACAACGATACCGACAACGGTACCGATACCGTTTCCATAAAACCGTCGGAAGGAAATTCATACATAAAAGTATATAATCTTCCATTCCGTGGCAACCTATAACTGTTGTATTGCAGAGCAATATGACGAAAAGATCAAAAAGGAGAGGTAAGCATTATGAAAAAGAAAGTTATTAGCGTGTTATTAT
>CAZABT010000059.1:0-1120 GCA_964483395.1 uncultured Lachnospiraceae bacterium
AGGAACAGAATGTGTGCAGATTGCAGGGGTTCTTTCTGAGTGTCCGTTTAGTCGGGAGGATGGGATTGAGACCATCATTTGTTCCGAAGAAACCTTCCGCCAATTAACAGGTGAAATCGGCTATACCATTCTGGACATACAGCTTAACAAAAAAGTAACAGATGAGAATGTTGCTGCAATCAGGCAGCTTGCCGGAACAAATGTGATTTTTTCTGATCAAAGGATAAACAATCGAGATGTAAAAGGCGGATTCTATTCAATGGCACTTTTTATATATGGATTTCTGGTTATCATAGCATTGATTTCCGCCTTTCATATTATTAACAGCATAGCAATGAGCGTTTCAGCAAGATTAGGACAATATGGAGCAATGCGTGCCATTGGCATGAGTGACAGGCAGGTTATCAGAATGGTTGCGGCAGAATCATTGACTTATGCAGTCAGTGGTATCGCACTTGGAACGGTTATAGGCTTGCCAATGCATAAAGCACTATATGAGAGAATGATTACATTTCACTGGGGCGATGTATGGACACTGCCAGTGAAAGCCTTGCTGCTGATTACGCTGACAGTTGGAATTGCCACAGCCCTTTCTATTTACGGACCGGCAAAGCGGATTCGTGAAATGACAATCGTGGATACGATTCGCGGGGAGTGACATAAGAAATAATACATGGAGTAACGCAAAGCATAATGCAGAAAGTCTTGCAGAAAGTCATACAGAAAATCATACAGAAAATCATACGGAGAGTAAAATAAATAGCAGTTTTTGTTTATGAATTGTGTTTGAATCCCCTCAAGGGAGCCTCAGCACCCCTCCTAGGAAGCTTAAAGTGTCAGATAGGAGGGGAAAGGGAGCCTCAGCACCCCTCCTAGGAGGCTAAAAGTGTCAGATAGGAGGGGGAAAGGAAGCTTCAGCACCCCTCCTAGGAAGCTAAAAGAGGCAGAAGGAGGGGGAAAGGAAGTCTCAGCGCCCCTCCTAGGAAGCTAAAAGTGTCAGATAGGAGGGGCAAGGGAAGCCTCAGCGCCCCTCCTAGGAAGCTAAAAGTGTCAGATAGGAGGGGAAAAGGAAGTCTCAGCGCCCCTCCTGGGAAATAAAGTATTCCATACTTGTTGCTGC
>CAZABT010000059.1:1220-16286 GCA_964483395.1 uncultured Lachnospiraceae bacterium
AAAGGAAGTCTCAGCGCCCCTCCTGGGAAATAAAGTATTCCATACTTGTTGCTGCACATTTCTATTTTTTCTTTTGATTGGACAAAGACTATTGTATCAACCGTCAGATTCTAATATAATGAGAACATAGGGAGGAGCGGTGATATGAATCAAAAGAAGAAGATGAAGACGCCGTTAAAGGTGTTTCTGATCATTATTTGTTCGATTGCTTCTTTATTTTTTGCAGCGTTTATGTGGCTGGTTGTTTCAGCAACGCTGGAGGGGATTTTTGGGGACGATGATTCTGCATCTGAGCCGAACACAGTTTCCGTGCAGGAAGAAAGCGAAGGCAGTACCCATGAGACGACAGCGGAGAATCAGAAGCTGGACAAGTATTACCATACGGAGTTTCACACTTCTACCCGGGAAGAATATCGATATGATCCGGAATTTAAAACATGGGAACCCTTGGATTTATCAGATTACTGTGTTCAATACGGAGTGGAGCCAAAGGAAAAGAAGCCTTATACTTTGTTAGTCTATATTGTAGGTACAAATCTGGAAACTCCGGATAGTGATCATCCAGGTGGAGCGGCCTCCGACAATATTTCTGATATGCTGAAAAACTATACAGATAATGGAAATATGAACCTGCTGTTTTTGGTAGGAGGTACTGAGAAATGGGTTCGTCAGGAGATACCGGATCGAAATTATGGCATTTATCAGGCAACCGATAGTGGTTTAAAAGAGGTATGTGACCTAGGCACTCAGGATATGGGAGATCCGGCACTTGTGGGTGGCTTCATCCAAATGGCACAGGAGTATTATCCGTCCGACAGAACAGCAATCATTTTTTGGGATCATGGCGGCGGCTGCATCCACGGCTTTGGACATGATGAATTGACCGATAACGGACTTTCCATGCAGAATATGGGAGAAGCCTTGGAGGCAGTGATTGATCCGGAACATCCACTTGATTTTGTGGGATTTGACGCCTGCCTGATGGCAACCTTGGAAAATGCGTGTGTGTTCAGTCCATATGCTGATTATCTGATTGCATCAGAGGAGTCAGAACCGGGAAGCGGCTGGAGATATAGTTTTATTGAAACACTATGCAAGAATCCGACAGTCGATGCTGAAAATCTGGGTAAAGAGATCGTAGATGATTATATTGTATACAATAATACATGGATAGATTACTTTTTGGACAACAGGACGACCTTATCTGTTGTAGATCTGAAGACGCTAGGGTATCTGACAGACAGCCTGAATGAGTTCTCTCAGGCAATGAGTGATCTGCTGCAGGAGGATCAGTATCCAAAGCTGTTCAAAGCCAGATATGAAGCCAGTTCTTATGGTAATAAGGGCAATTCAGATGCTTCTTATGATCTTGTGGATTTGGCTGACATGGCAGACAAATGCAGCAGCTTTTTACCTGTGGAAAGCCGCAAACTGAAGGATGCAGTAGCTGAGCAGGTTATTTATTCTGCCAGCGATCAGAATACTGAGACAGCGAATGGTCTGACAATCTATTTCCCGTGTAAGAGCAAATCTACGATTGAATACGGAAGAGATTTCTATACAGAGCTGTCTATCCTGGAGGATTATCATAACTTTATGTATAATTTCTCGGCGGCAATGCTGGGAGAGGAGTACGACTTTTCTTCTTTTACAGATCAGCAGCCGGAATACAGCAGTGATGGAATTTACAGTGTAGCTGTATCGGATGAAGAATTGATGAATGCCTGTGATGTGACCTTTGTAGCCTGGCAGTTTGTGGATGAAATAGAATCAGGTATTTACTATTATCTGAAGCTGGGCGAAAACTACGATGTGTATACTGACGGAAACACCGTCTACACAGACAAGGAAATCCAGTGGCATTGTCTGAATGAAGAGCCTGTATGTTTGGATGCTTTGGAATTTACAGATGAGGTACAGCGCTATAGTACACCGGCGAAGTTAAATGGTGAAGATGTGGAAATCGTAATCGTGTTTGACGCGGAGCACCCGGAAGGAATAGTTGCAGGCGCCAAGCCAATCAACGATGATAACCAGATGGCGACACGTGAATTGACTGAAATCAAGCCCGGAGACAAGATTATAATCATCTGTAAAGCCGAACTGTTTTCGGATGATAATGCAAATGAGGAGCATCTGAAGCAATATCCAGAGTCTGTGGATATTGAGGGAGATCCATTCATAGTACCAAAGGAGGGACTCACAGTTTGGTCGATGGATGTAGATGAAGGCGACTTCCTGTATGGCTTTGCAATTTATGATGTTTCTTATAATGTACATTATACGGATTTTGGAACAAGAAATTATTAAATCAAGCATGAAAATATAGATTAGACCTCCGAAGCATTGATAGGCTGCCCCTATTGGTGTCGGAGGTCTTTTGTTATGGTATAAGTATAAAATATTTCTAAACAATTCTGAACAATATGATAATCTGTTGACAATAAAAATAGTTCGTTGTATTATTATAATTCGTACACGAACTAATTAATAAATGAAAGAAGATGTATGTATACTTAACAGAGGAGGATGATTCACGATGGAGTTAAACCAATCATTTGGAAATCAGCTTCGTATCTTGACCAATCTGATCCGACAGGTTGGGCGTATGCAGAACAGGGAAACCTTGAATCGTAATGTTACGATGCTTCAGATGGGAATTCTGGGGCATCTGTATAAACATCAGGGAACACCTGTATTTCAAAAAGATATTGAGGAGCACATAGAAATTGGAAAATCGACGCTGAGTGAGGTCATCAACGTGATGGAAAAAAACGATCTGCTGATGCGCGTTCCGTTGAAATCAGACGGAAGATACAGGGAACTGGTGATGTCTGAAAAGGGGCGCGAAATTGCTGCCAACTTTGCGAACGGAGCGACTCGCTTCAATGAACGGCTTTGTGAAGGTATTTCTGATGAAGATCTGCAGATATGCCTGCATATTTTAGAGAGGATGACAGAAAATGTTAAAAACATTAGGGGCACAAATTAAAGAATTTAAAAAGGTTTCTCTCCTGACTCCGTTATGCATGATTGCAGAGGTCATTATGGAAATGATCATTCCGTTGATGATGGCATCAATCATTGATGATGGAGTGGAAGCAGGAAACATGAATCATATCTACGCAGTGGGAGCATGGATGGTGGCAGCGGCGGCGCTGGGGCTGACCTTTGGTGTACTGGGTGGAAAGTTCGGTGCAAAAGCATCAACAGGTTTTGCAAGAAATCTAAGAAAGTCGATGTATGACAACATCCAGACCTTTTCCTTTTCCAACATTGATAAATACAGCACCTCCGGACTGATTACGCGACTGACGACAGACGTGACGAATCTTCAGAATGCATACCAGATGATTCTGCGCATGTGTACAAGGGCACCGTTCAGTCTGATCATTGCAATGACGATGGCCTTTATCATCAATGCAAAGCTGGCAAGTGTATATGTGGTTGCGGTTATTTTTCTTGGAATCTGTATGTTCTTTTTGATCAAGAGAGTGACCAAGTATTTCAGCGTTGTATTCAAAAAGTATGATGACCTGAATGCCAGCGTGCAGGAAAATGTATCAGGCATTCGTGTGGTGAAGGCATACGTCAGAGAGGATTATGAGAAAGACAAATTCAGAAAGGCCAGTGAAAACATTTACAAAATGTTTGTCAAGGCAGAGGGTGTCATTGCGCTGAATAATCCAATCATGCAGATTACGGTATACGGCTGTATTTTGGCAATCAGCTGGCTGGGCGCCAAGATGATTGTTGGTGGTTCACTGACAACAGGGCAGATGATGAGTCTGCTGACCTATTGTATGAATATTCTGATGAGTCTTATGATGCTGTCCATGATTTTTGTTATGGTGACGATGAGTATGGCAAGTGCAGAACGTATTACGGAGGTTCTGAATGAAAAAGCTGACTTGACTAATCCGGTCAATCCGGTAATGAATGTGGAAAACGGCAGCATTGAATTTGATCATGTGACCTTCCGTTATTATAAAGACAGTGAAAAACCGGTTTTAGATGATATTAATCTGCAGATCAAGGCAGGAGAGACGATCGGTATCATCGGCGGTACAGGAAGCGCAAAGTCTTCTTTGGTTAATCTGATCAGCCGTCTCTATGATGTGACTGATGGACATGTGCTGGTGGGCGGAAAAGATGTCAGAGAATATGATCTTGATACTTTGCGTAATCAGGTGGCAGTTGTTCTGCAAAAAAACATATTGTTTTCCGGTACGATTCTGGAGAATTTAAGATGGGGAAGAAAGGAAGCAACGGAGGAAGAATGTAAGGAAGCATGCAGACTGGCATGTGCTGATGAATTCATAGACAAGATGCCGGACGGATATTATACGCATATTGAACAGGGCGGTTCTAATGTATCCGGCGGACAGAAGCAGAGACTTTGTATTGCAAGAGCCTTGCTGAAAAATCCCAAGGTTTTGATTTTGGATGATAGTACGAGTGCTGTGGATACGGCAACGGATGCAAAGATACGAGAAGCATTTGGAAAGAAAATTCCGGGTACGACGAAGCTGATCATTGCGCAGCGAATCAGTTCCGTTATGGATGCAGACCGGATCATTGTTATGGAAGACGGATGTATTGACGGCTTTGGTACCCATGAGGAGCTGCTTGCCGGAAATGAGATTTATCGGGATGTCTATGAGTCACAGACCGGAGGAGCCGGTGACTTTGATGCAAACGGAGGTGAGCAGTAATGGCTGGAGAGAATGCAAAGGTAGTTAAAGGGCCAATGGGCGGAAACAGAGGAGCCAGAGGTATGAAGCCGACGATCGACAATCCGGGCGCGGTATTCAAACGTTTGATTGGCTATGTATTTCATTATTATGCACCACAGTGCATCATTGTAGTAGTGGCCATCATTATAAATGTATTGGCAAGTGTACGTGGTACATGGTTTATGCAGACCTTAATTGATGATTATATCATGCCGCTTTTGAAGGTAGAAAATCCAGATTTTTCAGGTCTTGCCAGAGCAATCGGTCAGGTTGGAATCTTTTATCTGTGCGGAGCTGTGGCCGCCTATATACAGACAAAGGTTATGATTTATGTGAGTCAGGGAACGCTGAAACGACTGCGTGATCACCTGTTTACCCATATGGAAAGCCTTCCGATCAAGTATTTCGACACACATGCACACGGAGATATCATGTCAATTTATACAAATGATATTGATACACTTCGCCAGATGATCAGCCAGAGTATGCCGCAGATCTTTTCAAGTGCGATTACGATCGTCAGTGTCTTTATCAGTATGGTCATGCTGAGCATTCCACTGACGGCTGTTACCTTACTGATGGTTGGGCTTGTGCTCTTTACAACGGGCAAGCTTGCAAGTAAGTCCGGCAAGTATTTTACGGCGCAGCAGAAGGATATCGGTGCACTGAACGGTTATATTGAGGAAATGATGGAGGGGCAGAAGGTTGTCAAGGTATTCTGTCATGAGGAAGAAGCCAAGGAGAAGTTTGATGAACTGAACAATCAGCTTTTTAACAGTGCGGATAATGCAAATAAATTTGCCAATATTCTGATGCCGGTCAATGCACAGATTGGAAATATCAGTTATGTATTATGTGCTATCGTAGGAGGTGCACTGGCGCTTAGTGGTTTTGGTGGCTTTACGCTGGGAAAACTGGCAAGCTTCTTGACCTATAATAAGAGCTTCAATATGCCGATCAATCAGGTCAGCATGCAGTTGAACAGCATTGTCATGGCACTTGCGGGCGCAGATCGTGTGTTCAAGCTGTTAGATGAAACACCGGAGCTGGATGAAGGCTATGTAACACTCGTTAATGCGAAGAAGGAAAATGGTGAATTGACTGAGACGGCGGAAAGAACAGGCATCTGGGCATGGAAGCATTATCACAAGGCAGATGATACAACCACCTTTGCAGAGGTGAAGGGTGATGTGGAATTTAACGATGTAGATTTTGGTTATTCGGACGAAAAGATGGTGCTGCATAACATCAAGATGTTTGCGACACCCGGACAGAAGATTGCATTTGTTGGCTCAACGGGTGCCGGAAAAACGACGATCACCAATCTGATCAATCGTTTCTATGACATACAGGATGGCAAGATCCGCTATGACGGCATCAACATTAATAAGATCAAGAAGGATGATCTGCGTCATTCCCTGGGCATCGTGCTGCAGGAGACGCATTTATTTACAGGAACGGTCATGGAAAATATTCGTTATGGGAAGCTGGATGCGACGGACGAGGAGGTCATTGCAGCAGCAAGGCTTGCAAATGCAGACAGTTTCATCAGAAAATTGTCGGATGGCTACAATACACAATTATCCGGTGATGGAGCCAATTTAAGTCAGGGACAGAGGCAGCTGCTGGCCATTGCCCGTGCAGCAATCGCTGATCCGCCGGTGTTGATTCTGGATGAAGCGACCAGCTCCATTGATACAAGAACCGAGAAGATCGTGCAGGAGGGCATGGATAAGCTTATGCACGGCAGAACCACCTTTGTCATTGCCCACAGGCTTTCTACGGTCAAGAACAGCGACTGCATCATGGTGCTTGAGCAGGGCAAGATCATTGAACGCGGTACACATGATGAGTTAATTGAGGAAAAGGGTAAGTATTATCAGCTGTATACAGGGTTAGCGGTGAATGCGTAGAAGCGAGGAGAGAAACGAGAACGTGGAATTTATCAGAGAAAGAGTTCATAGCTTGACAATCTTTCTAACCGTATTGGCCGTGCGAATCGTGATATGGCTGCTGATGCCGGCACTTGCTGTTTTAGACCACCAATTGGTCTTCTGATAATCCTTTCGGACAAATGACCAAAAGATCACATCCTTGTATGGCTGAACCTGTTCATATCCGGTCCTTGGCTCACCAATTTCATGATAGAATGCTTCATAGGATAGTGGAGGCAAGATAAAGATGAGGTTATCATAGATGTCCTTGTCCTCATTGCCCCACCAGTCGGGAGCATGCTCCAAGCGCTCGGCAAGTACATCCTGCGAGACGATGCATACCGGAATGTCCAGACCGAAGCGACTCTGAATCATGGCTCGAATTTCCTCCGATAAAATACTTGAATCGTCATTTGCACTCCGAAAGATGACATTGCCGCTGTTTAGATAGGTAGCAACATCTGTATAGCCTAACTTTTCAAAGCCTTCCTTCAATTCAGCCATTGGAATTTTATTCTTTCCGCTGATATTAATTCCCCGTAATAATGCAATTGATTTGCTCATGTTTTATTCTCCTATTATTGAATGGAGTATATCACAAAAATATAGAATTATAAATAGATTTGTGACAATCACTCAGCATGGTGCAATGCTGTCACTCAGCATGGTGCAATGCTTGACAACTGTGGACACTCGTGCTAGACTGGCAGGTGTTAAAAGAATGATTGGAATATTGAAAGAGGTATTTTTTGTTAATTGTAATTGCTTGAGAAAACAGTGAATTGAAGAAGAAGGACAGAGCAGATAGTCTGAACGCTTGGAGAAGTGGAGCAGATAGTTTGTTTGTGTATTCTATTTGATGATTTGTTTTCTTTTTTTGTACCCATTTTCACATCATAATCTGAAAGGAATCAATTACAATGAATCAAATAATGAATCAAATAATGAATCAAACAATGAATCAAACACTGAACGCAACATTTGAAATCACAGGATTTGAATATATTAAGAATTTAATCGCAGAATATGCAAATACAGATGAAGCAAAGCAAAGAGCAGCGCAATTGCAGCCGATGCTGAAGGAATCAGAGCTTAGAAAGAGCCTGCGCGATACAACACAGGCAAGGCAGATGTTAGACGAGATCGGGGCACCGCCTATTCCGAGGATGGAGCGAATCAAGGAGTACATTGACCGTGCGGTGATGGGAGAATTACTGCTAGCAGAGGAAATGGAGGCAGTCGGTATTTTTCTGGTTGCCGTGAAGCGGATGAAGTCCTATTTGGAAAAGGGCAGGGAGAAGCAGATTGGATTGGCATTTTACAGCGATAATCTGCAATTTCCGGAAGCCTTGTATGAGGAAATTGAGCGAAGCATCCGTGATGGCAGAGTAGATGATTATGCATCGGGAACCCTGCGTGATATTCGTCGTAATCTGCAGCTTTTGAAGGATAAAATCAATGATAAGGCTGAAAAGACACTGCAAAGCAATAAGGCATATCTGGCTGATTCATTTTTAGTCAGAAGAAATAACCGGCTTTGTATTCCAGTAAAGAAGGAATATCGAAACAAGATTGCCGGCAGTGTCATTGACAAATCATCGACCGGTGCGACATTTTTCATTGAACCGGAAGCAGTTGCCAGACTGCAGGAGGAGTATGAGCTGCTTCTGATGGATGAGGATACAGAGGTGCGTCGGATTTTGTATGTGCTGATGGAACAGATTTCAGATGCAGAGACTGTTATTCGAGAAGATATCAGAGTCTTGGCAGAACTGGATTTTGTATTTGCCAAGGGTAAATTATCGGCAGATCTGAGTGCTGTGGAGCCTGTCATCAATACAGAGAATCACATGCGGCTTGTAAATGCACGTAATCCGCTGCTCAAGGCAGAAGAATGCGTGCCCTTGAATTTCACAATTGGCGGAGAAATACGCGGTGTGATTATTACGGGACCGAATACCGGAGGAAAGACGGTTGCAATTAAAACGGCAGCACTTATGAATCTGATGGCCTGTGCAGGACTTCATGTACCATGTGACCAAGCTGAGATACCGATGCGCAGTCAGGTGCTCTGTGACATTGGCGATGGGCAGAATATTTCGGATAATCTATCAACTTTTTCGGCGCATATTAAGAATGTGCTTGATATTTTAAAGGTCGTAAACCGGGAAAGCATGGTGGTGTTGGATGAACTTGGCTCAGGGACTGATCCGGCAGAGGGAATGGGAATTGCAATCGCGGTACTGGAGGAGTTGAGAAAAAGTCAGTGTTTGTTTCTTGTGACCACACATTATCCGGAGGTGAAGGAATACGCAAATCGTTATCCGGAAATCATGAATGCGAGAATGGCCTTTGACCGGGACAGTCTACGACCGCTTTATATGCTTGAAATCGGAAAAGCAGGAGACAGCTGTGCGCTTTATATTGCGAAGCGTCTTGGTGTACCGGCTTCCATGCTGCAGGTTGCAGCCAAGGAGGCATATGGAGAGGTATCCGAGGAACTGATGACCGAATTGGAATTGACAGGACAGAGTATCGGTCTGCAAAAGGAGAGTGCGCCTAAGGTAGTCAAGGTGCAGGCTGTCAAGAAAGAAGCTGTTCATGGAGAGGGCTTTGCGCGTGGCGATAGTGTTGAAGTCATGCCTGACGGGAAGATTGGGATTGTGGTTCGGCCGGCAGATTTACAGGGAAATGTCCTTGTGCAGATTGCCAAGGAAAAAAGTGAGATCAGTCATAAGCGGCTCAAGCTGAAGGTGGCGGCATCACAGCTCTATCCGGAGGATTATGATTTTTCGATTATCTTTGATACTGTGGAACAGCGAAAGGCTCATCATCAAATGGAAAGAAAGTATGTGGCCGGACAGCAGATTGAGTTGACATGACAGACGAAAGAATATCAATAGTTTTTACGGAATATAAGTAAAAACTATTGATATTCTTGAAGTTATTTGGTATACTATAAAGCAAAGGAGGAGACGACATGATTGTTAGGCTGGAGTATTTGAAAATACTGAAGACTTACCGAGATGTTCCGTTGGTAAAGATACTTGCTGGAATTCGGCGTTGTGGCAAGTCTACAATTTTAGATATGTTGAAGGATGATCTGTTCCAAAGCGGCGTTGCGGAAGAACATATCATCAGTATGTGTTATACATCGGAAGACTTTGCTGATGGTATGACCTCAAAGGATATGTATCGGGCAATCAAGGAGAAAATGACTGACAGTGGACGCTATTACCTTTTGCTTGACGAGGTACAAGAAATATCAGGCTGGGAAAAAGCTGTCAACAGCTTGTTGGAGGATGCCAATACTGATATCTATATAACAGGTTCCAATTCCAAACTGATGTCAAGCGAGATTTCTACTTACCTGACAGGGCGATATATCTCGATTCCGGTTTTTACCTTGTCCTTTGCTGAGTATGTAGAGTTCAAAAAAGGAAGCATACTGTCTCTAAAGGAATTGCTGAACGAATATATCCGTATGGGCGGTTTTCCAATTGTGGCGAATGGAAACTTTGAGGAACGCTCTGCCTATCAGATTGTGGAGGGAATATACAACTCCGTTATCACCAGTGATATTACAAAGCGGCATCACATTACGAACTTTGATTTATTCAATCGTGTCGTAAAATACATTGTTGAGAATGTCGGCAAGACTTTTTCCGCCAATGCGATTGTGAAGTTCCTTAAAAGTGAAGGGCGTCCGCTTTCAGTGGAAGCAGTCTACAACTACTTGGAATGGCTGGAAAAGGCGTTTGTTATCTACCGATGTCAGCGATACGATTTGCAGGGAAAATCCGTACTGAAAACACAAGAAAAATTTTACCTTGCGGATGCTTCTCTGAAATACTGCATTATGGGGTTTTCTCCGAAATCCATTGCAGCAATGCTTGAAAATATTGTTTACTTTGAACTTCGCAGAAAAGGCTATGAAGTTTATGTCGGTAAAAATGAGACAAAGGAAATTGATTTTGTAGCAGTACGGCGTGATGAGCGTGTTTATGTTCAGGTGTGCCGCAGGCTGCCGGAGGAATCTGACCGTGAGGTCGCAAACCTGCTTGCCATCAAAGATAACTACCCTAAGTATGTTGTCACGCTGGATGAGTTCGTAACGGGTAATATCAATGGAGTTAAGATTGTACATTTAGCTGATTTTCTGCTGAATAGTCAATATTGAATTTAAAAACTATTGTGATTGCATGACTTTTGATTTATGCTTGTATTGAGCGGAGGATGAGGTCATGCAATTATTGATTTCCGGGGAAATGATTGATTTGAGAAAGCTGGCTCAGAAATATCATTATCAGGAAGCGGATTTGGAACAGTTAGGTGCATTGTGGCAGGAAGTGAACTTCTGTATGAGGAGGTCTGCAGAAGACCTGTCTAAACCTGCAGTTGAAGTTTTTCATAAAGATATTACACAGAAGGAATTTCAACTGCTTCCGATCAGACAGGCTGTCCTGATGGCAATGACGCTTGGTGATGAGGTGGACAAGCGGCAGGAGATTTATCTGGAAAATGAGAACCTGACGGCGGCATACATGATGGAATGCATTTGTAATGAGGTGCTGCTCAGCCTGTATCAAAAGCTGAACCGACAGTATGCCGCGGAATATGGCAACTATATTAAGCGGTATCATTTTATTGGAGAACAGATACCGCTGTCGCAAATGCAGGAGGTATTGAAGCTGCTGGAGCAACAAAGGATTACCTGCAATGCTTACGGTGTTTTACAGCCAAAGAAAAGTGTGGTCTTTTTTGCGGAACTGACGTCTGATACAAACGAAGAATGTCAGGGAATCTGCCAGTATTGTACGCGCCGGGATTGCTCAAATAAGGAAGCTGAAGGTTATCATCTGACATATGGATATCAGGCAATTTTCAATCAGAGGCAGGTAAGAGGCAGGGTAGCAGAACACAGTATGGAATCAGGAGATTTTAGAGGGATATTATGAAGCAGGGAATGATACAAATTTATACAGGTGATGGCAAGGGCAAGACAACAGCAGCGATAGGCCAGTGTATCAGAGCAATGGGAGCAGGATATAAGGTAGTGTTCGTGCAGTTCATGAAGGGCAGCAAAACGAGTGAGCTGAACATTTTAAGACAATTGAAGGATGTCACTGTCTTGCGGAGCGAAAAGGATTTTGGCTTTTATACACAAATGACGGAAGCTGATAAAACAGAACTTACTCAGATACATAACGAGTTGTTCAGAAAGGTGACTGATATAGTCAATCAAGATAAATGTGATTTGCTCGTCCTCGATGAGCTGACTTATCCTTATGAGTGGAATCTGATTGCAAGAGATGCCGTGGAGGAGCTGATCTGTCATAAGCCAAAACAGCTTGAGCTTGTGATTACAGGCCGTCATCCGGCATCGTTATTCATGGAGCATGCAGACTATATCACCGAAATGAAAGCAGTACGCCATCCTTATGAGAAAGGAACGGCAGCAAGAGAAGGAATTGAATACTAAATTGCATATGAATTTGCATATGAAACAGAAGAGGAGCGTGAAGCAATGTTTGAATTTATGAAGAAGTACATGGAAAGTCCGGAGGAAATTTTAAGTGTCTGTGGGGATGACTGTAGTGTCTGCCCAAGGTACAGAGCATCAACAGATGAGGAGTACAGGGAAGTGGCGGAATTCTGGTATCGTATCGGCTGGCGTGATCATGTTGTAAGCCGTGAGGAAATCATATGCCACGGGTGTTCTGTGGACAACAACTGCCGTTACCGTCTGATGCAGTGTACTGAAGAACATAAGGTCAAAGCCTGCAATCAATGCAAGAGCTATCCTTGTCAAAAGATTCAGGATATGCATGAAAGTTCAGACCAGAAGGAAGCGGAATGCAGAGCAATGCTGAATGATGAAGAATTTGCGATTATGAAGCGTTCTTTCTATTGTAAAAGAGATCATTTGGAAAAACTCTAATCTTTTTTAGGACTGTTTGATTGAAGCCTGATATCCCCTGCCCCAATTCCACATGGAATCAAGCACGGGTTTCAGGCTTTTTCCCATGTCTGTTAAGGAATATTCCACGCGCGGCGGAACCTCTGCAAAGACCTCACGTCTGACAAGTCCGTCTGCTTCCATTGAGCGAAGATTCGCAGTCAGCACCTTTTGACTGACGCTTCCGATGGATTTTTTTAACTCACCAAAGCGCTTTGTATCATCAATGAGATCGCGTAGTATTAAAACCTTCCATTTGTCAGAGAGCAGCATTAAGGTAGTCTCTACCGGACAGGCAGGTATTTGCTTGTTCATCGTCGAAATCCTCCATTAGTATCCATTTGGTGCTTAGAGCACTTTATTGTGCCTACTTTACGTTTGAACCGTATGGCTCTATTATGTAGCCAGAGGTTCAAAAAGTCAATACCTCATACGGAAAGTATGTAGCAACTTAATTTTAAGGAGGAAATCACAATGAACAAAAACAATTTTAAAAAGGTATCTCTGGCAAAAGGTGAAATGAATGTCTATGACTTTGGTGCTGTAAAGCTCCATGCTTATAAGACCAATGATTTCATAGACGATGAGGTTTTCATCGTTGAAAAGGATGGCAGGGCAGTGATTATGGAAGCCCCATGTTTCTTTGATAATATCAAGGAACTGACGGCTTATCTTTCGGACAATGGTCTTGAGCCAGTGGGTATGCTTCTGGCTTATCACATGGCAGGAGCGAGCTTCCTTCCGGGTGTTCCTGTTTATGCAACTGCAAATGCAGACGATTACGGCCATAACGGAGGCGGTGCAGGTCTGATTCAGAAGTTTACAGGAGCTTTCGGGGAAATCTTTGACGCATCCACTTTCACAGTGACCAATACGGTCAACACAGGCAAGATCAACCTTGCCGGAATTGACTTCATCATTACGCTGACAGCAGAGGCATATGATATTGAGATTCCTGAAATCAATGCTGTTTATACACATATGCTCGGACATGACTGCCATTCCATCATTGCCGGTGCAGGACATGCGGATGGAATCCTTGCACAGCTTGACGGATATGTGCAGGCAGGATATGACCTCGTGCTTACTTCTCATTATACACCGGAGGATCTTAAAGATGTAGATGCGAAGGCTGCTTACATCAAGGAATTGAAGAAAATTGCAGCAAAATGCAGCAGTGCAGAGGAGTTCAAGACGGCAGTAGAGGCAGAGTATCCGGATTACAGCGGAGAAAATTATCTGGATATGACGGCAGGCTTTTTCTTCGCATAAATAAAAGCCTTTCCCAATAAGGTGTATCCGAATACTGAGAGAAAGCGGAGATATGTGATAATCATGAAACAAGAAAAAAAACAATTAGAGGAACAAGAGAAAAGGCTGTTGATTGAACAGCTCAGAAAACAAATCAGGGAAGCCGATGCAGTCATAATCGGAGCCGGTGCGGGCTTATCCGCAGCGGCCGGCTTCACCTATACGGGCAAGCGGTTTCATGATTATTTTGCTGATTTTGAAGCAAGGTATGGATTTCTTGACATGTATTCAGGCGGCTTTTATCCATACGATACACTGGAGGAATACTGGGCATACTGGAGCCGTTACATTTGGATTAACCGCTACACACCGGCACCAAAGCCTGTATATGAGGAATTGCTTGCATTGGTAAAGGATAAGAATTATTTCATTCTGACGACCAATGTTGACCATCAGTTTCAAAAAGCAGGCTTTGATCAAAAGCGATTGTTTTATACCCAGGGGGATTATGGACTATGGCAGTGCGGTGAACCGTGCTGCCAGAAAACCTATGACAATGAGACAATTGTTCGGCAAATGGTGGAACAGCAGGTGAGTATGAGAGTGCCAAGTCATCTTGTTCCACACTGTCCGGTCTGCGGAAAGCCCATGAGTATGAATCTGCGCGCAGATCAGACGTTTGTCGAGGATGAGGGCTGGCATGCGGCAGCAGAACGCTATACAGAGTTTTTACAGCGACATGAGAATACAAGGGTATTGTTTTTGGAACTAGGCACTGGAATGAACACTCCAAGTATAGTGAAATTTCCTTTCTGGCGTATGGTAAATCAGTGGCCGAATGCCAGCTATGCCTGTATCAATATGGGTGAGGCTTACGCACCAAAAGAAATCGAAGCAAAATCAATCTGTATCAATGAGGACATTGGAAGTATCTTAAAGCAAATCTGAACCGTATCGACAACCGGAACAGGCTTTATGGGCACGGCTGCCACACATTAGATCAAGTTATTTCAGAATCAAAAGCAGCCCCCGATTTGTGATTTATGGGAAAATGGGTATGTTCATAAAGGAAACCGAAGTTCGTCAGGAAGAACATCTAAAGCTGTTCTGATGGCTGTTCTAGCATTGTGTAGTACCGATTTTAGAAATCTGGTACTGCTGTCTTGCAAGATTAGTTTTCGAGAAA
>CAZABT010000060.1:0-15626 GCA_964483395.1 uncultured Lachnospiraceae bacterium
TGAAGGGAAAGCTGAAGGAAAAGCAGCGGCAAATGTAGAAGCAGTCAATCATATTATGAAGAAAATGCAGCTGGATTTGAATGCGGCATGCGAAGTGATCGGGATTACAGTGGAGGAGTACCATATCATTCAAAAGGAAGCAGATTGAGGCGGGGTGGCAGATGGTGTCGATCAGTCGTGAACAAAAAAAGTATGGAATTGCAATTGATATCGGAACAACTACGCTTGTAATGCAGCTTGTAGATATGGACACAAAAGAGATTTATGACACTTATACTGCCTTAAACAGTCAGAAACTTTACGGAACAGATGTCCTGAGGCGGATCAATGCAGCCAATAAGGGGAAAGCAGAGCGCTTACAGGAGATGATTTCTGAGGATATTCGTAAGGGGCTGCAATTGTTGCTAAAGGCGCATCGTCTTGAAACATGGCGGCTGTCCGGAATGGCCATTGCAGCAAATACAACAATGATACATTTGCTGCTGCACCTGTCCTGCGAAGGCTTGGGAACCTATCCGTTCATACCGGTTACAACGTCCAGACTTGAGCCGAAAGCAGAAGTTCCAACCTCTATTTTACCGGGGATATCAGCGTATGTCGGAGGAGACATTGTTGCAGGACTTATGACCTGCGGTTTTGATCGGACAGAGGATTGTTCTCTGTTGATCGACCTTGGAACCAATGGTGAAATGGCAATCGGAAACAAGCATAAGATCCTGTGCACATCTACGGCGGCGGGGCCAGCACTTGAGGGTGGCAATCTAAGCTCCGGAACAGGAGGAATTGCAGGAGCAATATGCGGGGTCACGATCAATGGAACTGATTGTGAACTGAAGACAATCGGAGATGCCCCACCAATCGGTATTTGCGGAGCGGGTCTGATTGAGGCAGTCAGTGAACTGCTGAAAGAGCGGATCATAGATGAAACAGGATGTTATGCGGAGGCCTATTTTGAGAAGGGCTATCTACTGGGGACGGAATCTTCCGGTATCGCGATTAGACTGACGCAGCAGGATATTCGGGAACTGCAGATGGCGAAAGCAGCAATCCGTGCGGGAGTTGAACTATTGATTGCACATTATGGCGTTTCCTGCCAAAAGATCAAGCATGTATATTTGGCAGGAGGTTTGGGACAGCATATCAATGTAACAAAAGCAATGAGAATCGGCTTGCTTCCATGTGAATTGCAGGACAGGATTATTGCTGTCGGCAATACTTCGCTGCAGGGAGCCTGTATTGATCTGACCGCGGCAGATGCAGTGCAAAGGGAAGAAGCGTTGATTTCTGTGGCAAAGGACTTCGTGCTTGCAATGGATGACGACTTTGATGAGCAGTATATAAAATATATGAATTTTGAATCAGCGTCCGAAGGATGAACATGATGAAGCAAAAGCAGCAGGAGGGAAAAGATGGTATCGATCAAGGATGTGGCAGAGCATGCCGGAGTTGCAATTTCAACAGTTTCCAAGGTGCTGAATCACTATCCGTATGTCAGTGAAGCAACTCAAAAGCGGGTAAGAGATTCGATACATACTCTGAATTATGTGCCAAATACAATTGCAGCAGCGTTATCGTCCAAGCAGGCGGGCCGTGCTGCATTGATTATTTCACTCAATACAAAGACACAGGCGATTGATGAGATTACGATGCAGTATTTGGCAGGGGCGATCAGTCAGGCAATGGAAGTGAATATTGAAGTCATTACAATCTTCTTTTCTATGATACAGCATATGTCTCCGGAGGAAATGATAAGGTATTTTCAGTCACAGGGAATTTCAGGATTGTTGATCTGTGGAATGAACAAGGATGATACCAACCTGCAGCAGTTGATTGACATGCAGGTATTTAAGTGTGTGCTGGTAGATGCTCCGCAGACAAATGGCAGTACCTCCGCTGTCAGTATTGATCATGAGCAGGCACAGTACGATGTGGCGAAGCGGACAATTGAAGATAATACCTGTAAAAGAGTCCTGTATATAGCCGGAAAGCGGAACGGGTATGTCACAGATGAACGGCTGAAGGGAATGAATCGTTTGGTCAAGGAGCTGGGTCTGACGATGATGATACGTGACGGTGATTTCAGTGAGTTGAAGGCACGACAGATTGCATTTCGCTATGCGAAAAACAAGGATGTGGTTGTCTGCGCGTCCGATTTGATGGCAATCGGTGCGATGAATGCGTTGACGGAAATGGATATTTTCCGTCCGGTTTGCGGATTTGACGGAATTACGCTGATGGGCTATGTGGGAAAGCAGATGAATACAATTTATCAGAATTTTTATCATGTGGCTGCGGAGGCAGTAGCAGAACTGGATCGGCTCTTTGATGGGGAAACGGGTCGGAAGGTCGTGCTGGAACATGAGATTGTGCGGATGGAATATCAGGATATTATCAGATAGTCAAGCGGAAGTTTGCTGAAAGCAGGGGACATTATTATGAAGACAAAATTATCAAAAAAATTCTGGGCGGGTCTTGTCATCTTCAGTTTGGTCGGACAAATAGCCTGGGTCGTTGAAAATATGTATTTTAATGTATTTATCTATAAGATGTTTCATGCAACGGCTGCACAGATATCTCTAATGGTTTCTGCCAGTGCGGCTGCAGCAACGGTGACGACACTTTTAGTCGGGGCGTTGTCAGACAGGATTGGAAAGAGAAAGCTGATCATATGCCTGGGATATTTCCTCTGGGGTATTTCCATCCTGAGCTTTGCTTTGATCAGAATGGATATAATCACGCGTTTTGTTTCGGATGTGACCACAGCAGCTTCTATTGGGGTGACTCTTGTAATTGTGATGGACTGTGTAATGACCTTTTTTGGCTCCAGCGCCAATGATGCCTGCTTTAATGCATGGCTGACAGATGTTGGAGATGAGACAAACCGAGGTTCCATCGAAGGAATCAATTCCATGATGCCGCTTGTGGCCATTTTGGTCGTGTTTGGAGGGTTCATGGCCTTTGATCTGGACAAACAGTCTTCGTGGGTGACGATTTATACGATCATCGGTGTCGGAGTATTGCTGATTGGAATAGCAGGCTTCCTTCTGATTGATGAAAAAACGGCTCGGATTCAGGAAAACAGCCACTATTTTGCAAACATTATCTATGGCTTCCGCCCATCTGTTGTACGTGAAAATAAACTTTTATATGTCGTACTTGGAGCTTTTGCAGTGTTTGGTATATCCATTCAGACTTATATGCCGTACTTGATTCTCTATTATGAAAAGTCTCTTGGCATGTCAGATTATGTGTTGATTATGGCACCGGCCATTATTTTGGCATCTGTTATTACGGCTTTTTATGGAAGACTTTATGACAAACTGCAATTCAAAATGTCAGTGATTCCTACTGTGATGATGCTGATGCTTGGCTATGTGTTTTTGTTTTTGGGAAGAAGCACGGTTCCGGTATTTGTTGGTTCTCTGTTTATGATGACTGGCTATCTGACGGGAATGGCTGTCTTCGGAGCAATGATCAAGGATCATATTCCGCAGGAAAAGGCAGGATTGTTTCAGGGACTTCGTATTTTTGCACAGGTATTCATTCCGGGCATTGTGGGTCCGGCAATTGGTGCAGGGGTTTTGGCTGATGCAGAGGTAATCGTCAACAGTGATGGGACTACTTCCTTTTTACCGAATGCGAATATCTATCTGGCAGCGCTGATTGTGGCAATTGCTCTGGCAGTTGTGCTGCATTTCATTTTTCAAATGATCCAGAATGATCATAGAGAACTGCCAATGGAGAAGGATGAAGAGAACTTGAAGGGCTTGGAAGATGCATATCCGCGTCCGCAGCTACGGCGTGATTCCTTTCTTTCTCTGGATGGAAAGTGGGATATTAAGATGAGTGGTCAGCATACGATACCGGAGGCATGGCAGGCGGCTATTATTGTTCCGTTTTCACCGCAGTCAGTTTTGTCCGGATATGACATCCGGTATAAAGCAAACGGCAGAAGAAAGCAGCCGAGGGTCAGAAATCATTTTTGGTATCACAGAGAATTTGTGCTGCCGGAGGGTTTTAAGAGAGATAGAGTATTGCTGCATTTCGGTGCGGTCGATCAAGTGTCAATTGTATATGTAAACGGAGTTGAGGTATGCAGAAATGAGGGAGGATATCTTCCGTTTGAAGCAGACATTACGCAGGTATTATGCGTTGGTTCAAATCATATAGCAGTCAGGGTGACAGACACACTTTCAGAGAAATATCCATATGGGAAGCAATGTAAAAAGCGCGGGGGCATGTGGTACACACCGGTTTCAGGCATCTGGCAGAGTGTTTGGCTGGAAAGTGTGCCGCAGGAATACATAAAGGATATCAAAGTGACACCGGGGCTCGATGGTGTGGAGCTTGAGATAGAAACAGAGGGCGATGGTAAAACGGCTGAACTACAGCTTACAACACCCGAGGGACAGATGAATTATAGTTTTACAGGAAATCGGACACACATTTCGGTTGAAAATCCGGTGCACTGGACACCGGACCAGCCTTATCTGTATGAATTTACTTTAAAATTTGGTGCAGATGTTATAACTTCCTACTTTGCTTTGCGGACTGTTGGGATAGAAAAGAGGAACGGACAGGATACCATTTGTCTGAATGGAAAGCCATTCTATTTTCATGGTGTTTTGGATCAGGGCTATTTCAGTGACGGAATTTATACACCGCATTCTGTGAAGTGTTATGCGGATGATATTCTGGCAATGAAGAAGCTTGGTTTCAATACACTGCGTAAGCATATCAAGATTGAGCCGGCGAACTTCTATTATCTATGCGATAAGCTGGGCATGATCGTGTTTCAGGATATGGTCAATAACGCGCATTATTCCTTTATCAGGGATACAGCGCTTCCAACGCTGAAACTGATGGATGTTAAGGATAACAGAAGATATAGAGCACGGGCGGCTAAGACATTTTTTGAGGCACATAGCGAGAGGACGATAAAGTATTTATATCATTTTCCGTGTATTTGCTATTACACATTGTTTAATGAAGGCTGGGGTCAGTATGACAGCGACAGGATCTGCCGACATATGAAGCAGTTAGATGCAACACGCATATGGGATGCGACATCAGGCTGGTTCAAGCAGTCAGAGAGCGATGTGCTTAGTCTGCATGTGTATTTTCGCCCAATTCAAATGGAGGAGAGCCGAAAACCGGTTGTAGTTTCGGAATGCGGCGGCTATTCGCTGAAGCTGGAGGAACATTCCTATAGTATTCACAGTACATACGGATATGGCAATTATGACGATGCCGAAGCTTTGACAAAGGCAGTTCAGACATTTTACAGAGAGGAAGTGCTGCCGGCAGTGAAGGCCGGACTCAATGGGGTGATTTATACACAGCTCAGTGATGTTGAAGATGAGACCAACGGATTCCTGACCTATGACAGGAAGGTGGTCAAGGTGGATGCGGAGATCATGAGAAGGACTGCCAAAGAGATTTTTCAGGCTTTTTATGAGAGCCGGGGCATTTCGGAATAGAGGATAAAAGCAACTCATGCTATATAAAAACTAGTCATTTTGAATAAAGAAGCGTGAGGATACATACAGTAATAGAGAGAAAAATTGTGCAACTCTCACAAGAAAAGAGAAAGTGAAAAAGGGGGTTGCGGAAAACGTTTTCCTATGCTAGATTGTTTTTAAGAGCAAATTACCACTACACACACATGGGAGGAAGAAAAATGGCTTTAAATGAAACTTTGAATGCTGTACAGCGCAACGTACTGCGCGATCAGTTGGAGAATAACCTGAAAGAAAAGACACAGAAGCTATATGGAAAGAGCATTGCCGACTGCACGAATGCAGAGTTATATTATTGTGTACTTCAGTTAACCAAGGATATGATGGATATTACCCCTGAAATAAACGGGGACAAGAAGGTTTACTATATTTCCGCGGAATTCCTGATTGGGAAATTATTATCCAATAATCTGATCAATCTTGGCGTTTATGATAAGCTGAATGATGTTTTGAAAGCAAACGGCAAGACGCTTGCGGAAATTGAAGATGCAGAACCGGAGCCGTCACTCGGAAATGGTGGGCTTGGCCGACTGGCTGCATGTTTTCTGGATTCTATCGCAACTCTTGGTTTACCCGGAGATGGAATTGGCTTGAATTATCATTTTGGACTGTTCAAACAGGTATTTCGCAACAGACTTCAGATGGCAGAAAAGAATGACTGGATGGAAGAACAGTCATGGCTGCGGAAAACAGATACTTCTTTTGATGTCTGCTTCGGTGACAGAAAGGTGAAATCTGTTTTGTATGATATTGATGTAGTGGGTTACGAGAACGGCATCAATAAGCTGCACTTGTTTGATATCGAATCCATAGATGAAAGCATTGTCAAGGAAGGCATCAATTTTGATAAGGAGCAGATCGAGAAGAATCTGACATTGTTTCTGTATCCGGATGATTCCGATGAAGCAGGCAATCTGCTTCGTATTTACCAGCAGTATTTTATGGTCAGCAATGCGGCACAGTTGATTCTCAAGGATATGCGTGAGAGAAAATATGATCTGAGAAAATTATATGACCATGCTGTGATTCAGATCAATGATACACATCCGACTATGGTTATTCCGGAATTGATCAGAATTTTGACAGAGGATAAGGCGATTTCTATGGATGAGGCGATTGAGATCGTGAGCAAAACCTGCGCCTACACGAATCATACGATTTTGGCAGAGGCTTTGGAGAAATGGCCGCTTTCTTATTTGGAAAAGGTAGTTCCGCAGTTGGTTCCGATCATCAAGGAACTGGCTAGAAGAGTTGCAGAAAAATATGACGATCCTAAGGTACAGATCATAGATGTAGACAATCGTGTGCATATGGCACATATTGATATTCATTATGGATTTTCAATCAACGGTGTGGCGGCGCTGCATACGGAGATACTGAAGGAATCCGAGCTGAAGCACTTTTATGATATTTATCCGGAGAAATTCAATAATAAGACAAACGGTATTACCTTCAGAAGATGGCTGCTGTCCTGCAATCAGGATTTGGCAAAGTGTATCACGGATACGATCGGAGATGGCTATAAGAGAGACGCAGGGGAACTGGAGAAGCTGCTAGAGCATAAAAATGATCAGGCACTTCTTGACAGGATCAGTGCCATCAAGCAGCAGAAGAAAAATGAACTGGCGGCTTATATCAAAGAGAAGGAGGGTGTTGAAATTGACCCGAATTCCATCTTTGATATCCAGATCAAGCGTATGCATGAGTATAAGCGTCAGCAGATGAATGCACTTTATATCATTCATAAATATCTGGAAATCAAGAGAGGCAAGAAGCCTGAAAGACCGATTACTTTTATTTTTGGGGCAAAGGCGGCACCTGCTTATGTGATTGCACAGGATATCATTCATTTGCTGCTGGTACTGCAGAAGATTGTCAACAGTGACCGTAAGGTCAGCAAGTATATGAAGGTGGTCATGGTAGAGAACTACAATGTCAGCTATGCAGAAAAGCTGATACCTGCATGTGACATTTCAGAGCAGATTTCTTTGGCTTCTAAGGAAGCTTCGGGAACCGGTAATATGAAATTCATGCTGAACGGTGCGGTAACCCTTGGGACAAGTGACGGGGCAAATGTAGAGATTCATGATCTGGTCGGTGATGACAATATTTATGTTTTCGGTAAAGACAGTGAAGAAATCATCCGGCATTATGCCAATGCAGATTATGTATCCAGAGATTATTACAACAATAGCAAGACCATCAAAGAGGCTGTAGATTTTATTAAGAGTTTCAAAGCAAAATGGAATGGAAATAAAGAAAATCTGATGCGTCTGTACAACGAACTTTTGAATAAGGACTGGTTCATGACGCTAATTGATCTGGAGGAATACATCAAGGTTAAGGATCAGGCGTTTGCAGACTATGAAAATCGTTCCAAATGGAAGAAAATGATGCTTACGAATATTGCAAAAGCGGGATTCTTTTCCTCTGACAGGACGATTGCAGAATACAATAGAGACATTTGGCATTTGCCGCAGGATTAATCTGTTTGGGAGATGTGACAAACGAGGGAACTTTCCGATTACGGAGGTTTCCTTGTTTGCTGTCTGAGTAAAGTTCGTAGTACAATATTTTTTCTGGAATGGCTGGCGTTGACAGAAAAGAAATGCAGCGCTATACTTTATAAAATCAAACAAAACTTGTGAAAAGACAAGCTATAAAAGGAATGATACCAATGGAAAGTGAAGCACCAAAGCAAAAAGATAATGAAGCCATGTTGAAAATCTGCGGTTTCATTGTGGACAAGAGAAATCTTTTTTTTCTATTATTCGGTTTAATGATGATTTTCTCAGTTGTTGCGCGCAATTGGGTCAATGTTGAAAATTCGATGTCTTATTATCTGCCGGGAACGACAGAAACAAAACAGGGACTTGATCTGATGGCGGAGGAGTTTACGACATACGGAACCTGTAAGGTCATGGTTGCGAATGTTTCCTATGAACAGGCAGATGAGCTTTTGAAGCAAATGGAGAGCCAGACGGGTATATTCTCAGTGGATTTTGATGACAGTGAGGAGCATTATCATAATGGCTCGGCATTGTATGATATCACCTTTCAATATGATGAGAGTGAGGAGGCCTGTCTGACGGCACTGGATACGCTGAAGGAATCCCTTGCAGACTACGATGTTTATTTGACGACCAGCCTTGGGGACACAGCATCGGAACTGATTGCAGATGAAATGAGTGTGATATCGGTCATAGTGGCCATCATCGTTTTGACTGTTTTGCTGTTGACCTCTCAGGCATATGCAGAGGTGCCGGTACTGCTGTTGACCTTCGGATCTTCTGCCGTTATTCAGATGGGAACCAACTTTGTATTTGGAACGATTTCTTTTGTATCTAATTCTGTTACCATTGTGCTGCAGTTGGCATTGTCGGTTGATTATGCAGTTATCTTTCTGAACCGTTATAAAGAGGAACATGCGAACCTGCCGGCAAGGGAAGCTGTGATTGTGGCACTCAGTAAGGCTATTCCTGAGATATCCGGAAGCTCGCTGACGACAATCGGCGGTCTGATTGCAATGACATTCATGCAGTATAAAATGGGCCCGGATATGGGCATTGTTCTGATTAAGGCGATTATACTAAGCTTATTATCAGTATTTCTTCTCATGCCCGGAATTATCATGTTGTTTGCCAAACTGATGGATCGTACAAAACATAAAAATTTTATTCCGGATATTCCGTTTGTTGGAAAGTTTGCATATGCATCAAGATATTTCATTCCACCGATTTTCTTGGCATTGATTATCTGCGGTTTTTTCATTTCCAACAAATGTCCTTATGTGTTTGGATATAGTAAATTGACTACTCCGCTGCAAAATGATGTGCAGATTGCGGAACAACTGCAGGAAGATAACTTTGGAAAGACGAATATGGTGGCACTGGTGATTCCATCAGGAAGCTATGAGAATGAGAAACGTCTGCTGAAGGAGTTAGAGGAATGTCCTGAAGTAAAGTCTGCTATGGGGCTTGCCAACATTGAGGCTATGGATGGCTATATGCTGACGGACAGACTGAGTCCCAGGCAGTTTTCAGAATTGCTGAATCTCGACTATGAGGTAGCGGAATTGATTTATGCAGCTTATGCAGTGAATGATGCGGATTATGCAAAGGCAGTCAACGGATTGTCAGCGTATAAGGTACCGCTCATTGATATGTTTTTGTTTCTGTATCAGGAGGTGGAAGAAGGCTATGTAACGCTGGAGCCGGAACTGCAAAAACAACTGGACGATGCGTATCGGCAGATGAGTTTTGCAAAGGCACAGTTACAGGGCGAAGATAACAGCCGTATGCTCGTTTATTTGAATCTGCCGGAGGAGAGTGAGGAAACCTTTGCATTTATTGATCAGATGCATGAAATCGCGGGAAAATACTATTCCGGAAGAGTGTTTGTTGTAGGAGAGTCTGTCAGCCAGTACGACCTCCAGAAGACCTTTTCAAGAGACAATAATGTTGTTAATATCGTGTCCATTCTGGCGGTACTGGTGGTTCTGCTCTTTACCTTCAAATCGGCCGGTATGCCGGTGCTGCTGATCATTGTCATTCAGGGAAGTATTTGGATCAATTTCTCCGTGCCAACACTGATGAAGTCAGATTTGTTCTTTATGAGCTACCTGATTGTCAGCTCAATTCAAATGGGTGCGAACATTGATTACGCGATTGTTATTGCAAGCCGCTATACGGAGCTGAGAAAGGAAATGGGCAGGCGTCAGTCAATTATTGATACAATGAACTTATCGTTTCCAACGATCGTAACTTCGGGCACAATGTTAGCTGTGGCAGGCATCCTGATTGGTAAGATGACATCAGATGGTGCGATATATGGAATTGGACAATGTCTGGGACGCGGAACCTTGATTTCCATTTTCATTACGATGTTTGTTTTACCGCAGATTTTGCTGGTTGGCGATAAAATCATAGAAAAAACAGCCTTTATTATGAATATGCCTATTCGCACGAAATCTGCTACGGGACTTATGCGTGTAGATGGTGTGGTTCGAGGCAGGGTCAACGGTGTGGTGACGGGTACGATGCATGCAATTATCAGGGGTAATGTCAGCGCATATGTGGAGGCAGGCGATATGAAAGAACTGTCTGAGGAAGAATGCGCGGCAATAGAAAGCGGCGAACTTCAGAATACAGAGGAGGCGGAAAAGCATGAATAAGAGAAAGAGTGCGTTATATCTGGCTCTGCTGCTTGCATTGCTGCCAACAGCCAATGTATATGCAGGCATTCCGACCATTGTTGTAGCAGAGGAATCGCAGAAAGAGGATGCAGCGGAAGCACATGTGACTACGGGAACGCAGGAGGCGGCTAAGGAACAGAAAGAGGACCGGCTGGAAACCGCAGAATCAGAGGACGACTACGAGGAGCAGGAAGGCAAAACGGAGAATGCGGTGGTGGAATGGGAGGATATCCATATCGGCTCTGCAGCTGAACTTGTTGGATTATCCAGAAGCTGTTGGTTGGACACATGGTCAAGAAACAAAAGGATATATCTGGATTGTGACCTCAAATTGACCAACAGCGAATTTACATCCATTCCGACTTTTGGCGGTTATTTTGACGGACAGGGTCATAAAATTGAGGGCCTTTATATCAATGATACAATTTCTTATACAGGATTGTTCTGTTATGTGCAGGAAAATGCAGTCATAGCTAATTTGACGGTAGAGGGCATGATACAGCCTTCCGGCAAGCAGATGGTCGTTGGAGGAATTGTCGGGGATAATAGCGGAACGATTCAGAACTGTAAGTTTAAGGGGATTGTTGACGGGACAGACTATACCGGGGGCATTGCGGGCTTTAATGAACTGACGGGGCACATCGCGGACTGTACCAGTGAAGGTACAGTGACAGGAACGCATTTTACGGGAGGAATTACCGGAGAAAATATGGGGAATATTACCCGCTGTACAAATCTTGCAGAGGTGAACATTACCAATATAGATAAAGGAATGTCCTTAGAGGATATTAATTTGGAACAGTATACTTCGGAGCTGTTCAACCTGAAGGAGGATAGCAAAAAGCAGGATTCAGCAGAGACGGTTAACAGTGCAGTAGATACAGGGGGTATAGCGGGATTGTCCATCGGCGTTATACAATACTGTACCAATCAGGGAACAGTGGGGTACGAGCATGTGGGCTATAATGTCGGTGGAATAGCAGGCCGTCAGTCAGGCTATCTGTATTCCTGCCGGAATGAAGGAATCATATACGGGCGTAAGGATGTCGGTGGTATAACAGGACAGGCAGAGCCGTACGTTGTCGTAGATTTCTCGCAGGATATTGTCTATCAGCTTTCGGAGAACATAAATAAGCTGCATGATCTGATCAGTCAGACCATTCATGATGCAGGTTCTCAGTCAGATACGATTTCCGGTCGCTTGTCTGTGATTCAGTCATTTACGGACAAGGCACTGAGTGATACATCCTATTTGACGGACAAGACCGTAGCATGGACGGACGGAGTTGTTTCTGCTGCAAATGAGACAATGGGCAGGGCGGAATATATTTTGGACGAGGCGGCAAAGAAGGATGGTGCACTGGATCAGACCAAGAATGCGGCGTCCAACACAAAAAATGCTGCAACAGAACTGACCAAGGTTGTAAAGGATCTGAATCTGTATCAGTATATGTCTGCCGAGGAAAAGCAGAGATATGATGCCTATCAGAAGAACCTGGAGGATGCGGTCAAGGAGCACGGACAATATGCAGAGGCCGCAGCCAAGGCTTATTCGGATTATTTTCTGGATCAGATTCGTTCAACGCGGACGCCATATAATGATGCCACGGCTGCAGTCAGTGAATTGAACATGAGGCCGGTGGTATCCGGAAATACGGTTCCAGGCTGGAGCTGGAGCGGCAGCAATACCTACCGCACTTATTTGGAGCCATCCTCCGTAGACAAATGGGTACACTATGATGACAGTGTTTCTCCTTCTGTGGAAACGGCATTTCCGCAAACCGATGGAGAACAGGGAACGATGGATCAAAATCTGCTTGCAGACAGACAGCAGGAGCTGAGCAATCATGCAGGAACAATTGAGAGCGACAGTATGAGTTATGCAGACGGAAAATATCTGGCAGCACACGGCTCCTCCTATTCCACGGATATTGCAAATTATGTGGATGGCATGTCAGGTATTATACTGGCACATACCGGAGAAATGACAGAGAGCACCAAAAAGGATGCCACCAGTGCAGTGGAATATGCCAAAAACGCGGCAGGTAATCTGGAAGCAGCAGGCAGTGAGGTTAAGAATATCGTTTCGACGGTGGCAGGAAAATCAGACATCAGACTGCCGCAGCTGGGAGACGAATATCGTATGAAAGCAAACAGCCTTGTATCCAATCTGCAGGGGATGTCTGATAATATGGGGTATTTGAACGGTGAGATGAGCTCGGCGAATGATGTACTGCTGGCAGATATTGAGGCAGTCAATGATCAGTTTAACGTGATTATGCTTTTATATACAGATGCAATAGACGGTGCGTTGGATATGGACTATACTGACTCTTATGAAGATAATTCCCATGAGGTGGCAGAAGAGTGTACCGATGCGACAGTTGCCGAGTGCATTAACACCGGAAAGGTCAGGGGTGATATTGATGTTTCGGGAATCACAGGAACGATGGCAATTGAGTATGATTTTGATCTGGAGAGTGATGTGACGGGCATCAAGGATGCCAAAGCAAATTCAACTTATCAGACTAAATGTGTTATGAGGAGGAATACTAATCAGGGAGAGATCACGGCCCAGAAAAGTTATGCAGGGGGTATCTGTGGACTGCAGGAGATGGGTACCGTGCTTGCCTGTGAAAATTATGGCAGGATGATCAGCAATTCCGGCGATTATGTAGGCGGGATTGTCGGGCAGTCACTTTCCTATATTCAGAAGAGCTACGCAAAGTGTACGCTGTCAGGAGGGAAATATGTTGCAGGTATTACCGGTTCAGGAACCAATCTGTCTGATTGCTGCGCTATGGTGCGAGTAGATGATGCAGAAGCCTTTTCCGGTGCGATCGCAGGTGAGGTGGCAGAGGAAGGCAAGGTACATCACAATCTGTTTGTAGGAAGTGATCTTGCAGGCATTGACCGGATCAGCTACAGCAAAAAAGCAGAGCCAATATCCTATGAGGCACTTCTTGCCAAAGAGGATATACCGACAGCCTTTCGCAAGCTGACGGTGACTTTTTACAATGAGGATAGCGTGATCAAGAAAGAGGAGTGCCAATATGGAACCTCTATTGCGTTTACTGACTATCCGGATATACCGGAAAAGGAAGGCTTTTATGCGGACTGGGATATCAAGGAACTGAACAGTATCTCCTTTGATGAGGATGTGACGGCTGAATATGTCCGCTACCTGACATCACTTGCCAGCAGCCAGAAGAGAAACAATACACAATCTATATTCTTAGTAGACGGCAGTTTTCAGGCAGACGATGAACTTCTGACAGGTCTCTATTCCGCGGATACATTGCCGCTGAAAAACGTATTGGAGTATTGGAAGCTAAGTTTTCCGGAGGACGGAAATACCCGGCATCAGCTTCGCTATCTGCCACCGGATGATCAGAAGAAGGTGGTCATCTATGTGAAAAACGGGGAACGATGGGAAAAACAAACACCGGATACGCTGGGCAGCTATTCGCTGTTCACGATAGACGGAACTGCTGCAGAAATCGTGATTGCTGCGGAAGAAGTTCATTACGTGGAATATATATGTATGATTGCCGCAGTCATTGCCTTGCTGGCACTGCTGCTCTTATACAGGAGATATAGAAAGAAAAAGCATTCACCTAAGACAATGAATACAGAGGCTCTTGAGGAGGTCGAAATTTAGTAATACCGGCGACGAAAGGAAGGTAATGTCTATGAAGAAAATCAGTTTTTTTGATACCAAACCATATGATAAAGAATTTTTTGATGAGGAGATGAAGAAATATCCCTCCTACAAACTGGTTTATCATGAGGAGAAGCTGAATGCAAAAACAGCCGTGCTGGCAAAGGGCAGTGACGCTGTTGTGGCATTTGTGAATGATGATCTGAGTGCGGATACATTAAGAAAACTCAGAAAAAGAAATATTACCTGTGTCGCAATGCGCTGTGCAGGCTACAATAATGTGGATATCAATTATGCATCCGGACATGATATGCATGTCACCAGAGTTCCGGCTTATTCCCCTTATGCAGTTGCAGAGCATGCAATGGGAATGCTGTTGACATTAAATCGAAAGCTGCATCGGGCTTATAACAGAATTCGAGAGTATAATTTCAGCCTGAATGGACTGACAGGATTTGATCTGCACGGCAAGACGGTCGGTGTGATCGGAACAGGAAAGATCGGACGTGTCTTCATGGACATCTGTAAGGGGTTTGGGATGGATGTGATCGCGTATGATCCATTTCCGATTCCGAATAGTGAGATTCATTATGTGCCACTGGAGGAGCTGTTTGAAAGAGCGCACATTATTTCACTGCATTGTCCGCTGACGAAGGACAGTCATCATATCATTAATGCCAAGGCAATCAAAAGGATGCGTGACGGAGTAGTAATTCTAAATACCTCAAGAGGAGCATTAATCAACAGTGAGGCACTTGTTGATGGTTTAAAGGACGGGAAGATACGTGCAGCGGCTCTGGATGTGTATGAGGAGGAAGCGGATATTTTTTATGAGGATAATTCTAATACCATTATTCAGGATGATGTTTTGGCCCGTTTGATTTCCATGCCAAATGTACTGATCACTTCACACCAGGCATTCCTGACGGAAGAGGCGCTTCGTAATATAGCGGAAACGACAATGAAGAATATAGATCAGTTCTTTACGGGAGTTGTGCTTGAAAATGAAGTAAAGTAAACATATGACAGTCAACAAAATTCCTCCGAGACATATAACATCGGAGGAATTTTGTTAATATTATTTCTGAGCAGTTAACTGTTTGCGAAGCTGCTCAATTTCGGCATCTTTGGCAGTGATTTCCATATTCTTGGCAGCCAGAACGGCTTCCTTTTCAGCTTCTTTTTTAGCCAGTTCACCCAGTTCAGCCTTCTGCTTCTCAATCAAATCCTGCTGTTGTTCCACCATATAGCG
>CAZABT010000061.1:0-15518 GCA_964483395.1 uncultured Lachnospiraceae bacterium
TCGAGAAAGAGGGCTTTGACACATTGAGCGTAAATTGACAAAAACAAAAACAGCTACACATTTTTTGGATGTGCAGCTGCATGATAATAAATTATTCGGTATCTTTGGAATGCCAGCGGTTCAAGACTGTTTCTACTTGCTGAATCAGCTGTTCCTTATTTGGCATATATAGTACATATTTAGATGCAAAAATCTGATTTGATAATCCACCGAGTGCATATTCAACATCAATATTGTTCTTATCGGTGCATAATATAAGACCGATTGGCGGATTGTCATCTGGGTCATTGACCTCAGCGGCATAATAGTTCAGGTACATATTAAGCTGTCCGGCAGCTTCTGGCGAGAAATCCTTTGCTTTCAACTCAATTAGAACATAGGCACGGAATATCTTGTTATAAAAAACCATATCTACATAGCGCATGGTATTACCAACAGGAACTCGCTGCTGTGTACCTACAAACATGAATCCTCTGCCCAATTCAAGCAGGAAATCTTCAATTTGCCTTACTAATGCGGCTTCTAAATCGCTTTCCAGGAAAGGCTTGTTTTCCGGTATTCCTAAAAATTCAAATACATATGGGTCACGAATAATATCTTCGGGTTTTGTATATGATACCCCATTGGTTGCAAGAGCAAGCACTTGTTCCTTATTAGCATCGCCCTTAGAGAGCAGCAAGCGCTCAAATAAGGAGCTTCCTTTTTGCCTTTTTAACTCACGAACAGACCAGCCGGATGCGATGCATTCCTTCTCGTAAAAGTTGCGCTTGTCTATATCAGAGATGCTGAGCAACTCGCAATAGTGTGTCCATGTCAATTTTCCAGTCACTGACTGGAAAATTGGATATGATAGATAAAACAGACGCATGTTATATATATTTGACATAGAAAATCCTTTTCCCAATTCTTTAGAAAGTGATTTGGAAAGTTGTTTTAAGGTTCTTTCCCCATAAGTAGCACGTATCTGATCATTCTGTTCATATCGAACAATTATTTCTCCGATTTTCCAATAGGTGGATAGTAATTCTGTATTTACCTGTGCGGCAACCTTAGTTCTGGATGCATCCAATATATTCTTGATTTCAGAAACAAGGTCACTGGTGTATTGAACTGTAGATAGTTGTAAATCTTTATTTTCAGTCATATGTTTATTCCCTCCCTAATATTGATTTTGCCATACCAATACCTGACATCGCAAAAAAGTTCATAATTTCTGTTTCTTTTGCCTCAACCAGCTCTGGCTCATCTACATAAAATTGACGATATATGGATAAGGCGAGGTCATATTTCAGCATATGCTTATACAGTCCACCAAGATTGGCATGGAGATTTGCGCCAAATGTGCGTTGGCTGCTGTGATTTCTAAGAGCAATGCAAGGGCATCCTTGCAATCTATGATGATATTGCTGAATACCGGGATAAAATTCATCTATAATTGAACCATACATAACGCAGTATTCGCTGAATGTATCTTTGTTTTCCTCCGGAGAGGATTTACAGAAAGCACTTGACAGCGGAGAAAAAAATGCAGTAATATTTTTGGAGCATTATCGGATAAGGGATACATGAGCAAACCAATCCTCCTATGGTGCTAATCGATTGCAGGAGGACTGGTTTTATTATTTAAAATAATATGTAACGCAAATCACACTATTGGCTTTCAGTTATATCTTATCATACATTTCGTTTTTTTAGATAAAACAGATTTGTTGCGTATATCAAAATGGATAAACCAATGCATACCGCAATTTGCACCGCGGGAGCTGCAAAGATTGTAAGATTGAAGAAAAGCACCTCTGCCGAACGCAACGCCGGGATTGGTGTAAAGACACTGACGATTGTTACAATTAGCACATCAGCTACCCATCCATACCATTTTGTTTGCATAAAGGTCAGTGTGTGGATTATGCTTTCAACCAAAAGCAGGAAAGCAAATTGTGAGAAGAATGCGGTAAAAACATTACTGTCCCAACCGAAAACCTCAATAAGACCATACACTTTGCCGCCGCTTGTGGTTAAATATCCGTCGAGCAAATATGTTTCAAGTACGCCGAAAAGACTGATTACTGCGGCGAAAACAATGTAGTTAATCATACAAGCATAGAAATATTGTTTTTTCTTGACGCCGATATTCATCAGCTTGGTATAGTTTACGGAAGCAATAAAAACAGGAGCCATTACACAAACAATATACAGCATATTGTATATTGCTACGGAGGTATTGCCGACATTGTCAAACATTCTATCCAGAACCATGTCCGTCGCCATTGCCGCCATACAGATAGCCGCTACCATATATGCAATCCATGTCGTATATTTAAAATTGATTTTAGCTACTGAAAAATAATTACTCATTTCCTTCTCCTCCTGCAATCTTAATAAACAAATCCTGTACCGACAGATTTGCAATTTCAATTTTCGCCGACGTATTAATCCTGTGATCGTATACATAAACGACGCTGAACTTGCCGATTTTCTCGGAATTTACAACATTCAAACCGTTTGTGGCAAGACGGACATCCTCGTCAAGACCGGATACCTTATAGGATTTTTCTATAACAGCATTAATGTCTTCGCTGAATATCAGCTTACCGCCGTCAATCATAATAATCTGCTCGGCAATGCCTGCGATTTCATCAATCAGATGGGTGGATACGATGATAATTCTCGGATGTTCTGCGAAACTCTCGGAAAGAAGTGAGTAAAATTCCGCACGCATAACGGCGTCAAAGCCGAGAACCGGCTCGTCAAGCAGAACAATATCATCGTTGCTGGCAAGAGAAATGATAGTGGTTACCATTGTTTTCATACCGAATGAAAGAGCATGATACTTTTTACGCTTATCCAAATGGAATTTTTCCACCATTCGCAGAGCAAAATCCATATCAAATTCAGAATCCACTCCGGCAGCCAATTTCAACAGTTCCGAAATTCGCATATTGAACTGCGTTTTCGCCGCTTCAATATAACGAATATTTTCTGGCATATTCAGGGTAGTCACGGTCTCGCCGTTTACCGAAACCTCCCCGTCTGTTGCAGGGATTTTTCCGGCAATCAGATTCATCAGCGTGGTTTTCCTGCCCCGTTTCTGCCAAGCAGACAGTAAATTTTTCTCTCATGCAAGCCAAGAGAAAGGTTGTCGATGGCTACAGTTTCTCCGTAGCGCTTTGTTACATTCCGTAAATCAATCATAGTCCTTAACCTCCGATATAATTTGAATTAGTTTTTCTTTGTTTATATTTAGTTTTTTTGCCTCGCTTACGGCAACGGCGACGGTCTGCTCATAAAATTGCTTTGTTCGCTCTTTGATTATGTTTTCTTTTGCACCCGCAGCCACGCACATACCGATTCCTCTTTTTTTATAAACGATTCCTTCATCGTTCAGAATGCTGACGCTTTTAACCGCTGTTGCCGGATTGACAGAATAAAGTTTTGAAATCTGCGTTGTCGAAATAATCAATTCGTTTGTTTCATAAACTCCTGCCATGATATCATCTTTAATTGTTTCTTTAATTTGTATGAAAATCGGCAGTCCGCTTTCAATCATCATAGTTCATGTATCGTCCGATTATCTCACATGGTAACCGGATTTTCCTTTCTCCATAATTCTCTTATGGGTTTTAATTTTTTGCTCATCAGTGTCATGCTCATTCACACAATGTCACAGCAGTTATATCTTTTTTATGAGACAAAATATAGAAAATCACAAATCCTATTGCAGTGAGAGTATAGAGGAGAGCAAACCATGTAAGAATATCAATTCTTTTTCCTGTGAAACATGCTGTTGAAAAGTTAAATACAAAATGCATCCAAATCGGTAAAAATAAATTTCTGCACTTATTGTAGATAATACCTGTAATGACGCTAAATGATATAATCGAAATACAGAATACAACAATGTACTTCACAAGCTCTAAACCCGTATATCCTGAAGTAATAAACCACAATGGCATATGGAAAATTGCCCATATGATTCCTACAAATGCGGAACCTTTCACTACCCCGTATTTGTTTTCAAAATTCGGTTGCAAAAATCCACGCCAACCGGATTCTTCACCCGTTGCCCCTTGTATGATTGAAAAAAACAAGCCGCTGATAAGAGTTGGTATCGATAAATCGAATAAGCCTGTAAAATCAATCCCGTTTATTTTAGAATTCAATACCGTGCTTATAATAAAAATACTCAATATAACAGCGGTAACCAAAACGGTTAACGGAATGTTTATTCTTTGCGAAAAGGCTCTTTTGTAAAATTCTCTTATAGTTGTTCCGGGGTATATTTTTTTGATCATAGGAAGCAATGCATAGGTTGGTGCCCACGAACATACGAACACAACCCATTTCATCATGAAGGGGGTTGCACCTAAAGCAGATGCCGCTCCTCCTATGCCTAATATCATAGCCCAAAAGATAAGATAAGTCCTCACAATATAACGCAACGTATAGTTTTCAGAGTTGGTTTTCATCTTCATACCACCTATTCTTTTTAGATATATTTTTTGCTTATTTAGTTAATGAGTTGACTAATTAACTACGAATATAATATCGCAGCAATTATGATATGTCAATACCCTTTTACAAAAAAATTTTTCTATATGATTTTCTATAGGATTCATTTTGATATTGTCCTTATATACCATTTGTGATTATGTCCCAAACGGTAAATATAGTGTATGATAAAACCTCATCATTCATAAGAGTGGTTTACGCACCAAAAGAAATCGAAGCAAAATCAATCTGTATCAATGAGGGCATTGGATGTATCTTAAAAGGAAATGTCACACCATGCTTATCGAGCATGAGCTTCTATAACACATAAGTATTGGCTATATCAAAGGATAGATGCTAAAATGATATCAGTCGGAAGTCCAGACGAATCGAAAAATGAAATCCGAAAGGGAGGAAAAGAAGGATGAAAAAATATACAGAAAAGAAGTTTACAGGGGAAAGAGCGCTGTTTCAGACAAAAGGGGCTGAAATCAGTTATTGTACATTTGCCGATGGAGAATCTCCACTGAAGGAAAGTACAGATCTTTTCATTGACCACTGTATGTTTCAATGGAAATACCCTTTTTGGTATTGCCGTGATGTGAGAGTGACAGACAGTACCATGTTTGAAATGGCAAGAGCAGGAATTTGGTATACGGACAATCTTGAGATGAAAAATATTACCTATAATGCACCCAAAGGCTTTCGCAGATGTAACCACGTATCTCTTACGGACATTACCATACCGAATGCAGCTGAAACTTTATGGTATTGTCATGATGTGAAAATACAGAATATGACTGCCAAAGGTGATTATTTTGCAATGGGGTGTTCTGATCTGGAGATAGACGGATTTACCCTTGTAGGAAATTATTCTTTTGACGGAGTGAAAAATCTTGTGATCAGAAATGCAAAAATGCTTTCCAAGGATTGTGTATGGAATGCGGAGAATGTTACAATTTATGATTCCTTTATTTCAGGAGAATATTTTGGATGGAATTCAAAGAATGTGACACTGATCAACTGTACGATCGAAAGTAATCAGGGAATGTGTTATATGGATCATATTAAAATGGAAAACTGCCGATTATTAAATACGGATCTTGCCTTTGAATATTCTATAGTGGATGCAGAGATTGACAGCCATATTGACAGTGTGAAAAACCCGATTTCAGGAGTGATCAGGGCACATAGTATTGGAGAAGTTATTTTTGATAATCAAGATGTAAAGGCAAGAAATACAAAGATCATTGCAATACATTCAGAAAAAGAGAAAGCCTGTTAGCCGGGGAACAAAATGATGGATTATACATGCAGGAATACAATTATACAAAACATGAAGGATTTTGGATGCGATGAAGATACAATCAAAGCGTTTTTGGAATGTTTTGACAAAGACGATCTTGCCGGTCAGAAGAGGATCATTGAACGATATCGAAGGATGCTGCTGGAGAAGCTTCATATGAAGCAGAAGGAAATCGATATTCTTGATTATATGGTATACCAATTAGATAAATGCAACTGTAAACCGGAAGCATGCAGAAAGGGAAAAAATGTACGATTTTAATAGAGAAGTCAACAGAAGAAATACGGATTCATTGAAATGGAATGTCAAAGAATCAGAATTGCCTATGTGGGTCGCAGATATGGATTTTGAAACAGCCCCGGAAATTAAAGCCGCCATTACCCAAAAAGTGGAACAGGGTGTATTTGGATACAGTATCATTCCTGATGCATGGTATCAGGCATATGGGAACTGGTGGAAGCAACAGCATCAATTCCGGATAGAAAAAGACTGGCTGCTATTTGCCACAGGAGTGATTCCAATCATTTCAAGTGCCGTCAGAAAACTGACCACTCCGGGAGAAAATGTGTTGATTCAGACGCCGGTCTATAACATCTTCTTTAACAGCATTGTAAATAATGGGAGAAACGTTTTGGAAAATCCCTTGTGTTATAAAAATGGTGTCTATACAATTGACTTTGATGATCTGGAAAGGAAGCTTGCAGATCCGCAGACAACACTGATGCTACTTTGTAATCCGCACAATCCAATCGGTAAAATATGGGACAAGGCAACTCTGAAACGTATTGGTGACCTGTGTGAGCAGCATCATGTCATCGTAATTTCAGATGAGATTCATTGTGACTTGACAGAGCCGGGAAAGGAATATATTCCATTTGCCGGTGTTTCGGACGCTTGCAGAAATAACAGTATCACCTGTATTGCACCTACAAAGACCTTTAATCTGGCAGGCTTGCAGACAGCGGCTGCAGTAATTCCAAATGAGAATTTGAGACACAAGATCCAGAGAGCGCTTAATGTGGATGAGGTTGCAGAACCCAATTTTTTTGCAATCACAGCAGCAATTGCCGCTTTTGAAAATGGGGGAGCGTGGCTGGAGGAACTGAAGGATTATATACAGGAGAATAAAAAAATTGTTGTAGAGTATCTTTCCAAGGAACTACCGGAGCTTTCTGTGATTTCCCTGGAAGCAACATATCTTTTATGGATAGATTGCGGCAATGTATGCGGATTTTCTAATGTTTTGGCAGAATATATCAGAGAGAAGACAGGGCTGTTTCTCACGGCCGGAACGATATATGGAAAAAACGGTGATCATTTTATGAGAATGAATGTAGCATGTACAAGAAAAAATCTGGAGGATGGACTTACCAGATTAAAGACCGGAATTATGAACTATCAAGAGTGGATGAAAACCAACTGTTGATAGGATTAGGCTTCATCAGAAAGGAAGCTGCAGTTAAACATAATGTACTGCAGAATAATATCATGGGAGAAATCATAGGACAGAGGAGGAATTGCAAATGAATCATCAAGAGCAACGAGTATGGCTGATTCAACAGCTTTTCAATGAAGAAGCGGAATATGAAAATCATAAGATTCCCGATGAGGAGCAAGCACAAAAGGATATGTTAAGAGCACTGATGAATGTTAGAATGCCAAAACCAATCAGTCGTGAATTTCTGGATATACAGGATGAATACTTGTCCTATGAGCGAGATGCGCAGGGAGTTGTTGCTATCGAAACACTTCCAACCGTTCCGGACGATAAAAGACTGGTTGTCTGGCAGGGCGATATTACGACCCTGCAGTGTGATGCGATTGTGAATGCTGCAAATAGCGGTATGACAGGCTGTTACAGAGCGTTACATTCATGTGAAGATAATATCGTGCATTCAAAAGCCGGAATAGAACTGAGATTGAAGTGCAGTGATATCATGCAGCGGCAAGGTCATGAAGAACCAACAGGACAGGCAAAGATTACTCCGGGCTACAATCTCCCAAGTAAGTATGTACTGCATACAGTTGGCCCGATCATTCAAACAGGCCATCCGAGCAAAGCGCAAAAGGAACAGTTGGCGTCCTGCTATCGTTCCTGCCTTGCACTTGCGGCTGAATCCGGCTGTAAGAATGTTGCCTTCTGCTGCATTTCAACCGGTGTGTTTATGTTTCCCAATCAAGAAGCTGCTGAAATTGCAGTTCAAACGGTAAAAGAATATCTGTCAAAGGATAGCAGGATTGAAAAAGTCATTTTTAATGTATTTAAGGATATTGATTTGGAAATCTACGAGAAAATACTGGGGTGAACAGATATGCAATTATCGTAAAACTGTAATGAAACTGTAATGACACGCTTGATTATATTGCAATCGCAGCACTGTTTGTATGGTTGGGAAGTCAGTGCATGAGGGGGGGGCAAGAGAAAAGGGATTGCAGGTAGATAGGTTTCCCTATTGGAATTTCTTGCTGAGCTTGTAGCAAAGTGAATCAATTCTAACCTAAGGAGTTCATGTCCCAGTTCAAATTGGATGTATGGAGGATAAAATCATTAAATACATCACAAAAAAACCATAATATGTAAAAAAGAAACACAATAATTAGGAAAATGGGATGTATATTAATAAAAGACATATTTACATCCACAAAATCAAAAGATAGAGGGATAATAATTGTCTTTTTCTTGCTATACATCACATTTCATAGAATGTACTTCATATAGTGAAGAAGGACATGTATGTGTGGATGTTTCAAATCGCTGATGAAGTGAGGAAAAGTTTTTCAGAATGATGTTAACCGGGGCTTTTATGCTTATTTGCTATACTAATCCATTTAACATAGGCATTGGATATTAAAAGAACTTCATTTTATACTGAAGCAGATATTAGAACGATTTTGTTCTCGATATAGTTTCTATAAAATGAAGGTCTTTTTTTATGACTGCAAAAATAATGTCTTTGGTTGACGTTTCTAAATCATTTTTAACAGGAAAAGAAAAAACAATGGTTTTAAATCGAATTACGATGGATATCTATGCAGGTGATTTTACTGTCATTATGGGACCGTCCGGAGCAGGTAAATCTACGCTTCTTTATGTGCTGAGCGGAATGGAGAGGGCAAGCAGCGGCAAGGTGATTTATCAGAATCAGGAATTGAATCAAAGGAAGGAAGAACAGATGGCAAAGCTTCGAGCGAATGATTTTGGATTTGTATTTCAACAGGCAAATCTGGTTAGCAATCTTACGCTGGAAGAAAATATCCTTGTGGCGGGGTATATGAAAAAAGAACATAAAGAATCTGATGTGAAGGAGAGAACCAACCAGCTGCTTGAAAAAATAAATATAGCCGGTGCACGGAAAAGACTGCCATCGGATGTTTCAGGAGGGGAAGCACAGAGAGTGGCAGTGGCAAGGGCTGTGATCAATCAACCAAGTGTAGTATTCGCAGATGAACCGACTGGAGCATTGAATCGACAGAATACATTGGAAATATTGGAGCTGTTTGGAACCTTACATAAAGATGGACAAAGTATTGTTATGGTGACTCACGATATTCGTGCAGCACTTTGTGGCAATCGTATTCTATATTTGGAGGATGGTGCTATTAAGGGAGAAAAGCTCTTGCCGGTGTATGAAAAAGGACAGGACAAGCTTCGTGAAAAAGAACTTCAGACTTGGCTTAGTTCTATGGAATGGTAGGTGTAGGATGCGAATTCTATTAAGAGCAGGGATTAAGAAGCAGTGGCAGAGTGTCTTAGCGGCAGGAATTTTGTTTATGCTGATGTCGATTTCCATAGTGACAGCACTGACAATGGAAATCAATGCCAATCATTATATTTCGCAGGAAAGCAATCGGGCTGGCTTTGGAGATGAAACGATATGGATACATACAGAGAAGTCCGGTGAATTATGGGAGAACAATATTTCTGCGATAGAAAAGAAGCTGACAGAAATAAATGAAGTGGAGCAGGTGTGGAGTCAGAAGCTTATTTTTTCTGGTTATTCTGCAGGAAATGTGAAATCGGATGAGGAAGGGCAGCTGATTTGCTTTGAACCGGAAAAGAAAATTTATAGATTCTTGAATGAAGACACCTCCGGTCATAGCCAGATGGATAAAATAGCACAGGGAGAAATTTATGTATCCCCTGCCATGGCGGAAAACTTTCATGTCGGTATTGGAGATACCATTTCTTTTCGATTATCCAGAGATGGACTTACGGCAGACTTTCAGATTGCCGGCTTTTTTGAAGATCCGTTTATGGGAAGTTCTATGATTGATATGAAAAGCTTTCTGATTAATGCAGAGGACTTTGAAGCAGTGGCAGCTACGGTGCAGGAAGCTGATGCCTTTCAGATTCTTGCAAGAACCGGTGCAATGCTTCATATTACCGGAAAAGAAGACAGTCTTATGCAAGCTTCCAAGCTGAGCGGCATGATACAGGCAAGCCCTGAAATTGCTGATTATGTGGAATTTTCCTATTCCAAAGAATCCATAGAAGGATTCATGCTGATTTTGCAGAATATTATGGTTGGATTTTTAATGGCATTTGCAATTCTGCTAGGACTGGTTATAACACTGATTATGGGGTATAGCATTTCTAATGCGATTGAGCGGGATTACAAAAATATGGGGATTTTAAAGACCATTGGTGGAAACTCAAAACTTCTGCGAGGTCTGCAGCTGCTGCAGTATGGAATCGGACTATTGCTCGGTGGTATCGCAGGTATTTTGATTGCTGTTGGCATTTCAGAGGTAGCGGCAAAACGAATGGTATCATCCAATGGATTACTGATTCCGGGAAACATTGCAGGGCTTCCTTCTGTAATCACAATAGGAATATTATTTCTTTTATTGGAAAGCGTGGTTTATTGGAAAACAAATAAAATCACCAGAATTACACCCATGCTTGCCATAAGAGGAATTAGAAAAGAAAACAGTAAAAAAAATAAAATATTTAAACTGCAAAGAAGTCATATGACCATGTCATTGGCAGTAAAGCAGGTACTGTCTGCAAAGCGAAAATATATCGGAACTATGGTTGTGTCATTACTGCTGGTTTGTCTTGTGATCATGGTAGGAAAAATGAATCGCTGGCTTGGCCCAAATGGAGAGGGACTTATGGATTCCTTTTCTGTAGCAGAGCATGACATTGGAGTTCAGCCAAACCATGCTATGGACATGTCCCAAATAGAAGATGTCATTACACAGTATGTCAGGATTACAGATACTTATGAGCTTGCCATGCAGAGTGGAACAGTAAACGGGACTTCTTTTACAATCAACGTACTAGATGAACCGGAATGGTTTCATATCATATCAGGAAGAACTTGCATCACAGAAGATGAGATACTCCTGACGGAATATGTTGCATCAGATTTGGACGTTTCAATTGGAGATACGGTTACAGTCGGAGCTGGTGGTAATCAGGCAGAATATAGGGTGACGGGGATTTATGTCTGTGCCAATGAGATGGGTGCCAACGTAGGAATGAGTCGGGAAGGGTATAACAAAATAGGAGATGTCAATGCTTTTATATGGTGTCATCATTATGTTTTATCCAGTTCATTGCTGAATGACACAATCATGGAGGAATTGCAAAGGCAGTACCCCATGGATGCAGATGTGCATACGAATAGCTGGTCAGGACTTGCGGGAATTGTCAGTACCATGCATTTTATGACATATTGCATGTATGGGATTGTAGTTGCTGTGATATTCATTGTAATCGTACTGACGAGCAGTAGGTTAATCCAGACAGAACAGAGAGATATGGCTATCTTAAAAAGTCTGGGAATGACAGAAAAACAGCTGCGAATGGCATTCAGCTTTCGATTTGGTGTGGTGACTTTCATGGGAAGTATCATAGGCAGGCTTGTAAGCAATCTGTTTGCAGAACATTTGATTTCTGCATTGCTTCGTTTCTTTGGAATCAGTGATTTTCATACAGGCTTTTCGATTTGGACAGATATCGGTATGCCGTTTATCATTTTTTCTGCTTTTGCGCTGATGGCTTATCTTTACGCAGGAAAAATCAAGAAAATAGATGTTGTGGCACTGATACAAACGAATTAATAGATAGATTGTAAGATTTTTAAATAAGCTTCTGCTGCTTTGCTGAATACCTGATATTTTTTCCAAACAAGATGCATGCCAAGTTCGGTGGCAGGGATAATGGGACGACACGTTAGATTGTTATTGCCGGAGGTGTCAATAATATGATCGAATCCGACAGCATATCCCATGCCCTCCTGTACCATCAGAGAAGCATTGAAAATCAGATTATAGGTTGCCACGATATTAAGTCTGCTTTGGTTAAGCTCGGAAAACATATTGATAATCTTGTCTTTTTTCTGATGCCTGGATACAATCAGTGGAAGATCTGTCAAGTCCTCCAGAGTTATTTCGGACTTTTTTGCAAGGGCACAGTCAGACGGCATGAGCAGGCTGATTCGGTCCTTGTAGGGAAGTGCAAGAGATTCGTAGGCAGAAATATTGGTGGGTTCCCAAACAACTGCAAAATCATACAATCCCTTATCTAATTGTTCCAGTAAATCCACAGAGTCTCCGCTGATCGTATGGATATGGACATCAGGATAGTATTTTCTGAGTTCCATACTTGCCTGTATCAAGAGGCGTACACCCTCTGATTCTCCGGTTCCGATATGTATATCGCCGGAAATGATCTGATCAGAAAGAGATATTTCCTTTTCTGTCATTTCCATCAAATTGACAATTTCTTCTGCACGTTTTCTTAAAATAACGCCCTCTTCTGTAAGAGTGATATTCTTCCTGCCTCTGATAAAAAGAGGCTTTCCTAATTCTTCCTCCATATCATGAAGCTGTCTTGAAAGAGTTGGCTGTGACAAATGCAGAGACTCAGCAGCCGCAGAGATGGTCTGTTCTCTGGCAACAGCTAAGAAATATTGTAATACTCTAAATTCCATACAATTCTCCTTTTGATCGTGGTTTTAAAGGTTTGAACAATGTAAGCATAGCAAAAACGAGTATGCCTGTCAAGCATGCTGAAATATAATCTATAAGTATTGGTTATTTTAACAAAGAGATGCTAAACTTGTCACAAAGAGGAGGCAGCGTTTTGATTATGAAACCTAAAAATTTTATGTATGGTATCAGTATTCTTGCAGCCATCGGATTCATTTCAGGATGCAGAAATGCAGAGGAACAGGCACAGTCGAAGGCAATCGCAAATCAGTTCACGAATGAATCCGCAAATATAGAAACAATAGAATTTAGAGAAAGCATAACGGAAATAGAGAATGGTTTTTCCTATGCAGAATATAAAAGTGATTATGGCTTTGAGACATTTCTTCGTCAGGGCGGAGCAGAAGCAGATGCAGATGTCTTTCGTTTCCTTGCCGGCAATCTGTTTGCAGAAGCCGAAGCACTGTCTCTTGCGGAAGAAGCGTTTGGATGCAGCACCGTATCAGCACAAAGTGCTGACGGAGAATGGATTTTTGGCAGAAATTTTGACTGGAACCGATGTGAGGCATTGGTCGTAAAATCCATGCCACAGGAAGGATATGCTTCTATTGCTACAGTGAACATGGACTTTATCAAACAGGGAGCAGGCCTTGCCAGTGCGTTTTTATCAGATGATCAGATGTTGTTGGCTTCGCTCTATGCACCTTTAGATGGCATGAATGAAAAAGGCTTTTGTATATCAGTCAATATGATCTCTGATGGGGAGGCTATACAGCAAAACTCTGACAAACCAGACCTGACTACAACCACAGCAGTACGTTTTCTGCTGAATCAGGCAGGAAGCGTCGAGGAAGCGATAGACCTGCTCAAGGAATATGATATGCACAGTTCCATGGGAATGATGGTGCACTTTGCCATGGCTGACAGCACGGGAAGAAGCGTTGTAGTGGAATATATAGATAGTGAGATGAAGGTGACAGAGACACCGGTTGTAACGAATTTCTATCTTACGGAAGGTGAAAAATATGGAGTCGGAACAGAACAGTCTCATGAGAGATATGAAATACTGATGAATACCATAGCAGAACAGACTCTTTCTATGGGAGCTGTGGCGGATGCCTTAGACAGTGTCAGTAAGGATAATTTCGTTGATTCCTCCACGACAGAGTGGAGTGCAGTTTTTAATCAAAGCACCAAAGACGTTATTTACTATCATAGAGAAGATTATAAATCAGGCTATCAGTTTTCACTATCTGATTCATAACAGACATGTGATGCTGAGAGACTGGAGAGGAGGTGCTTTGATGAATTATGTTCAGCTATTGTGGAACTTGTTTCAAATAAAAAGGAATGAGAAAAAAACAAAAGAAGAAATTAGAGAGCTACAGCAAAAAAAATTGCAGAGTCTTTTAAAATATGCATATAAAAATTCGGCATATTACAGAAAAACGTTTGAAAAAGCCGGAATTACTGAAGAAAATATAGAGGATGTAGGAATAGAACAAATTCCAACCATAGACAAAAAGACATTGATACAGAACTTTGATGAGCTGGTTACAGTAGAGAATGTCACACAGGAAAAAATGAGAACCTTTGATGAACAGGAGAAAGAAAAGAAAAATCTGTTCCAGGGAAAATACCACTTGGTTCATTCCTCCGGGAGTACAGGAACACCTGCCTATTTTTTGTATGATGAAGAAGCCTGGAGTACAATGCTTTTGGGTATTATCAGAGCAGCATTGTGGAATATGACTTTTGTGCAAATAATAAAGCTTCTCGTTCAAAAGCCCAGGATTATGTATCTGGCTGCTACGGACGGAAGGTATGGCGGAGCTATGGCAGTTGGAGATGGCATTAATGGACTACATATGAAACAGATGCACCTGAATGTACAAAAGCCATTAAAAGAATGGATAGAAGCAGTGAATCAATTTAAACCCAATATCATCATTGGCTACCCTTCTGCAATCAAAATTTTAGGGGAAATGGTGCAGGACAAAAAGATGGAATTGAATCTTTCAAGAGTCATTACCTGCGGCGAGCCATTATCTTCTAATTTAGAGCAATATTTTGTGAGAACATTTATCTGTCCGGTGATTAACGTATATGGAGCCAGTGAATCTCTGGCACTTGGCGCCGCCATATCGGGAACAAAAGGACTTTGCCTGTTTGATGATCTGAATGTGATTGAGGTAATGGAAGATAAGATATATCTGACCTGCCTATACAATTTTGCACAGCCGATTATAAGGTATTGTCTGTCAGATGAATTGAAATACTTAAAGCCGCAGGCAGGACAGAATGCATTCACCTGGGTGGAAACCATTCTGGGCAGAAATGAAGATATGCTATGGTTTGAAGATGAAAGTGGCAATCGGGAATTGATACACCCTTTATCCATTGAAGGCATTTGTGCAACCGGCCTTTTAGATTATCAAATCAAGAAAATATCGAACAATCAGTTTGAAATATATACCCAGGCAGAAACGGAGAAAGACAGAGAACAGATTGAACATATCATCAGGCATAAGATGAAAGAAGTTTTAGAGGACAAAAAATTAGAGTATGTGAATTTTCAAATAAAATTTGTGGACTCGATTGTACCGGATCAGCAGACGGGCAAGAAAAAGTTAGTAATACTGTAATGAATAGAACAATAGAAATCAGAAAAAAGAAGAAAGAAAAAAGAAGAAAGAAAAAAAAAGAAGAAAGAAAAAAGAAAGGATTAGAAAGTGATGAAGAAAAAAATAATAGTAGGAACTTGTATGATGGTGCTGGCATTTTC
>CAZABT010000062.1:0-9548 GCA_964483395.1 uncultured Lachnospiraceae bacterium
TGTTCCAGTAAATCTCGCCTTCGTAGCCAACGATTCTCTTGACTGTTTCTGCAAGCTCTTTGATGGTAACTTCCTTGCCGGTTCCAATATTGACATGCTGCTCACCACTATAGTTTTCCAAAAGAAATACACAGGCATCTGCCATATCATCTACATATAAGAATTCACGAAGCGGAGTTCCCGTTCCCCAGAGTTCTACCTGCGGGGCTTTGTTTGCCTTGGCTTCATGAAACTTTCTGATCATGGCAGGCATAACGTGTGAATTGCTCAAATCATAATTGTCATACGGCCCATACAGATTCGTCGGCATACAGCTGATATAATCATCACCATACTGACGCTTATAAAACTTGCACATCTCCAAGCCGGAAATCTTTGCAATCGCATAGGCTTCATTGGTCTCTTCCAACGGGCCGGTCAAAAGTGCATCCTCAGGAATCGGCTGTGGTGCAAGCTTGGGATAGATGCAGGTGCTTCCGAGGAACAGCAGCTTCTTAACATGATGTGTATGTGCATTTTGAATGACGTTGCATTGAATCTGCAGGTTTACATAGGCAAACTCTGCAGGCATCGTGTTGTTGGCATTGATTCCTCCGACCTTTGCTGCTGCAAGCACAACATACTCCGGCTGCTCCTGATCAAAAAAAGAAGTCACTGCCGCCTGATCTGTCAAGTCAAGCTCGCTGTGTGTTCTTTTTACTATATTATGATATCCTTTTGCTTCCAGATTTCTTACAATTGCTGCTCCCACAAGTCCTCTGTGACCTGCGACAAATATTTTTGCGTTCTGATCCATTACCTTTCCCTCGGTTCTTAACTCCTGCTTTATTTTATGCTTCCTCTTTTGAACGATTTCTAAACTCTTCAGAGCTCATTCCGGCAATTGCCTTCATATCAGAGTCTACCATCATTGCTACCAGACTCTTAAAGTTTACCTTACGCTTCCAGCCAAGTTCCTGTTCAGCCTTTGTGCAGTCGCCCCATAAAAATTCAACCTCTGCCGGTCTGAAATATCTTGGATTCACATCTACCAGGAGTCTGCCATTAGACTGATCATAGCCTTTCTCACTGACACCGGTTCCCTTCCACTCAATCTTGATTCCAACCTCTGCAAAAGCAAGCTCGACAAACTCGCGAACTGTATGTGTCTCATTGGTCGCAAGCACATAATCACCCGGTTTATCCTGCTGCAGGATTCTCCACATACCCTCTACATAATCTCCTGCAAAGCCCCAGTCACGCTTTGCATCCAAATTACCAAGTGACAGCTTTTCTCTCTCATCTGCCATAATAGAAGCCACTGCTCTTGTAATCTTACGCGTTACAAAGGTTTCTCCTCTGCGCGGTGATTCATGATTAAACAGGATTCCGTTGCAGGCAAACAGATTATAAGCCTCTCTGTAATTGATCGTGATCCAGTAGGAATATAACTTGGCAGCTCCATAGGGGCTCTTCGGATAAAATGGTGTCTTTTCACTCTGCGGAGCCGTCTCCGGAAGACCGCCGAACAGTTCTGAGGTAGATGCCTGATAAAATCTGCATTTCACACCCGTCTTCTTAATTGCATCCAGCAGTCTGAGTGTTCCGATGCCTGTCGTTTCTGCCGTATATTCCGGTACCTCAAAAGAAACCGCCACATGAGACTGTGCTGCCAGATTATAGATCTCTGTTGGCTGAATCTGCTCGATCAGCCGGTTCAGATTACTGGAATCTGTCAAATCACCGTGATGCAGAAACAATGTCTTATCTCTGATTTCTCTGTCATAATATAAATGATCGATTCTCTCCGTCGCAATAGAACTGTGGCGGCGGATAATTCCGTGTACTTCATATCCCTTCTCCAATAACAGCTCTGCCAAATAGGAACCATCCTGTCCGGTAATACCTGTAATCAATGCAACATTTCTCATGATTATAAATTCTCCTTAAAATGAAATGAATTCGCCTGAATATAAAAACATCCTCATATTTGTGACAAAACTCAGTATACCCCAAAAACAGACTTTTGTCCATATTCCTTGTAAAATCAATCCGAATTCGCTATACTGTATAGGTATAGTCTAGAATACCAACTGAAAGAGGGATGAACATGAAGAAGATTATAGTAACCGGCTGTAATGGACAATTGGGACGTGCAATCAACCAGTTGTATACAGGAAATACTGAATATACTCTGCTCAATACAGATGTCGGCTGTCCGGACGTAAAAGAACTTGATATTACAAACATTGATGCAGTGCTGGATTATGTGCGTGCCGAAAAGCCATACGCCATCATCAATTGTGCTGCATTTACCGCTGTGGATGCCTGTGAAACAAGCGTTGATGCCGCTTACAGAATCAACGCCATCGGACCCAGAAACCTAAGCATTGCTGCTGCAGAAACCGGCGCAAAGCTGATGCATATTTCAACAGATTATGTATTTGCAGGCGATGCAGAAAAGCCTTACATCGAATTTGACACCCCTGATCCGCAAAGCATGTACGGAAGCACAAAGCTTGCAGGTGAGAATTTCGTAAAAGAATTTGCAAAGGACTATTTTATCATCAGAACTGCTTGGTTATACGGAGACGGCAAAAATTTTGTAAAAACCATGCTGAGACTTTCTGAAACAAACGATATGATCAAGGTTGTAAACGATCAGGTTGGTTCCCCGACCAGCGCCGCAGAGCTTGCCAAAATGATTGCATATCTGCTACCATCAAACAATTACGGCCTTTTCCACGGAACCTGCGAAGGTATCTGCTCCTGGGCAGACTTCACAAAGGAAATCTTCCGGCTTGCAGGAAAATCCACCAAAGTTGAGGCTGTATCCACTGCCCAGTACATGGCAGAGCATCCGACCTCGGCAAAACGTCCCGCATATTCCGTCCTCGAAAATTATATGCTGAAGCTGACAACAGACTTTCAGATGGCTGACTGGAAGGATGCCATCGCTGCTTACATCCGGGATTTCGTATAAATCCTCCGGCTTCTGTTTTAAGTCAAAAATAAGAAACCTCATTATGGGGTTTCTTATTTTTTGACTTATATTCTTTCTTTACATTGATTTTTACCAAAATACATGATTTCCGATTACTACACCGGGATACCCCGATTTGACACTTCTGAAATGTGTAGCCGTTCCGATATAAGAAGTTCCCGCCATCGCTTCCTGTGCTGCCTGAACACAAATGGCTCTTGGGCCCTGCGCATATACAGCCGCTACCTTTCCGCTGGATGCCGGACCAAACTGTCCCTTGGCATAGATCACAGAATAGACGGTGTTTCCATAGTTGCCCATCTTCAATCGATTCATGACAACCGTACCGACCGATACCTGACCTGCGTAAGTCTCATATCCTGACTCGCACTGTATCAGCGCCGCCAACAGCATCACATCATTGACATCCCCTGAAACTGCACCATTGTTTGTCATCGTTGTTTCTGTTGTTCTGGATGCTTCAACCTCTGCCTTTTCCTCAGCCTCTTTCGCTTTCAAGGCTGCCTCGGCATCTTCTACTGCCTTGATTTCTTCTACCGTCTGTCCGGAACCAAGTTCACGTACAACTGACACATACTGTGCCGAAACATAGCCTACCGTATCATCACTATACTGAATTGCAACCCAGTCGCCCTGTTCACTTACAACCAGTGCTTCGTCATCCACCGCCAGCAATCCGTATACTCCTGCTTCTTCATTTGCTTCCTTGCGTACTCGAAGTGAATCCGTATTAACAACCGCTGTGACCTCTACCACACTGTCAGCCAGCGCTGCCGCTTCTTCGCCAAACAGCAGAAAATCGTCCTTTGCCCAGCCTTCCAGATTACCGCTTTTAAACTTTGTCCAGCCTGCACTTTGTTCAATGATCTGACCACCGGTATTTTTATACAGCTTGCCAACAAGTTCTGACTCCTCAGAAGCTTCTGCCCTGACGTTCAGCGACTCTTCGACGTTTGCCATTACAATATTACCCCACGAAGAAGAGGTAACTGCATTTTTTGTATCCTGCGCAACTGCTTCCTTCTTAGACTTGGCTGCCTCTGCACTGATTTTCGGTACTTCGATGATGATTGTCTCTGCATCCGTGGATGCAGCAGCACTGCTGTTATCACTGACTGTCGATTCCTCATCGGCAGAAATGGATACTACCTTAGATGCCCCTGCTTCTACACCGATTGCCGCAAATACATCACATGTCATCACGCTGCCTGCTGCCAGCAATGTAACAATTGCCGTTGTAGCAGTCCTTAGCATACGCTTAACTTTTTTGAAATCCATCATAACCTCCACCAACAAATCTGTAACACCTATATCATACTTATTAAGATTATTACAAATTTATTACATGGGTATTCTAGCAGAGAAGCTCTCCTTTGTCAACTTCTATTAATTTCACAACTCTATATTTTGTGGTTCCTTCTGTGGTTCCACAATATTTTGTAGCCACACGCCCTTTTTAACCAGAATATATCCAATAATACATTTGATGATATCGGCAAATTGGCATATGAAATAAATCGGTAATATATTATAGTTTGTAAATCGAGTCAGGCAATATGCCAGCGGAATACTGACCACCCACATAAAAACGCTGTCAGACAAAAATGTAATCAGTGTCTTGCCTCCTGATCGAATCGTAAAATAGCTGGCATGTAAAAAAGCCTGCAGCGGCATCAGACATGCCGAAATGATAATGAACCAGGTGGCCAGATGTCTGACCTCCTCGTTGGTATTGTATATCTTTGGAAACAACGGAGCAAGAATTGCCATCACTGCTCCCGTTCCAAGGCAGACCGCGCTGGAAAAGAAGATCATCTTATAAGCCGTAGACTTTGCTTCCTCCATCTTGCCCGCTCCCAGCAGCTGTCCTACTACGATCGCTACGGAACTGCCCAGTGCAATAAATGCAATATTAAACATATTGGAAATCGTAGAGGATATATTCAGTCCTGCCACCACAGCAAGGCCTCTGACAGAATAGCTCTGCATCAGCATCGCCGTTCCCAAGCCCCATAAGGTCTCATTGACCAAAAGCGGGAGACCCTTGAATGTAATTTTCTTTGCAAGGTTCGCGGGCAGCTTCAGGCTCTCATATGCACCCACAATAAACGGATTCAAGGCTTTATGGCGATGGGTCCATGCCATAACGATCGCACATTCCACAAATCTGGAAATCACTGTTGCAATTGCTGCGCCCACTGCACCTAATACAGGTGCTCCAAGCTTACCGAATATCAGGATATAGTTTAGTATCAAGTTCACGAACACCGCGATAATACCCGCCCGCATCGGCACGAGTGTCTCTCCTGTCTCACGCAGTGTGCTTGCATATGCTTGTACAATCGTAAAAGGAATCAAACCTATCAGCATAACCCACAGATAGCCTTCGCCGCTTTTCAGAGTTGCTGCAATATCTCCTGAACCATTACCATCATGCAGATACAGATCAATCAGTTCCTTTCCAAAGAGGGCAAATATAGCAATCGCTATTAAGGTTACAATACCACACACGAGTATCTTAAAGCGAAAAGTATCACGAACACCCTTATGGTTCTTCTGTCCTGCAAACTGTGCCGTAAAGATTCCTGCACCTGATACTGCACCGAAAATACATAGATTGTATACAAAAATCAACTGATTAACGATTGCCACACCAGACATCTGCTCGGTGCCGACGAGCCCGACCATAACATTGTCCAGCAAACTGACAAAATTGGTAATACCGTTTTGGATCATAATCGGTACTGCAACTGCAAGTACCATTTTATAAAATTTCTTATCTCCGATTAATTTTTTCATTATAAACTTCTTGATTTATCGGCACACGCTTTCATGGCATCCATGATGCCTGCCCGAAAACCTTTCTCCTCCAGTATCTTCACTGCTTCTATTGTTGTTCCCCCCGGTGAGCACACCATGTCTTTCAGTTCTCCCGGATGTTTACCTGTCTCCAATACCATCTTTGCACTGCCAAGCACTGCCTGTGCCGCAAATTCATAAGCCAGCTTTCGCGGCATGCCCTCTAACACCGCTTCATCAGCCATCGCTTCAATCAGCATAAATACATAGGCAGGCGAGCTGCCACTGACAGCAACCACTGCATCCATCATATGCTCGGCAACCACATAAGCCTTACCAAAGCTGCCAAGCAGCGTCAGCACATATTCCATTTCATGCTCCTTGACTGCTTCACTCGGACACACACCTGTACAGCCTTCACCGACCAAGGCCGGTGTATTCGGCATGCATCTGACCAGCTTCAACGCCCTGCCAAACTTCTCCTGCAGCCATTTGATGGTCTTGCCCGGTGCAATCGTGATGATGATCTGTTCATCCCGAATGTCTCCTTTGATCTCTGCTATTACCGCTTCATAAAATTGCGGCTTGACTGACAATATGAGTACATCTGCCTGTCTGGCAACCTTCTGATTGTCTGTCGAAGCATCTATTCCAAATTTCTCCGCTGCCCTCTGCGCTGCCGGCTCAAAAGCATCGGCTCCTATCATTGCTTCTTTTCCGACAATCTTTTTTTCAATCATACCGCCGATCATGGCACTTGCCATATTTCCCAATCCGATAAATCCTATTTTCATATTCTTTTCCTCCGTATTCCTTCTAAAATTATATTGTCACCACATAATTACACTCTCTGACGCATAGCCTCATACATTAAAATACTTGCCGATACTGCCGCATTTAATGATTCCACCTGTCCCTGCATCGGTATCCTGATCAGCTTGTCTGCACATTCGGCTGTCGCTTCGCTCAATCCGTTTCCCTCATTCCCGATCAAAAACGCACTGCCTCCACGATAATCTTCTTCATAATAATACCGTTTTCCCTGCAGATGTGCTGCATAAATATGGATCTGCCGTTCCCTCATCCGATGCAGTATCGTCTGTAAATCTTCCACATATAAAAACGGAACCCTGTACACAGAACCCATTGTTGCTCGGATGACTTTGGGATTATATACATCTGCCGTGTTTCTGTCCATGAGGATCCCCGTGACCCCGGCACCCTCTCCCGTTCTGATGACCGTTCCGAGATTTCCTGGGTCCTGCAGACCCTCCAGCACGATAAATAATGGCTTTGCTACTGCAAACAGCTCATCCAGCTCTGTATGTTTCTGTTCTATGACACATAATATCCCCTGTGGAGAAATGGTATCTGCCGCCTTCTTAAATACACTGTCCTCTACAATCTCATACGGAACCGACTCCAGCCGTGTACGGTCTGTACATCTCTGATAATAACTCTCTGAAACAAATGCCTGCCGGATGCTGCCCTCCGGAGCCTCCAAAAACATTTTCGTCCCTTCAGCAATAAAAACTCCCTGCTCTCTTCTTGCCCTGCTGCTCGTATTGAGCTGTACGATATTTTTAATCTTTGCATTTGAACTGCTTGTAATCATTTCCTTCAAGGCCTCCCTATAGTAACGAACAGGTGCACATATCTACATGCGCACCTGTTTGACAATTCCTCTGTAATCTCTGTAATAGAATCCTATGAGAAGACCCGTCACTAGATTGACAAAAGTCTGCTGACTTCATACTGATACTCCGGTATATCCTTCTGCATCGCCAAAGCCTCATCTATGTCAAAATCCTTGTACGTTCCATCCTTCCAGCCTACTACACGGTTTGATTTTCCCTGACACAGCAAATCTGCTGCATAGGCCCCCATCATGGAAGCATGAAATCTGTCTGTACAGGTAGGTGAACCGCCTCGCTGCATGTATCCGAGAATGGTCGCTCTTGTCTCCACTCCGGTCGCTGCTTCTATTCTGCGCGCCATGGAAGTAGAGTGTCCGATTCCCTCTGCATTGATAATAATATGGTGTGTTTTTCCTTTTTTTCTGTTGTTAATAATATTGTTAATAATATCCTGTTCGTTAAATTCATATTTCTCCGGCAGCAAAATATCCTCCGCACCATTTGCCACGCCGCACCATAGTGCAATATACCCTGCATTTCTGCCCATAACCTCAATGATGCTGCAGCGCTCATGAGAAGATGAGGTATCGCGCACTTTATCGATTGCCTGCATTGCGGTATTTACGGCTGTATCAAATCCAATTGTATAGTCAGTACATGCAATATCCAAATCTATGGTTCCGGGGAGTCCGATGGTATTGATCCCATTGGCCGCCAGTGCCTGCGCACCTCTATAAGAACCGTCACCGCCAATGACTACAAGTCCGTCGATTCCATGCTTTTTACAGATTTCAGCGCCCTTTTTCTGGCCTTCCTCTGTCTTAAATTCCTCGCATCTGGCCGTACGCAGTATCGTACCTCCACGTTGAATCGTATCTGATACATCTCTTGGTGACATATCAAATATTTCCTCATTCAGGAGTCCCTGATACCCCTTCATGATTCCTTTTACTTTCTTCCCACTCGCGATTGACTTTCTGACCACCGCCCTGATGGCAGCATTCATGCCCGGTGCATCTCCGCCACTCGTTAATACACCGATTGTATTCACTTCCTTTGCCATATCACGACCTCCTAAAAAAATACTTACGAATTATTCTACCTTGTTTTAAGGCTGTTGTAAAGCGTACATTTACACAACTCTCACATTTTCCTGTCCATACATAGCCGACAGCCTGTCCAGCAATACCGAATTGGCACAGACACTCTTGCTCCTCGGCAGGCTCTTGATTTCCTTGGTTGCTTCTATATATATTACAACTGTATCGTTCCCGTCAGAACCATCCATCGCAAACAACAGCTCATCCTCCCGCAGCAAAAAATCCTCCTTAGTCGCAAACTTGATCCACAGCTTCCTCGGTATACTCTCAAACGGGGTGATTTTCTCGCAGATCAGCTTTGCATCCTTTTCTTCCTCAGCAGATACTCTTCCGTACACAAAAACCTTGCTGTTTTCAATCAGCCATTTTGCATTCTTTTCGTAATCATTCGGCCATACGATCACCTCTGCCTTGCCCGTCAAATCCTCTACGACAATAAATGCCATATTCTTGCCCGACTTTGTATACTTGATCGTCTTTTCTTCTATGATACCGCCAATGGTGACTCTTTCCTGATCCTTGACCTTGGTCTCGCCTGTTTCCTCATCAATTGTAAAGTCTGACGCATATGCTGAAATATGCTTCTTCCACATCGCCTCATCTTCCTCAAGCGGATGTCCACTGATATAAATACCAATGACCTCCTTTTCAAAGCCGAGAATCATCTCTTTACTGTATTCTCCCACATCCGGCATTTTAATTTCAAAATCATCTTTGTCCTCTTCCCCGGCTATATCAAAAAGAGAGATCTGACCCGCCATATTATTCTTCTTATTGCGGACAATATTATCCATGATCGGCACATAAATACTCATCAACTGCTTACGCGTACCGGGCAGGGAATCGAATGCACCTGCCTTGATCAAATTTTCTATGACTCGCTTATTAATATCCTTATCAGCCAGCCTGGTGATAAAATCCTTAATGGTCGTAAAGGAACCTCTTCCATGGCGTTCTGCCACGATCTCATTGATAATCGGCCTTCCGATTCCCTTGATTGCAGACAGACTATAACGAATTCCGCGTTTC
>CAZABT010000062.1:9648-15487 GCA_964483395.1 uncultured Lachnospiraceae bacterium
ACTGCATAGCACGCTGCATGAGACTTATTAAAGGCATATTGTGCAAAGTCCATCATATTATCATAGATTTTATTCGCGACTTCACTACTGATGCCCAGTGCTACACAGCCCGGAACGCCTTCCTCCGCATTTCCGCCAATGAAGTTCGCCCGCTCCTTTTCCATGACTGACTGTTTCTTTTTAGACATGGCGCGGCGCACCAGATCACTTCGTCCCAGTGTATACCCTCCCAGTTCACGCACAATCTGCATGACCTGTTCCTGGTATACGATACATCCATAAGTCGGAGCCAGAATCGGCTCCAGCTGTGAACAGTCATATCGTATCACTTCTGACAATGCCGCGCTGCTCTCACTTGCCTCCGCTGCATGCTTTCCCTTGATATACTGCGGTATAAACTGCATCGGTCCCGGCCTGTAAAGAGAAATTCCGGCAATCACATCCTCCAGATTCTGTGGCTTCAGTTCCTTCATGAAACTCTTCATACCGGCACTTTCCAACTGAAACACGCCATCTGTATGCCCCGTACCGATGGAATCCAGCACAGCCTTATCATTATAATCAATATGATCAATGTCTATTGTCTTACCACTGCTCTTCTCTGCAAGCTGTACGGCATTCTGAATCACTGTCAGAGTGCGCAGTCCCAGAAAATCCATTTTCAGCAATCCCAGTTCTTCCAGCGTCGTCATCGTAAACTGTGTTGTAATCGAACCATCCGAGCCACGGGAAAGCGGCACGAATTCATCCGCCGCCTTCTGGCAGATGACAACCCCCGCCGCATGCATAGAGGTATGACGGGGCAGACCCTCCAGTCTCCTGCACATATCGATCAGATTGTGTACCTGTTCATCCTCATCATATAATTTTTTAAAGTCATTGTTTGACTCAAGTGCACGATCGATTGTAATATTCAGTTCATTCGGTATCATCTTGGCAATAGAATCCACATAAGAATAGGGCAGATCCATTACACGGCCCACATCACGGATGACACCCTTGGCGGCCAAGGTACCGAAGGTCACAATCTGTACAACCTTGTCCTTGCCATACTTCTCCACCACATAGTCTATGACCTCCTGCCGTCTTTCAAAACAGAAGTCTATATCAATATCCGGCATGGACACACGTTCCGGATTCAAAAATCGTTCAAAAAGCAGATTATACTTGATGGGATCAATATTCGTAATTTCCAGACAATAGGACACAATAGAACCGGCAGCTGATCCTCTGCCCGGTCCCACGGCAATTCCATGGCTCTTGGCATAGTGAATAAAATCCCATGTAATCAGAAAATAATCTACGAATCCCATACTGTGAATCGTATCAAGCTCATATTCCAGACGCTTTTTCAAATCCTCCCCATAGTCCGGATATCTCTTTTCCAATCCGTCAAAGCACAGCTTATTCAGATAAGACCACGCATCATATCCCTCCGGAACATCGTACCTGGGCAGCTTCGTAACTCCGAATTCGATCTCCACATTACAGCGTTCTGCAATTTTACCTGTGTTTTCGATTGCTTCCTGTGCGTAGGGAAAAAGTGCCCGCATTTCCTCCGGCGATTTCACATAGAACTGTCCGCCCTCATAGCGCATACGATCTTCATCCTGCAGCTTCTTGCCTGTCTGGATGCAGAGCAGGATATCATGAGATGCCACATCATCCGCATAGGTATAATGAATATCATTGGTTGCCACAAGCGGGATATTCAATTCCTGACTCATACGCAGCAGTGCCTGATTGACGGTCTTCTGCTCAGGTATCCCATGATCCTGTAATTCCAAAAAATAATGATCAGTACCAAAACAGGTCTGGTACTTTAATGCACAGCTTTTCGCCTCTTCATAAAGACCCTTCTCGATATAGCGCGGAACCTCTCCTGCCAGGCAGGCAGAAAGGGCAATGATCCCCTCATGATATTCCTGCAGTACCTCCATGTCCACACGGGGACGATAATAATAACCTTCTGTAAAGCCCTTACTGACAATCTTCATGAGATTATGGTAGCCTGTATTGTTTTCCGCAAGCAGAACAAGATGGTGATAACGCTCCTCACCGCCGGTAATCTCTTTATCGAATCTGGAGTTCGGAGCCACATAGACCTCGCAGCCGATGATCGGCTTGATTCCCTCTGCACGTGCAGCACGGTAGAAATCGATCACGCCGTACATCACACCATGATCGGTAATCGCCGCTGCTTCCATGCCCAGCTTCTTCACCTGCTGTACATACTCTTTGATTTTATTTGAACCATCCAGCAGACTGTATTCCGTATGTGTGTGCAGATGTGCAAAGCTCATGGCAAAGAACCTCCTTTATTTCTCTTAGTCAAAGCAAAACTATCAAAAACAGAACTATAAAATAGTATAACACAAATGTGTGTTTGTATAAACAGAAATTGCATCGACCGTACGACCTCGACTGTAGAAGCGCAGGGATATGACATTATTGTCTTTGATTAATCCTAATCGGCTGTTATAATATAGATAGTTGATAAACAATGAATGAGGAGTCTGAAATGAAATTATTGATTTGTGAATGGAATGCATATATGCAGGAAGATTTTGAGATGACCTTGAAAAAGCACCGGATTCCATTTCGAGGAGTGTCTTACTGCTTTGACAATCTTTATGAGGATGCTTATTTTGAGGACAAATTTCCGCGATTTATCCATGAAGATCAGTATGATGCCGTCTTTACGTTCAATTATTTCCCGGTTCTGGCAAGAGTCTGTCATCAGGAGGACATCCTGTATATTGCCTGGTGCTATGACAATCCTTTGGATATCCGTAACGTCAAAGATACACTGGGATTGTCCACAAATCGGGTATTTTTCTTTGACCGCGCCCAGTATCTCGGATATAAGAATATGGGCTTTGACACAGTGTATCATCTGCCGTTGGCTGTTTCTACAGACCGGCTGGATGTGCTTACCTATACGGATGAGGATATCCGACGATTTTCTTCCGAAATATCGTTTGTCGGGAAACTCTATCCTTCAGATCTGGATTATCTGATTGCGCCGTTGTCACAGGCACTCAAGGATGTACTGCTGTCCATGGTCGACACACAATTGAAGATTTATGGAAATTATTTCTTGAATGAAGCCATCACAGACGATCTGCTGGCTCTGATTAATATGGAATATGCTAAGGTTCCTGCCTATGCACAGTTCCGACTGACTCGTGAGGAATTGTCGTACGCCTTGGCCACGCAGATTACCAGAATCGAACGGCTCACCATCCTTGGACAGCTGGCCAAGACACATCAGGTCAAGGTATATTCCCGTGAGAATCACCCATATCTGTCTGCCACGACCTACTGCGGTACGGCGCAATATAATACAGAAATGCCGAAAATATTTAAGTTGAGTAAGATCAATCTGAATATCAATTTGAAAATTTCACAGACCGGTCTGCCACTTCGTGTGATCGATATACTGGGGGCCGGAGGATTTTTGCTGACAAATTATCAGGAAGAATATAACGAACATTTTGTAAATGAAAGAGACATTGTAATCTATGATTCTATTGAGGATGCCGTTGCCAAGGCAGACTATTACCTGACGCATGAAGATAAACGGCTTGCCATTGCTGCAAACGGTCACGCCGTCGTTCAAGAGCATTACAGCTATGAACATCTGATTGCCGTACTGCTGCAGACGGTCGGACTGCTGTAATCTGTATATGCAGGAGACCAGCCTGTCTGATGTCCGGGCTTAGACAGTCCTGTGTGGCTGTAGTTCCATATCCGCGAGCACTGTGTCAATCCATGTCTCCGGCTCATAGCAGTATCCCTGAAACCGTTCCGGAATGTTCTGTGCTTCGCCTTCCTTCTTCTGGCCAGTCTCCAGGCACTCCCTGATTTCCTCTGCCATTTTCTCCGGTGCAGTTCTGTTTTCTTCTGCATAAGTCAGCACGAGCTTGGAATTCTTCAAGATTTCTTCACATTTTTCATAAGAAACCCCCTCACGCCCCATAATATGAAAATACTCATTCGTCTCATTGGCATAGGTTTTCCAGCCCTGTCCGCTTACAGATACACGAAGCCGTTTTGACAGTAGTTCTGTAAGCAGCTGCTCCAGATAATGCATTCTGACATATCTGGGAACCTCTTTGAGCTCCTGAAGGATCTCAATCATGCTTTCTGCATCCTTTTCAAACTCCAATTTGTCCAGGCAATCCGATAAAGCCTGCACAAATAACAGTTCAGGCTGCCTTTCCATTTCTCTGATGCAGTAATCGGCAATCGTCTTAAATACCTGCGGAAGCTTTGAGATACGGTTGTAGATTTCTTCAGACTTTTCATAGGTGCAGGGCAAATAGACCTCCACTTCACGCTCGTGATATGGTTTTTTCTGCTCCTCCCTGCACAAAACCTGCTTCAGACAGCCGATATTGATCACTCTTTCATAATATTGTCTGATGACCGCCTGATCAGATTCTCTGGTGCAATAAAAAAACATCGTGAAATTATATCGCTGATTCAGGATATCATATTCCCACGGTGCCTTTGGCAGAAAATGCATCATGCGGCAGGGTATCCCATTATAGGATACCTCGTCGCCTAATGTCTTACATTCAAAGCCGGTCATATCCATTGTAAATATTGCCTCCGGCTTTAATTCCTCTAATCGTTGGATAAACAGATGCTCCTGTGCATATTCTGTCCTGTCCGCAACCGTTACCTGAAAATTTCTTTTCTCCAGACTTGTTTTGACACGGTCACAAACCATACGCTGGATATCATATTTTGAATCTCCCTGTACCAGAACGATATGCGCAGTTTCCATCAGTGATCCTCCTTATAAATACTTCTTCAGATCATTTACCTTATTGAGTGCTTCCCACGGCAGATTCAGGTCATTACGTCCAAAGTGGCCGTATGCTGCTGTCTGCTTGTAGATTGGTCTGCGCAGGTCGAGCATCTTGATGATTCCTGCCGGACGAAGATCAAAATTGTCACGTATGATTTCTACCAGCTTTTCATTGGACAGCTTGCCTGTGCCAAATGTATCTACCATAACAGAGGTCGGCTGTGCAACTCCGATTGCATAGGACAATTGAATTTCGCATTTGTCTGCAAGTCCTGCTGCAACAATATTCTTCGCAACATAACGTGCTGCATATGCTGCGGAACGGTCTACCTTAGTGCAGTCCTTACCGGAAAATGCTCCGCCGCCGTGACGTGCGAATCCACCATAGGTGTCTACGATGATCTTACGTCCTGTCAGACCAGCATCGCCGTGAGGTCCGCCGATGACAAAACGTCCTGTCGGATTGATAAAAAACTTTGTCTCTGCATCAACGAGCTCCTTCGGCAAAATCGGATCAAATACATATTTCTTGATGTCTTCATGAATCTGCTCCTGTGTCACATTCTCATCATGCTGTGTAGATAATACAACCGCTTCCAGACGAATCGGTTTTCCATTCTCATCATACTCTACAGATACCTGACTCTTGCCGTCGGGTCTCAAATACTTGAGCGTACCATCTTTACGAACCTTGGTCAGTTGTCTTGCAAGCTTATGTGCAAGAGAAATAGAATATGGCATATATTCTTCTGTTTCGTTGGTTGCATAACCAAACATCATACCCTGATCGCCTGCACCGATTGCTTCGATTTCAGCATCACTCATCTTATTTTCCTTCGCCTCAAGTGCCTTGTCAACACCCATTGCGATATCAGATGACTGCTCATCAATGGCACAGAGAACTGCACAGGTATTGCCGTCAAAACCATATTCGGATTTCGTATAGCCAATTTCCTTTACGGTTTCGCGGACAATCTTCTGAATGTCCACATATGCGTTTGTCGTAATCTCACCTGTTAC
>CAZABT010000063.1:0-15392 GCA_964483395.1 uncultured Lachnospiraceae bacterium
CATTTTCTACGCCAATGTCAAAATTTTTCGGCATTTTTTTCGTGGACTTTTTCTCGGACTTTTGTGGACTTTTTCAGAGAATTTTGATATGCTCAGTATAATTATATTTTCCATTGGAGGGCATTATGATAAAACCACTTCTGTTTCGTAAGCGTCTCATACCGGAAGAATGTATTGAATTGAAAGATGATATTATTATATACATGGATGATAATATTATCGTAACCAAATGGCACGCTCTGAAGCCCAAAAAAGATCTACACCATGGACTCTCCTGCTACTTTCTGAAAGAAGGCTATAAAGTAAGCAAATTCTATACGCAGGACAACACCCTTCTGTACTGGTACTGCGACATCATCGATCATACCTATTCAGAACCGGACAACACCTATGTTTTCACTGATCTGCTGGCAGATGTCATTGTATACCCGGACGGCTTTGTCAAAGTGGTCGATCTGGATGAATTTACAGAAGCATTGAATGCCGGACGGCTGTCGATCGAGACATTAAAGCTGGCTCTGCTCCGGCTGAGTAACCTGCTGGACATCATTTATGCAGACAAATTTGAAAAACTGCAAAACGAAATCGAAAGCAGGGAATCCTCTCTGTCCTGATTGCTAATAAAATACGTGATCACCTATGATCTGTCCACTTACTTCCGGAATGATTGTTCTGAAATACAGACAATTTCCTACCGGAGTAGAGCCGTTCATCGCATCATCTGCTGCCGAATAGCAGGATGCCGTAGCGCCTTGTGCAAGTCTGGCTGCAAGTCTGCCGCTGGCTACCGGAGAGAACTGACGATTTGCATAAATCACTCCTACCATTGTATTTGGAAATGCAGCACTTCGCATACGGTTAACAACCACCGCACCAACTGCAACCTGACCTTCATACGGTTGATTTCCCGCCTCACAATAAATCAGGCATGCAAGCAGATCACGGTCTGTCGGCTCATAAGACAGTTCCGACACATCACGCCATGCCATGCTGGCTGCTTTTCTCGTCATTGCCTGTTCTTCTGCAAGCTGCTTTCTCAGTGCCGTCAGATTTGCCTCCTGAGCCGCAAGCTCTGCGTCCTTGGTTGCTATTTCCATCTCGTATGCAGTCGCTTCTGCCTCGGCAGCAACAATCTGTCCATTCGTACTCGCAATATTGCCTGAAGTAGAATTAACCAAGGTTACGACCTTACCCTTTTCTTCTGCCACCTTAGCCTGCAGCGCTTCCAGTTCCTTCATTTCCACCTGCAGCTTTTCTTCTTTCTCCATGATGCTCTCTTTTAGCTCGATCAAACTTTTCAGCATTTTCTGATCATATTCCTCGACCTTTGCCATATAATCAGCTTTATTCAAAAAATCAGAATAATTAGAAGCCGTCAGCAGTGCTTCTATATAAGAAGTCTCACCCTTCTCATACATGAATTTAATCCTGCGTTTCATCAGATCATATTGATTTGCTTCCTGAGTCTTTGCATCTTCCAGTTCCGCTTGAGTCGTTTCAATCTCGTCTTCTTTATTTGCCACTTCAATTTCCAGATTGCTCAGATTTTCACTGATTTCTGTCAGATCACCATTCAGCTTGTTCAGATAGCCTTCTAATTCCTCTTTGGAATCCTCAAGTGTTTCCTTCTTAGCCTCTGTCTGTTCCTTCAGTGCTTCTGTCTGCTGCTTCAGAGCCTCTGTCTGCTGCTTGGCTTCCTCTGCTTCTTTAATCTTCTCTGCGGTTGTCTGGGCATATACGGTATGCAGAAATAGACCCGCTTGTTTCGGCGGGAAATATAGACTGCCCTGTACCACGAATACAATGGCAAGCACAGCTGCTATCCATTTGTGTACACTCTTATGATTCACCGTATACTGCCTCTCTTGATTTTTTATAAAGTAAACTTCACTTCGCGATCGGTATGCTGATACTGTATGTACTGTACCCCTGCCGCATCCAGCATTTTCTTAGACGCGATGACTGCAGGTGTATCAGCATATTTGTCACAGTCATAGACGATTGTTTTAATACCGGCCTGTATGATTGCCTTGGCACATTCATTACACGGAAATAATGATACGTATATTTTGGCTCCTTCCAAAGAGCCCCCCCGATAATTCAGGATAGCATTCAACTCGCTGTGTGTAGAGTAAAAATACTTATTTTCCAAGGGTTCTCCATCACGGCACCATGGAAATTCGTCATCCGAACAACCCTTTGGAAACCCATTATAGCCCATCGAGAGAATTTTATTGTCACTGCTCACAATACAAGCTCCGACCTGTGTATTCGGGTCTTTTGAACGCATTCCGGAGAGAATGGCAACTCCCATGAAATATTCATCCCAGGAAATATAGTCTGTTCGTTTGTCACTCATGATTTTTCCTCCATAGATTTTAAAAGGGGGTCTAAATTTGCTGCTCTTTGGTGGAATCGAAAAATGTTCCATTTTTCAACTGCCGGCAAATTGCTTTGCAATTTATCCGGCTACTTAGTACCAAATATCCTGTCGCCGGCATCGCCTAAGCCGGGGACAATATAGCCGTGATCATTTAGCTTTTCATCAAGTGCTCCAATGTACATGTCTACGTCCGGATGTGCTTCCTGCATTTTCTTGATTCCCTCAGGAGCAGCAATGATACACATAAAATGAATGTTCTTGCATCCTTTATCCTTCAGCATCTGGATTGCTGCCACGGAAGATCCCCCCGTTGCTAGCATCGGGTCTACGACAAATACTTCACGTTCTGCACAGTCAGCAGGAATTTTGCAGTAATATTCTACCGGATCAAGCGTCTTCGGATCTCTGTATAGTCCTATGTGTCCTACCTTGGCTGCCGGTATCATCGTCAGCATACCGTCTACCATACCGAGTCCCGCGCGCAGAATTGGAATAATTGCCATTTTCTTTCCTTTGAGTTCCTTGACCATCGTCTTGCAGATAGGAGTCTCCACTTCTACCTCTGCCAGCTGCAGATGTCTGGTTGCTTCATAGCAGATCAGCATCGCAATCTCGCCAATCGTCTGTCTGAAATCCTTAGTACCGGTATCCTTTCTTCTGATATAGCCGATTTTGTGCTGGATCAGCGGATGATCCATAATAAATGCCTGTCCCATTTCCTTGTCCTCCGTAAGATGATTTAATTTTATTCAATATGACTGATTCTTCTGATATGCTTCTCCTCGTTAGAGAAGGGCGTTTCCAAAAAAGTATCTACAATCTCCAATGCTACGTTTCCGCCAATGATTCCACCGCCCATTGCCAGCACATTTGCATCATTATGCGAACGTGTCAGTCGTGCACTGGTGGTGTCTGTGCACAAGGCACAACGAATCCCCGGCACCTTATTGGCAACAATGGAAATACCGATTCCAGTCGTACATATAACAATTCCTTTTTCACACTCACCGTTTGCTACAGCGTGTGCCACTGCTTTCCCATATTCAGGGTAATCCACTGAATCATAGGAATCACAGCCGAAATCCGTATACTCGATTCCCTTTTCATCAAGATGATACTTGACCAGTTCCTTTAGATCAAATCCACCGTGATCACTTCCGATTGCTATCATAGTCCATCCTTCTTTCTATCATTTTTATTTAAATTATTTGATTGCTGTTCAAAGTCGCCTTACGATGATGTCATGTTTCACCCCGATGATGCTTCTACAATCTGATGCGCCGCCGCACGAATCAAGCGATTCATAATAGCCTGTCCGATTCTCGGTGTATCAAATTCCTCCGAATAGATATCAGTCACTCCGGCCTCATCAAATTCTCTCAGCACAGCATACAAATGCGCTGCTATTGCCTCTTCATCTGCTCTTGCGCCAATGTTCACAACGTAGTCCGCCCGGTACTGTCCACAGGTTTCTTCTGTTGCAATCACACCCACCTTGCTGCCCTGTGCCTGTTTTTCCTGCGTATGTCGGTTGATGTAGTCTATAATTGCCTCAGCCCTTCCCCTGACAATGACCATATCGCCTGCAGGAGCATAATGCTTATACTTCATGCCCGGCGCTCTCGGATGTTCCTCCGGACTTGTAACTCCAAGAATTGCCCGATCATATTCCACTGAGCAGCCCAAAATATCTGAAAGCATTTCCTTGGTAATATATCCCGGACGCAAAATCAAAGGATGCTCTGCCGTCATATCCACAATCGTGGATTCCAGTCCAATGTCCACAGAGCCCCCGTCAATAATCATATCAATTCTGCCCTTCATATCCGCCGCCACATGTGCCGCCTGTGTAGGACTCGGTCTGCCCGACACATTTGCACTCGGTGCAGCTATATATCCGCCGGATGCCTGAATCAGTGCCAGTGCCACCTTATGGCTGGGCATCCGTACGGCTACCGTATTTAAACCACCTGTTGTTTCATCCGGCACGATTGCTTTTTTTAGAAAAATCATGGTCAGCGGACCGGGCCAGAATGCCTGTGCCAATTTTTCGGCAGTCTCCGGAATCTCCTGAACGATCGGCTGCAACGCCTCCATGCAGGCTATGTGTACGATCAGCGGGTTGTCTGACGGCCGTCCCTTAGCCGCATAAATCTTGGCGGAAGACTGCGGATTCAATGCATCTCCTCCAAGTCCATATACAGTTTCGGTCGGAAATGCCACCAAACCGCCGCTGCGAATAATCCTGCCCGCCTCTTCAATCGCCGGCATATCAATATGCATTTCGTCCATTGATACTTCTGCTGTCGTCATAAATATCCCCGTATTTTTCCGATGCATGCGCGTCCGCGCTCGCTCTATGTAGTATACCACATCTTTTATTTGATTAAAATACCTTAGTATCAATTGTTAAGATACTCCATTACTCCGGCGCAGATTGCTTTTGCTGCCTTTTCCTGATAAATTTCCTGTGTCAGCATATCGGCCTCCTCACGATTAGAAAGAAAGCCGCATTCTACGATAACCGTCGGGCTTTTTGTATGTACAAGCAGATAATAGCTGTCATTTGCCTTAGGCTGTCTGGTATTTTTAGGGTCCAGTCCTTCGATCAGTTTCTCCTGCAGACACGCCGCCAGTCTCTTTCCTTCCTCTGAATGGGAATAGTAAAACACCTGTGCTCCCCTGACATATTCCTCATGATAACTGTTTTGATGAATACTGACTGTAAAGACAGGCATCTGCTCATCAATCACAGCACATCTTCTTTTCATATCCTGACTTTTTTTATTCTCAGCATCCTCACTGTATAGTCCGGCATCCCCCTCCCTTGTCATAACAGCCTCTATTCCTTCTGCCTCCAGCAGTTTTTTCAGTTTCAATCCGATTGCCAGATTAATGTCCTTTTCCAACGCATTGTTAATACCTACCTTCCCCGGATCAGCACCCCCGTGTCCACAATCTATGACGATCCTTATTTTCTCTTCGGGTTCAGGCTCCGATTGTTCTGTCTGCGCTTCACCTTCCTGCGGTGGCTGCTCCTCTCTTACCTTCATAACATTAACTGCCGCCTTTTCCGACAATACAAGTGCCGCTGCAAGCAGCGTGAGCGTCATTACGATCTCTATCCACTTTGCTTTCTTCAACTGCATCTGCTCCGTAGCATATCCCTATTTTTATTATCATATGAAGAAAGCTATATAATTAGCATCAAAAAAATACCGGATAGAATTTTTTCTTCTACCCGGTACCTTTCATCCTAATTTATCATACAATCTCAATCCCTGTTGCTTTCTAATTGCTGCCTTCCAGTTCAACCCACTTGGTCTCTATCTGTGTGCATGCCTCATCCTTTGTGATGGTTCCTGCAATATAAGACTGCAGAATCTCACCAAATGCCTGATGGAAGCTGTCTGTAGAATATACGATTGACAGTGTGTTGGTTCCTTCTGCCGTTGCCAAGGTATTTCCCTGCTTGATAACCTCAAAATCAGGTGCTTCTGCATCATCAATCGGAGGGATTACACCTGCCACCTGATTAAACCAGGTCTTACCATAATCAGAAGTATACCACCAGTTCACAAAATCAAGTGTCTCCTGCAATACAGGTGAATCCTTGTAGATACGAAGTGCCTGATCAGAACCGCCGATGACTTTACACTGAGCAGCATCATTGCTGACCGGATATCCGTCAAAGCCAATCTTGAGTTCAGGATCAATTGCAAGGACATCAGCCTCAACCCATGCACCCTGTCCATTCATGATTGCTGCCTGGCCTGAACCAAATGCTGCGTCCTCTGCACTCAGATCTGTCTCCAGAGGTTTTGCATCGCCATACTTTACTGCCAGATCAAGATATCTGAAGAAATCCTCATACAATGCAGGATAATCCTTGAAATGTGCCTCACCTGCCGCAAATTTATTTACAAGACCTTCTACATCGTCTCCGCCTGCTGCATCAAGGAATGACTGGAATGTGTGTTTAAATACCCACCACTCTGCAAAGCCTGTTGTAATAGGCTGATAGCCTGCTGCTTTAATTGTCTCGCATGCAACTTCCAGATCATCCAATGTCTGTGGAAATTCTGTAATCCCGCATTCTTCAAAAATCGCCTTATTATACAGAAGACCGAAGTAATTGCCCTTAATGCTGAGACCATGCAGCTCATCTCCTGATTTCATAACTGCTGCAACGGAATCACTCATCGCTTCTGCAAGAGGCTGGTCAGCAAGATTCGCTGAATAATCCAAGTATGTGCTGATCTCCTTACCTGATGTTGAGGAGAAGATGTCAGGACACTCACCTGCGTTCAGCTTTGTCTTGAGCAGTGTCGGATAGTCATTCTGTGTTGTTTCATAGTTGATGGTTACGTTCGGTGCTACTTCTTTATATGCTGCAATAAGCTCTGTAATGGCATCTGCATACTCAGGACTTGAAATAAACATGTTGATTTCAACCGGTTCTCCCGAATCCGCAGCCTCTGCTGCCGGCTCTGCCTCTGCTTCTGCAGCCGGTGCCGCCTCTGTACTTTCAGTCGTCTCTGCCGGTGCTGCTTCACCTGTCGTACTGCTTCCGCAGCCTGCAAGCAATGCCGCTACCATAGATACAGAAAGTAATACACTGATTAGTTTCTTTTTCATAACAATTTTCCCATCCTTTCTAAATACCTAAATACATTGTTTGTTCTATATTTCACCCACATCCGGCCGGTATGTGGAAAAATATCCTGTTTCTGCTATCCTTTCACCGCTCCGGCAACAACACCTTCTACTATATATTTCTGCAGCAGTACAAAGAATATGATTGAAGGAACCACCGCAAGCACCATGGCGGTCATCGCATAATGCCACTGTGTATTGAATTGTCCGACAAAAGTATAGGCCGCCAGTACCAGTGTTTTCGTCTTCGGTGAACTGTTCACCATCAGAAGCGGAAGCAGGAAATCATTCCATATCCACATAACATCCAGTACAATGACTGTAACCGTGACCGATTTCAGCAGTGGAAAGATGACTCTTCCAAATGTTCCAAGCGTTGATGCTCCGTCGATTTTCGCACTCTCGTCAATCTCTTTGGGTATCGTCTTCATAAAATTATAAAAGATAAAGGTTGCCATCGGGATACCAAAGCCCCAGTATTGGATTCCCAGCCCCCATGTCGAGCCTGACAGCTTCACAACACTCATCACTTTAAGCAGGGTGATCATGATCGTCTGAAAAGGAATCAGCATCGGTGTAATGATAACCGTATAAATCAGTTTTGTATACCTGCTCTTCTTCCTGTCCAGAATATAGGCTGACAGAGATGCAAATAATACAATGCCGAATATGCCAATGGCTGTAATGATTATATTATTCAAAAACAGCTTCCAGTAATCCATTTTGTCAATCACATGGGTGTAATTTGCCCATTCTACCTTGCTCGGCAGCCCGATCACATCGGTAACGACCTCTTTGAAGGGCTTCACCGAATTCATAAACATCAAAAACACCGGGTAGATATAAATAATTCCTACAATGATCATCAAAAGCTCAAGCAAAACCAAACGTATTTTTTTCTTCTTCGTTCTTGTCATCACAGATCCACCTCCTTAGAGCTGAATGCCTTCAGTACAAGCTGTGTCAGAAGCAGAACAATCACAAAAAAGAGAATTGATTTTGCAGAACCAAGCCCGTAATTATTATTCTGGAATGCCTCTCTGTAAATTTCCAGCGTTACGCTATAGGTCGCACTGCCGGGGCCTCCCTTAGTCAATGCAAGGATAATGTCAAATACCTTTAGAGAGTTGGTGAGAGACATAAAAATGCAAGTCGTGATTGATGGGCCAAGCAAGGGCAGTGTCACCTTAAAAAAACGTGTGAAACCATTTGCTCCGTCTACGGTTGCCGCCTCCAGTACATCCGTAGGAACTGCCTGCAGACCTGCAATATAGAGTACAACATAAAATCCGATTGACTGCCAGATGCCTACAAAGGCAACGGAATAAAATGCAAGCTTCGGATCACCCAGCCAGCTGAGATTCAGCGTCTCTAAGGACGTCAGCTCATACAGTCTTGCAAATCCCTGTGAAAATATAAATTTCCATATAAATCCGACGATTGTCATGCTCATAATATAAGGAACAAAGAAAACACCTCTCAGTACATTTGCCAGCTTAAATTTCTTAACAAGTGCCACTGCCAGTGCAAGTGAAATAACATTCGTAAAAATGATAAAAACCAAAGCATATTTCATTGTGAAAAAGGTTGCATTCAGGAAATCCGAATTTCCGGTGAATATCTGTCTAAAATTCTCAAGCCCGATAAAAACCGGTTCTTTTGCGATACCGTTCCACTTTGTCAAAGAATAATATCCACTCATCACAAAAGGAATATAAATCGTAAGACATACCAGAATCACTGCCGGAACAGTATATAGTATTGTCTCAACCGTCTCCCTCTTCTTCATACCAATGTATTTCATAATGATAACCTCCAAAAAACACTTGCCAATCAAACTGATGTATGTTTATATTTTATATATTTGATTATAAATGATAAACTTTTTTGGTGAAATGTAATAAATAGAACAATCAATGGTAAAAAAGGAGTCAATTATTTTTATGACTTTTCTAATTTATGTGTTAGAATAAATATGAAACATGCACAACTTCTGTACCAAGATGTAAGGAGGTCTCCTGCAATGACATTAAAGCAGCGTATCAAGAACTATTTGAATCAAATATCACTCCGCACACAATTAATCGTACTTGCGACTACAATCATCTTTGTGATTATATTGGCCATTACCTCCTTCAACTATGTCAGCAACAAAAATACGATTATGGAACAGGCTGTCAAGTCAGCTTCTGCCATTTTGGATTTTGAAGTAGATAACTTTGACTCCTATATGAATGATATCAACTGGTATTCTTTGACGCTCAGAAACGATGAAACCTTTCTGCAGTTGATTTCCAACAGCAGAACCCTGTCCTACGAAGACAGCAGCTATATACAGTCTCTGCTCAAAAGTAACTATTATTCAAGAAACGATGTGATTTCCTATAAACTCTATTTATTAAAAAAGAATACCTTAATATCCATTTCCTCTAAACAGATCCGCATTACCTCAGTTCCTTTTTCAGATTTCAAATCCATTGCGGACTATGACAACTTCACAAAAGGAAAATACTACCTGTCCGTTCACCCTTGTGAATCTGAAGGCGATTTTATGGAGTATTACAGAACCATTATTGATATATCAACACAAGAACCGCTCGCAATCGTTCAATTAACGATCAATGATACGCTTCCCTCTTCACTTGCAAAAAACCATTTGACAGAGGATGAGATTTTTGCAATCATTGACGACAGTAACCGCTTGTACTACTCCAGCGATCCGGAACTTTTCAGTGAACAGGATCTGAACGCCTGTGCCGCCGAATTGGAAAATGCCTCTGAAAATTTTTTCAGGCTGAGCCTTCAAGAGCATGATTATCTGACCGTATACAAGACCAGTGAAAAAAATCATTTCAAGCTGCTTGTCCTGCGCCCTGTCAGCAGCCTGCAGGAACGAGTCACAGTGACAAGAAACATCAGTTTCCTGCTGGGACTTGCTGCGCTGATTATAGCCGTACTGATGTTTACCATCTTCCTCCGTCTGATCATACATCCGATCAGTGCTCTGATACTCCGTATGAAAAGTGCCGGCAGTGGCGATTTTGCTTCTGTCGAACCAATCGGAGGCAATCTGGAGATCTGCAATCTGGAAGAAGAATACAATACCATGCTGCTTCACATTGATGAATTGATCAAGACAAACTATATTTCCAAGCTAAACGAAGAAACTGCAAAACTGATTGCTTTGGAGGCACAGACCAATCCGCATTTCCTCTATAACACTCTGCAGGCAATTTCCTCTGAAGCCATTCAGAATCATCAAACCAAAATCAATGACATGATTACCAGCTTGGCATCCTTGCTGCGCTACGGCATCAAGGATAAAGATATGATGAGTGTCAGAGAAGAAATGACACAGGTACAGAATTATCTGATGCTGCAAAAAGCACGGTTTGATGACGCTCTTTCCTATCAGATCGATATGGACGAGGCTGTCAATGATATCGTGATTCCAAAGCTGAGCATTACCACTTTGGTAGAAAATTCAATTATGCACGGTATGACCGGTACTGTAAACTCGATTCACATACATGTATCTGCCTATCTTGAAAATGACATTCTATGGATCAAAGTCATGGATAACGGCCATGGCATTGAACGTGAACGCTACACCGAAATCATAGAATCCTTTAAGGATATTCCTCTTCGGTCAGAACATAACACCGGCATCGGTCTGTCAAATCTGTTTAACAGGCTGAAGCTTGTATATCAGGAAAAAGCCGATATGGAAATCCAAAGTGAAATTTATGTTGGCACTACCATTACATTATCAATTCCCATAACGGAGGATATTTCTTATGTATCTAGCACTTATCATTGATGATGAAAAGCCGGTCAGAACTGCCGTTTCCGCACTTGGCAGCTGGCAGAAATACAACATCACAGAGCTTCTCTATGCCACCAACGGCGAAGATGGTCTGGCAATCATGCGCGACAGGAATCCTCAGCTGGTATTTGTAGATATGCGCATGCCGATCATGAATGGAGCGGAATTTCTCGGAATTGCAAAGAAAGAGTTCCCCAACACACAGTATATTGTCATCAGCGGCTATGATGAATTTAAGTATGCACAGGTTGCCATCAAGAGTGGCGCCATTGACTATCTCTTAAAACCGGTGGACGGAAATGACCTCAATCATGCAATCGAAAAAGCGGTTGATGTACTTGACAGTATTGCTGCCGAGACAACGGAGGAAACCAATGCACTGATTGAACGGGATCTGTCACCAGGCGAGGTAATCGATGTCATCAAGGAATATGTCGAGAAAAACTTTTGCAAGGAAATCAAATTGGCCATGTTCAGCGAAAAATATTTCTTTTCCCAGAAATACCTGTCCAAGCTTTTTAAAAACAAATACAATATCGGTATTTATGAATACGCTCTCAAGCTCCGCATGAATCATGCAAAAGAATTATTGCGGGATAATTCCCTCCAGATCCAAGAAATTTCAGATCGGCTGGGATACAGCAACAATAATTATTTCAGTAAAGCCTTCAAAACTTATTATGGCATTTCACCGACCGAATACAGAGAAAAAGAGCAGGCAAATCTTCTATGATGCCTGCTCTTGCTTTCTTCAGTCTTTAATTTAAATATTGTGCAATCACGCTCCAGACTCCCTTATCCTCCAGCCCCAGCTTCCAGCCTGCCACACCTGCAATCTGATAACCCTGGATGGCCTGCATTTTCGCCGTAATGGATTCAATATCCTCAAGCCATACTCGATAGACAGCACCGTCACGTTCATATTCTGCATAATTCTGCATTGTCGTCTCATCCCAAGTCATTGATACTCCGGCCTTGGATACCGCATCAGCGGCCCCCTGCATGCTCAGACTCTCACTGCTCAATGTATATGGAATATATTCGGTACTGGTGGGATCTTCTGCTGCAGCTTCTTCCTCTGTCTTTGGTGTCTCCTTCCAGATTCTTGTATAGAAAGGAAGTGCATTGATGACCTTTTCCGCGGGCACGACTGCCAGTGTCTGTTCAATACCATCCGTCACGAAGCCAATCGATGCAACCGAACCGCTCTCCTTAGAACCTGCATAATGCTCATCATATCCCATAATAATCACATAATCCACAACGCGGCCCTGCTCTTCGCGATTGTAAAAACTCGTATGCTCCCGTGGCACATAGTTATCCACCGAAAGTACAATTTGTTGATTTCTGCACTGTATGGACAATTCTCTCAAAAACTGTACATAATGCGGGCCTGCTTCTGCCGTTATCTTTTCAAAATCTATATTCAAGCCATCCAGATCATATTCTGCTGCTGCCGCAATCAATTGGTTGATCAGGTTCGCACGTTTTTCTGCATAAGAGAAAAGTTCATACGTGTCCACGGAATTGGTAAAGTCATCTACCAGAGCCCATACCTCCATCCCTTTGGCATGTGCCTGATCCACATAGTTTCGGTCGGCCAGAGAATCAAAATTACCATCATTGTCCTTCAGGAAGAACCAGGTCGGTGAGATTGTTGTGATTCCGCTGGTTCCCTCCAGCATCTCATCCAGCTTGCTGTTGGCATCTGCATTTGTGACCTGATGCCATACAAGATTGATCGGGTAGTCCTTTGAGATATTAGGATATACCTCCTCCACGGCTGTAGTGGCCGGTGTTTCTGTCTCTTCTCTCATATTTTCCAGACGCTTATTTTCTATATAGCCGATATAACCATCCTTTGTTTTTACCTCACACCATTCCTCCATCTGGTTCAGGATCATCACTGTATCGCCTGCTGCCACATCCGTCAGAATAGGGCTCTTGGTTCCACCCAGCACTCTTACATGATCCTTCTTGGTGATATCGGCAACTTGATTTGTTTTCCACTCCATATCAAAATCCATGTGATATGGCTCTCCCTCATACAGGTGGTATGAGAAGTTTGCATACTGCTGTAAATAATCAAGCGCCAGATAAATCCGATCTCCGTCACGGTGAGCAATCACATAACCCACATCGCTCGGTACATCTCCCGTAAGATACTGTGTACTCTCCATCGGTATACTGATAATCTCCGTTGCAGTCGTATACAAAAGCTTGTCCTCACGTTCATCAAAATAGAACCTGTCAAAAATCAATTCCTCTACTGTATCATAATCAAAATAGCATCTGCCATTATAAAGCTTTGCCTTTCGATCTGTTAATTCATCATTTGTGATAATCGCAATGTCATCACTGCCTACCACGGAAAAATATTCATTCTGATCCGCGCGTTCCGTCGAATAAGCAAATTGCTGCAAGAGTCCCGTTGAAAGACTTACAATAATTACAATTGCAATCAGAAATAATGCAACAAATACAGGAATCAGTTTTTGCAGCATACGTCTGCGTCTGCGTTTTTTCTTACGCTGACTTGTATTTTTCCTTTTCACATTTTGCGGTTCCATTCTTCTATTATCCAAAGCAACTGCCTCCTAATACAAATACAACTCCTGCCATTTAATGCACTTCGGTATTGTATTATAACAAAAAAAAATGAGAACGTCATTATAAATTCGAAATTTGTCATTATTTAGTGTGTATTCCGGCCTTAATGATCTTCCTATTCACATCTGATACCCGCCACCGCAGCTCCATAGAGCAATCTTTACATTTTTCCTTCGGTACAGAGGGATTCACTTGTCCGAGGATTTTCTCAATGATTTATTTTCCCATCATCAGATGTGCCTGACTAACCATTTCCATTCTAAACAGAAGGTGTGCCTGACGCCTCCTTTCCTAACCAAACTGCAGAGTATTGCGAAACCATAAGAATCATATTCGTGACATATTTTTATGCAATTCCCCATATCTGGTTATATTGTAAAGTATTTTTGCCGATAATAAATAAACCGGACAATAGAAAGTACCCCTTTGCTCCTACGTTTTTCCAATGGATCTTTTTTGAATTATTATTTGGGAACATATCCTCAGAGAATACATCAGATTCGCTGACAGAATCTATTTTTCACTGGTCAATCCGTCAAAAATAGAGTAAAATATAAGTATAAAGATATGTAAATACTGGCCTCCTTCTTCGTTTCACTAAGCAAAGAGGCATCTCTCAAATTTGATTATAATACAGGATATGACAATATGCAAGTCCTTTTTACATTGTTTAACAAAAGAATGAAATTTTCCTTAAACAATTTGTGAACTATTGACATACCGTTATCATTCGTCTTAGTATAATATTAAGTAATACCTATGGTGTATGGGTCATTCCCGCACCAAAAGATGGAAGGATGTGATTCTATGAAAATCGAAAAAGTAAACGACCATCAAATCCGTTGTACATTAACAAAGAACGACTTGGCAGACCGCGAACTGAAGATCAGTGAGTTGGCTTACGGCACGGATAAGGCTAAAAGTCTCTTCCGCGATATGATGCAGCAAGCTTCTTACGAATTCGGTTTTGAGGCAGAAGATATCCCCCTGATGATAGAAGCAATTCCGCTTTCCGCAGATTGTATTGTTCTCATTATCACAAAAGTGGAAGATCCGGAAGAACTGGATACCCGTTTCTCTAAATTTGCCCCTTCTGTACATGAAGAGGAAGACAATGAGTACGATGATGTTTTGGACTCTCTCGGTGTAAATGCCGACAATGTATTGGATCTGTTCAAAAAGATCTCTCAGGATAAAGATGTCATAGACGAGGTTCCTGCAGAGGAGGTATCCGAGGCGGAAACAGTTCCCGTGCAGTTGGCAAGAGCCTATTCTTTTGAGAATATTGATTCTGTGTCCCGACTGTCACATATACTGAATCATCATTATGATGGTAAGAATTCTTTATTCCGCAGCAATCAATCAGATCGTCTGGTACTGATTGTAACCAAATCAGACCATACCCCTGAGGACTTTAATAAAGTATGCAATGTAATTTCGGAATATGGCGTTCCGGAAAAGTATACGCCTGCAAGTGAGGCTTTCTTTGAAGAACACGCGGAAATGATACTAAAAGATAACGCACTGCAAGTGCTGACAGAAATGTAAAATGTGTTTTGTTTGGTAGAAACGTGTGCCGCCGTGCACACGACTGTAAAAGCCCCGATTCAGCAAATGAATCGGGGCTTTTCTATCATGCCGCAATTGAACTTATAATGCCTGGATCTTCTCCATCAAAGAATTAATATCCATTCCATGAACCATAGCCGCTTCCTCAAGGCTCTCACCCTGTGCAGACGGACAGCCGAGACAATGCATGCCTGCCTCCATCAAAATCGGTGCAACATTTGGATTGGACTGCAGAATTGCACCTATTGTCATATCCTTGGTTATATTTGCCATTTGATAATACCTCCTTCTGTTTCTTATTTTAGACTAACACTTTTTCTTTTATCATACAAGTTCAAAAAAATCTTT
>CAZABT010000064.1:0-15212 GCA_964483395.1 uncultured Lachnospiraceae bacterium
AATCTGCGATTTTTCGACTGCTCGCAAAAATCTTTGATTTTTATCAAGCGTATTTAAATATTCCTTCGCCGGTCTTCTTTCCGAGCTTCTTAGCCGCAACAAGTTCTTTTAATTTTGGCTGCGGAGCATACTTGTCATCGCCTGTCTCTGTATGAAGCACTTCCATAATTGCGAGAACGATATCCAGACCAACCAGATCTCCTAAGTGAAGAGGTCCCATCGGGTGAGATGCACCAAGCTGCATTGCAACATCAATATCTTCTGCACTTGCTGTACCTGCTGCCCATACACCGATTGCTTCATTGATCATCGGGATGAGGATTCTGTTTACAACAAATCCCGGTGCTTCATTGACTTCTACGGGAGTCTTGCCAATTTCTACAGCAATATCCTTAATCTTCTTTACAAGGTCAGCCGGTGTATTTGCGCCTGCAATGACCTCAACCAGCTTCATTCTGTCAGCAGGATTGAAGAAGTGCATACCGATCATCGGTCTGTCAAGTCCTTCACCAATCTTGGTAATAGAAAGAGAAGATGTATTTGATGCAAAGATGCAATCCTTCTTGCAGATGCCCATTAACTGCTTAAAGATAGACTGCTTGATTTCCATTTTCTCAAGTGCTACTTCTACAACAAGGTCACAATCTGAGCAGATGTCATTCAGACCTGTTGTGATCTTAGCCATAATAGAATCAGCCTTCTCTTTTGTAATCTTTTCTTTTCCTACAAGGAAATCCATATTCTTCTGAATCTTAGCCTTGCCACCCTCTGCGTACTCTGTCTTGATGTCGCAAAGAAATACTTCATAACCGTCTGTCATTGCAAATGCCTGTGCGATACCGGCGCCCATAGTGCCTGCTCCAATAATTCCTACTTTCATTGAACAATCCTCCTAGATTTGATTTATTTGTTTAAAAATGCTTCAACCTTACGTTTTTCAAGGAAGGCTGTCATGCCCTCTTTCTGATCATATGACTCGAAGCAATCACCAAACAGCTTCTCTTCGATCACGATTGCCTGATCCATGTCTACCTGCAGTCCGTCATTGATTGCCTTTTTACAGTTGCGAACTGCGATCGGTGCATTCTTTGCGATGCCTGCTGCCATTTTCTCTGCTGCCGGCATTAACTCTTCAATGGGATATACTGCATTTACAAGTCCGATTCTGTATGCCTCATCAGCCTTGATATTACGTGCCGAGTAAATCATCTGCTTCGCCATGCCTGCACCTACAAGACGTGCCAGTCTCTGTGTACCGCCAAAGCCCGGGGTAATTCCAAGACCGACTTCAGGCTGTCCAAATACTGCATTTTCTGAACAGATTCTGATATCACAGCTCATAGAAATTTCGCATCCACCGCCAAGAGCAAATCCGTTTACTGCTGCAATTACCGGAATCGGGAATACTTCCAGCTTGCGGAATACATCATTGCCCTTCTTTCCGAAAGCCTCTCCTTCTGCCTTAGTCAGTGTACTCATTTCTCCGATGTCAGCTCCTGCTACAAACGATTTTTCACCTGCTCCGGTTAAAATCAAACATCTTACTTCGTCCGTATTCACTGCATCCAGTGTTGCATTCAATTCATCAAGCACTTGTGAATTCAATGCATTCAACGCCTTTTCACGGTTGATCGTAATCACGCCTACCGCACCTTTTTGTTCAAATAGTACGTACTCCATTACCAATCTCCTTTCAAGAAATCCAAGATTTGTCTGTTAGGTCTTTACACAACGAAACACCGCAGCCGCAATACACATGAACTCTTGTAAAATGCGTATCTTGGCTTTGGTGTAAAGTTTAGTCGTTATTGATTAATCTTCTCTTTTTACGATTGTGGCACATCCCATACCGCCGCCGATGCATAAGGTTGCAAGACCGGTCTTGGCATTGTTCTGCTCCATCGCATGAAGCAATGTTACAAGGATACGACAGCCTGATGCTCCTACCGGATGTCCGAGTGCGATTGCTCCACCATTAACATTCAGCTTCTTCAGATCAAATCCAAGTTCCTTGCCAACAGCCACAGACTGTGCTGCAAATGCTTCATTTGCTTCGATCAGGTCAAAGTCACCAATGGTCATTCCCGTCTTTGCCATAACCTTTTTGGTTGCTGCTACAGGTCCGATACCCATAATAGAAGGATCAACGCCTGCCAAAGCACCTGCCACGAAGGTTGCCATCGGCTTCACGCCCAGCTCTTTAGCCTTTTCTTCACTCATTACTACAACTGCTGCTGCGCCATCATTAATGCCTGAAGCATTGCCGGCAGTTACATAGCCGTTAGGATTGATTGCACGAAGCTTTGCAAGACCTTCGATTGTTGAGCCTGCACGAGGTCCCTCATCCTTATTGAATACAATCGTTTCCTTTTTCTTCTTCACTTCTACGGGAACGATTTCCTTGTCAAATCTGCCTGCATTCTGTGCTGCTTCTGTCTTTAACTGTGAAGCCAGTGAAAACTCATCCAGTTCTTCACGTGTCAGCTTCCACTGCTCAGCGATATTATCTGCTGTTTTGATCATATGATAATCATTGAATGCATCCCAAAGTGCATCATTGATCATTGTATCTACCATCGTTGCATTGCCCATTCTGTAGCCATAACGTCCCTGAGGAATTGCATAGGGTGCCATGGACATATTTTCCATACCGCCTGCTACCACGATGTCAGCATCACCGGCTATAATCATCTGTGCTGCCTGATTGACACAGTTCAAACCTGAACCACATACAACGTTCATTGTCACTGCAGGAACTTCAATTGGAAGTCCAGCCTTCAATGTAGCCTGACGTGCTACATTCTGTCCGAGACCTGCCTGAATGACACATCCCATATATACCTGATCAACCGCTTCGGGAGCAACTCCCGCTCTGTTCAATGCCTCTTTAATTACAATGGCACCAAGCTCTGCTGCCGGTGTTGTGGAAAGTGTTCCACCCATTGTCCCGATTGCTGTACGGCATGCGCCTGCTAATACTACTTTTTTAGACATGTTATTACCTCCTACATTGAGATTGTTATTTTTTTGTCACATTACGTCTAGGGCTATTCTATCACAGCAATCCCTATTTTGCAACCAAAAAACCGCCTTGCTTGTACAAAAATACAAGCCTATTTGTTCCCTTGTGTCTTTTTCATAAAAATGTCTTTTAATGACTCAATATATGGTGCTCTTGCGATTCCATACTCTGTTATGATTCCTGTAATCAGATCATGATCTGTCACATCAAATGCAGGGTTGAAAACCTTGACCCCCTCCGGAGCCATACGTTTCTGGTACCACATTTCTGTCACCTCATGCGCCGGCCGCTCTTCTATATGGATCTGATCACCGCACGGTGTATTCATATCAATGGTAGAGGTAGGTGCGCAGACATAAAACGGTACATTGTACCGCTTTGCAACAACAGCCACAACAGAGGTGCCTATCTTATTTGCCGTATCTCCGTTGGCTGCCACTCTGTCACAGCCAACAAAGACAGCATTGACCCATCCGTTCCGCATAACGGTGGCTGACATATTGTCGCAAATCAAGGTGACATCAAGTCCTGAGGACTGCAATTCATAAGCAGTCAGTCTTGCACCCTGCAGGAGCGGCCGTGTCTCATCTGCAAATATCTTAAAATGATAGCCCTTTTCCTGTCCCAAATACATCGGAGCTGTGGCTGTTCCGTACTTTGATGTGGCTAGCTGTCCTGCATTGCAGTGTGTCAGCAGGCCGTCCCCGGGTTTCACCAGAGATAAGCCATATTCACCAATTGCCTTACATACACGAATATCTTCTTCCTGAATCTCTACTGCCTCATCCTGCAGATGGGACAGAATCTGCTGCAAAGGCTCCTCTGCATGCTGTTCACAAACCTGCTGCATCCTGTTCAGTGCCCAGGACAGATTCACAGCCGTCGGCCGTGACGAATCCAGATAATTCTTTGCTTCTACAAATCGTTCAAAAAACACATCATAGGTCTTGACCGATACATCATTTATCATCTGCTTTGCAGCCAGATATATTCCAAAAGCCGCTGTCACTCCGATTGCCGGTGCTCCCCTTACCTGCAGCAGATATATGGCGTTCCAGATTTCCTCCTGCGTTTTCAGACTAAGCAGGACTGTTTCATACGGCAGCCGAGTCTGATCAATAATGCGAATTTGGCTGTTGGCATCGTCCAAAGCCACAGTGTCGATCTCCATGATGTTCCTTTGCTTCTCCATACTATATCTCCCTCACATGATAATAATAAAACTCCTTAATACTATTCGTACTAAGGAGTTTTATTGTTATTACTCTAAATCATATTTCTAAACTTCCGGTTCCAAGAGACCATATGTGTTTCCTTTTCTCTTATAGACCACATTGACCTGATCTGTCTCTGCATTACAGAATACATAAAATCCATGTCCTAGCAATTCCATCTGTACGCAGGCATCCTCCGGATACATCGGTTTGATGTCAAATTTTTTGGTACGAATGATTCTGACCTCATCATCCTCAGCATAATCCTTGTCCAAATATTCCTGTTTAAAATTGCTTGTCCCATGTTTGCTGTCAGTCAATTTGTTTTTATATTTCTTCAACTGACGTTCAATAATTTCCTCGACCAGATCAATAGACACATACATATCGTTGCTGACCTGCTCAGAACGAATGATACTGCCCTTAACAGGAATGGTTACCTCTATCTTCTGACGATCCTTTTCTACGCTTAATGTCACATGAATCTCTGTATCGGGAGTAAAATAACGCTCCAACTTACCGATTTTGTCCTCTACCGCTGTCTTAAGCCCTTCTGTCACATCGATATTCTTTCCGCTGATTATATACTTCATAACGGTCACTCCTTTACATCTTCGCGAGAATCCTGCGAATTATTTTTGATAGGATAAGTATATCACATTTCCACCTGTATTAGCAATCCAAACATAATGCGACAAAAGCTGTCAAGACATTTTTCATGTTTTTTTTACAAATTCTTAATTTTATTATAATCCAACAAAACATTTGTTCAAAATTCTGCCTGTTTTTTCATTTCATTTCTGTGGATAATGTGTATAAGTTGGTGTATAAGTCCTTTTTACGCATTTCGGGACTTTTTTTAATGTGGATATCTATTTTTACTTTCGACAACATTTTCCGCCAGCAGGACTGCATTTTTCTACAATTTGTGCACTTTGCTAATTTTATCGAATACAGACCATGTAAGTTCTGAAAATGTGAGCTCTGTCACGCACTTTTTTTGCAGAAATATATTCTTTATATGCCAAAAGCAGCCCATCTGACGATGAGCTGCTCTCACACCTGACAATATTATTTTAGAAGATTCTTCTTACTGACAAAATCGATCTGTAGCCTGCGTTTGAAACCTTGATACCTGTTGCTGCCGTGCTGGCATGTACAATCTGTCCGCCGCCAATGTAGATACCTACATGACCTGAATAGCATACAATATCACCCGGCTGTGCATTTCCGATACCGCCTACATCATAACCCATGCCACGCTGTGCACCTGATGAATGAGGTAAGGATACACCGAAGTTTCTATATACACCCATTGTAAATCCTGAGCAGTCTGTACCGCTGGTCAAGCTTGTGCCACCATATACGTATGGATTACCAACAAACTGTAATGCATAATTTGCAACTGCTGATCCTGTTCCGCTGCCGGATACCGTTGCTGCCGGTGCTGACGCATTGGATGCTGTGCTTGTCTTGTTGGAGCTCTGTGCCTTGCGGGCAGCTTCCTGTGCCTGCTTACGTGCTTCCTCTTCCTTCTTCAGACGAGCCTCTTCTTCTGCCTTTGACTCAGCCTTTACAAACTCAGTAGAAACATCCACAAATTCCTTGGATACCCAGCCGTCACCCTCTTCAATGGAAACCTTAACCCAATTTTCTGTTTCCTCAACGACGGTCAGTTCGTCCTCTATCGGTACCAGACCTAAAACAATCGCTTCGGTACTGGGATCTTGTCTTACTTTCAAAGTTGTTGTCGTAACAACAGCTACTCTGTGACCTACCTCTGCTGCCAACGCAACTGCTGCATCTCCGGTCACCACAAATTCACTCTTAACATAACCCTCTACATTACCTGACTTAATCTTATACCAGTCGCCCTCAGCTCCAAGCCACTCACCTGCTGAGTTATTGTATAATTTTCCGACTACCTCTCCGTCTTCACTTGCTGCATCCCTGATATTGACGTAATTTGAAACCTGTGCAATCATCAGGCCGGAAAAATCTTCGGTTGCTTTTTCTTCTTCAGTTAATACTTCAATCACCGGTGTCTTTCCTGTTGCTGCCGGCTGTGTTGTTCCTGTCGGTGCCACAGTTGGCGTTGGTGTCGGTGTTGCTGTTACGGTTGCTGTGCCATTATCTGAAATAGCACCTTCTTCTGTTGTTGTCGATGTTTCCGTCGCCGGTGCCGGAGTGACTGTCGTTGTTGCTCCCGGAGTTGGTGTCGGTGTTGGTGTCGGTGTTGCCGTTCCATTGGTCTGCTCTGTACTTGCGGTAGCTGCACTGGGTGTTGTCACAGTAACAACTGCACCTCCGGCTGTCGGCAGTCCTGTTGTCGTATTGTTTGTACTGTTTGTATTGTTTGTACTGTTTGTATTGTTTGTACTATTTGTGTTATCGGTATGATTAATATTATCTGTATTATCTGTAGTACCTGCTTCGGCTACAGTATTTGTATTTGCCGTATTGTCCGCTGTCTCTCCTGTGGGCGCTGATGCTACCGGAACAGAAGATTCCTGTATGGTTTGAATATTATTACGCGCCTTTGTAACGATTTGGTCACGCTTGACTTTTTCGATCTGTTTTACTGATACGCCTTCACCAACTACCAACGCACCACCTGCTGCCGGCAATATAGATGAAAGTAAGGCCGCATCTGTCGGTATGGAAAATCCGGTAACTGTAATCGTACAAGCCAAACCGAATGCCGCTGCCCTAAGTACCCCTTTCTTCATCGTAACCCTCCAAAGTATCGTCTTTTATCGTTATCTTTCGTAATCATTCATTTGTTACAAAATTGTTACATCCGTAATAAAATATAGCACGCTACGTAATAAATGTCAACCTAAAGTAAACGTTTACATCAATTTTCCATATGCAACAAATAATTTTGTACACCGGTAATCGCATTGGCTCCGTCCGCAACCGCAGTCACGATCTGGCGCAGGCTTTTGGTTCTCACATCACCGACCGCAAACACACCTGCCACGTCCGTTGCGCAGTCCTCTCCGGCCACAATATAGCCGCCGACATCCTTTTTGATTTCCTTGATAAAACCAGTATTCGGCGTATTGCCGACTGCAATAAATACACCGTCCAGCTCCTGCTTCGACTCTGCTCCGGTATATACATTCTGTATGGTTAGACTTTCTACCTGATCCTCGCCCTCGATTGCCGTCACGACACTATCCCAGATGATCTCGATATTCGGTGTTGCCTTCACGGCATCACACAACACCTTCACGGCACGAAATTCATCCCGTCTGTGGATCAGGTATACCTTTTCGCAGCCTCGCGCCAGAAAGATCGCATCCTCAAGTGCTACATCTCCCCCACCGATCACTGCGGTCGTTTTGTTCTTAAAAAAAGCACCGTCACAGGTAGCACAATATGATACACCTGCACCTGACAATTCCTCCTCACCCGGAACTCCCAGCTTTCTGTGCGTTGCTCCGCTTGCAATGACAATTGTCTTCGTTTCCAGTGTTTCCTTTTCTGTATAAATGTGTTTGATCTGCTCTGTTACTTCTATTCCGGTCACGTCTGCTTCTATCGTCTCTACTCCTAGTTTGGCCGCATGCTCCGAAAATTTCACCCCAAGATCAAACCCATTGATTCCCTGTAAACCGGGATAATTATCTACCTCATAGGTGTTCAGCACCTGACCTCCGCCCATGGAACTCTTCTCAATGAGCACTGTATTTAATCCGGCTCTTTTTGCATAAATAGCGGCTGTAATTCCCGCCGGTCCTGAGCCGATAATCACTGCATCATATATTTCTTTCATGATTCTTCTCCTTTTTGACGAAACTATTAATATTTTAACATCTCTTTCATTATTATTCAACGTAATTCTCTATATATAGTGGTACTTTTTTCTTTTATGCCATAAAAGCCCAAAATATTGCAAATGCGGGGGATTGTAAAGTCATTGCTTCTCCTTTATAATGTAGGAAATGAAATTAAGAAACGGAGTCTATTATGAAGAAAAAAACTGCGGTCATAACAGGCGCATCACGAGGTATCGGAGCCGCTATCGCCGAGGCCTTTGCACAGAATGGCTATGATTTGATGATTACCTGTAAAGAATCAAAAGTGCTGCTAAATCAATTACAGGAGCGGTTATCGCGTGACTACGCTGTCTCCTGCAGAACTTTTATCGGAGATATCAGCCAGGAGGAAACCGTCAAGGAGCTGTTCGCTTCTGTCACAGATATTGATGTTCTGGTCAATAATGCCGGCATTTCCTATGTAGGACTGCTGCATGACATGGATTTGACAGACTGGAATCACGTAATCAGCACAAATCTGACCTCTGTTTTTCTTTGTTCCAAATATGCAATTCCACTGATGTTAAAAAAGAAATGCGGGCAGATCATCAACATCTCCTCTGTATGGGGAAACGTCGGAGCCTCAACAGAGGTTGCTTACTCAGCAAGCAAGGGCGGAATCAATGCCTTTACCAGAGCCCTTGCCAAGGAACTGGCTCCCAGCGGCATTCAAGTCAACGCCCTTGCCTGTGGAATGATAGACACCGATATGAATCGGCATTTATCACAAGATGAAGTTCATACTATTATAGAAGAAATACCTGCTGACCGAATCGGGCAGCCATCCGATGTCGCCGCTGCAGTCCTATCCTTATGCACCGGTTCGTCCTACCTGACCGGACAAATCATCTCCGTCGATGGCGGCTGGACCTAAAGGCTTTTATTTTTAACATCCAACAGGCTCTTGACCGCCTGCATATGACAACCATTTGCCGCAGCAACGATTGCCCTTGCCAGACATGGTGGAAACAATCCTCCGCTTGCGCATACCATGGAACACATTGTATTCTCCTTCACTCCCTGTATCAATATCTTAACTGCCGGATCTTCTTTCGATTTTCCTTTGTTCATCTTGTAAAGCGTGTGCTTTACATATGCCAATGCCGCTCTTCCCAAAGCGGAACCCGCTGCCAGTCTTTCAAAGGAATGATACAATGTATATTCTCCACGCTTTACCTCCTCGAAATGACTCAGTTCTCTGCCATACAGCCTGGAAAACTGTTCTTCGGATATTCTCGGTTGCTCAGCATCTCCAAATGAAAAATACTCGCTTAGTCTGTCTCTGTCATCCTTTTCATAAGCTACGCCCGACACTTCCAGATCCATATCCAGTCGAATGTCATGCAGTGATGCACCTACCAACACCTTGTAGTCCCCCGAAGGCATAATGAATTTTCCCTGCTCTGTATCAAATAAGCTGAAACTCCGTTCATGCAGCGTCAAAGATACCGTTTTACTCTCCCCGGCCTCCAAAGACACCTTTGCAAAATTCCTCAATTCCTTCTTTGGTCTGATATAGGAAGTCTTGGGATTGACTACATAGATCTGTGCTATCTCGCTTCCCTTACGTCTGCCCGTATTCTTGATTGTAAAAGATAACATCAGCGGACCCCCGCTGTAATTCTCAGTGCTCAGCTTCAGATTGTTATATTGAAATGTCGTATAAGACAAGCCAAATCCAAAATTGAACCTGCAGGGCTTATAAAAGGAATCGTAATATCTATATCCTACAAATAGGCTCTCTCTATATTCTACATCATCGCTGTCCGGAGCAAAGCAGTCCGCACACGGAACATCCTCCAGTGAATAAGGAAATGTCTCTGCCAGCTTACCGCTCGGATTGACGTCGCCGACTATCAAATCCGCACATGCTTCTCCAACCGCCTGCCCGCCAAGATACATATGTAAAATCGCCCTGACATCATTTGCAAAAGGCATATCCATCGGAGAACCTCCAAAGGAAATAAATGCAACATTCTGATTCACTTTCATCAGCTGAGCGAGCAGCGAGCGCTGGCAGTATGGTATATCCAACGTCTTTCTGTCATAGCCTTCCCCTTCAAAGGAATCTGTCAATCCTCCAAAGAAAAGAATCGGATATCCCTGTCCTGCTTTTTCCAAAGCTTCTTCCACCAAACGACTATCCGGCTGATCACTTTCGTTATGATAGCCCTGAGCATAAAGAACCTCAATGCCTTTATCCTGAAGGCTCTGGATTGCATTCTTCGTCTGAATCGTTGTAATATGACTGCTGCCGCCTCCCTGAAACCTCATATGGCAAGCCAGTTCGCCGATTACAATCACCTTTTCCGGATGTTCCAGCGGAAGCATTCCGTCATTTACAAGCAGAACTGCCGACTCACATTCCAGTTCTCTTGCAAGTTCATGATGTGCTGTATAGTCAGTCTCGGCCTCCTTGATCTTTTGACTCTGTTCCGTCACCAGCCTGACAACATTCTCAACTGCCCTGTCAAGCTCCTGCATTGTCATGCTGCCGCTGTCCAGTGCTTTTTGCAGATGTTCTGCGTGAATGCCCAGACTATCGGGCATCTCTAAATCCATTCCCGCCCGAATGCACTGTACGATATCCGTCACTGCACCCCAGTCCGAGATTACGGCTCCGTCAAAGCCCCACTCTTTTCGTAGAATATTTGTTAACAAATCTTGATTTGCACAGGCATGCTCTCCATTTAGCAGATTATAAGATGCCATAACCGTTGTCGGGTGTGCCTCCGTGACCGCCATTTCAAAAGGTGCCAGATAAATTTCCCGCAATGCCCGCTCATCAATCTGACTGTTTGCCGTCTGTCTGCGCGTTTCCTGATTATTTGCAGCAAAATGCTTCAGCGATGTTCCTACGCCCTGCTTTTGCATCGCCTTGATATAGGCTGTCGCCATCCTGCCCGCAAGATAAGGATCTTCCGAAAAATATTCAAAGTTTCTGCCGCAAAGGGGAGACCTCTTAATGTTGGTACCGCAGCCCAATACAACGGATACCTTTTCCTTCAGTGCCTCTTCTGCTATGGCCGAGGCCATCTTTTCCACTGCCTCCGTATTCCAGCTGCTTGCAATTGCACTGGCAGTAGGAAAGCAGGTTGCAATTTCGCTCTTGTTAATGTCCGAGAACTCTTCTGCCTCCTGCTTTCGCAATCCATGTGGTCCATCGGTCATCATAATCGTCGGCAGTTTCCCGTTGCAGGCATAAGTATGCCAGCTTCCGACGCCCGATAACAGACGAATCTTTTCTTCTATTGTTAGTGCTGCCATGATATCCTTTGTTTCCATACGGCACCTCCTCTGCTTCGACCCTACATTGCTATTATAGCAAATAGAATCCGAAAGGAGTAGTCCCATTCTGCCAGTCGGCGCTAATATTGCTCCAGCTTTACCTTTCCGCTGCATACATCTACTTTGATTCTGTCAGACGGATTGCTGCCGATGGTTGCTTCCTGTTCGTGATCATTGACCCTTTCCGTTTCAAAATAAGTGTCTGCATCACCGGAACTGATTTTGGATTCATATACGAATTCCGAATCCTCCGGCAGCAGAACCTCGATTTTTCCACTAGATACATCCAAATCCATATCCCCACGCAATTCGGAGACTTTCAGTCCGATCTTTCCCGAAGAACAATGATATTTACCCTCACCCGTAGCCAACTTTAGATCCACACTGCCACTGGATACATCAACATTCTGTCTGCCTGTCAATTCTTCTATGCTGATATGTCCGCTTGTCAGTCCAATGTCCGTCTGTTCTGCATCGATTTTCCCAATGACTGCCTTTCCGCTCTGCATATCTATATTAAATTCGGATAATACCATATCCATACCGATGTTCAGCTCTCCACTTCCGAGTTCCACCGAAAGCGCTCCTTGAAAATCCTGTGGGATATAGATTTCAATTCTCTTTTGATTACCGAAGACAGAAAAGAAGAACATCTCCCTGTCGCCTTCCTCAATCGCAAGTGTATCCCCCGTTCTCCATAGCGAACTCAGTTCACTGTCCTTGGGATCAAAGTTCATATATTCCTTAATTTCCAACTGTGAGGATTCTGATGGATAAATCTCTACATCCTCAGAGCAATAATTGATCCTGATGTTTTTCACCTTTGATAACTCAAAGGTATTTTCATATACCTGTCTCATATTCTGATAATGCTCGAAAAACATGTTATTTTTACTCTCCGGCAACGCTTTGCTCATGATAGCAAATCCAATCACAATGACAACACAGAATATAACAACTAAGGCTCTCCATAAATATTTCATTCTATTTCCTCCCTGCATAGTGAGATGACATTACACCTGTATCCACTCTGTTTTCTAAAATCATTATACAGGAATACATGGATGTTGTCATTGCATGAATGTCATGATATGGGGATGACATATGTCACCGAAGCTATTTTTTTCCTGCTTGTCTCTTGAGGCTTCAAAACTCGCATTTCGCACATTAATAATTATATCCCATCTGAGATGATATTTCATTTGCTGCATGCTTGAGGATCTCATAAAACCTCTGGATGTTCTTCTCCTCCAGATATTCATTATAGTTTCCTGTAATTCCTATGGAAGCAATACATTTCCCGGTATAGTTGAAAATTGGAACGGCAATACAGCCGACGCCTATGCTGTATTCCTGCATATCCAGTGCGTAGCCTCTCTCCGCTACCATCTTCAGCTCCGTCAGCAGTTTATTGTAGCTTGTAATACTGAACTCCGTGTTTTTAACAAGTTCAGCATTATGCTTTGTTTCCATGGCATAAATTTATGCATTATTACTAAAGGGAGCAGCCATCTTTTTCCTCTTCGCAAAAAATGCAAAGAAAATATATTTATTCCGGAATATAATGAACCTGTAAAAAAGAAAAAATGAGTTCAAAAATCATATACGGATTTAGGCAAAATGAATGTAGTGACTTATGAAAGTGTCGATGAGACATCATCTGATATGCCGATTGAACCCACATAATTTGAAAGAAGGTATTGTATGGATCAAGAAAATTTACACAGCGTCGTTCAAATGGAACAACCAAACATATGTCAGATTGTTGCATTAAAAAATGGAACAGAAATTTACTCACATGAGTGGAATCATTATAAAAAAAGTGATTGTACTCATATCATGTCTGCGACCAAAAGCATTGTATCATTATTAATGGGTATAGTCTTAGAACAAGGATTAATTGAAAGCATAGATGATAAAGTAATTGATTATTTTCCGGATTATAAAGTAAAACGTGGTGAGAAAACGATTTATGATGTTACCATAAAACATTTACTTACAATGACAGCGCCCTATAAGTGTAAAGGAGATCCGTGGACAAAAGTATGTTCTAGTGATGATTGGACAACTGCATCATTGGATATATTGGGTGGGAGAAAAGGTATCACAAATGAGTTTAGATATCAAACCGTTTGTTTGCACATATTAACGGGTCTTATAAATAAAGTCTCAGGTATGACACCAGTTGATTTTGCTAATCAGTATTTATTTGAACCCATAGGAGTGCAAAAACATAGTAATTATTTAGCTCGAACAGTAGAGGAACATAAGCATTTTACAATCAGCAAAGAACCAAAAGAAAATGTTTGGTTTTGTGATCCTAAAGGTGTCGGAACAGCAGGATATGGTTTGTGCTTTTCAGCAGAAGATATGGCAAAAATAGGACTGCTATGTTTAAATAAAGGCAAGAAAGATGGTATACAGATTGTATCATCTAAGTGGATTGACAGGATGTCAACAACAGCCTGTTTAACAGGTAAAGAGTTTAGAAATATGAGATATGGTTATCTTTGGTGGATAATCAATGAAGAAAAAAATATCTATGCGGCAATTGGTAACAGTGGAAATGTAATTTATATTGACCCTGAAAATCATTTGGTGATTTCAGTTACTTCTTATTTCAAGCCAACCGTTTTTGACAGAATTGATTTTATTGAAGAAAAATTGAAACCAAATTTGCTGCAATAAAACTTTAGTTTAGTAGTGATGCAGTTGCCTTTGCTAATAACACTTTGCTCTTTTTATCCTGTGCTGTTGCTGAGGATGGATTACGTACTACACCTAATTCACGACGGCTGATTGATAATCTGGCGATTGATGATCCTCGTCAGTATGCTCAATTTTCAATCCCCCTATTTTCCAACTGCTCTCTGGCGTTTGAAATAGCCTGCGATAATTTTTCTTCCAGCAATTTTTTAGGTGGCATCTTAGTAAGATATTGACCAACATGTATATCCCCGCCATCCAGAACAAAATGTTTCTGTCTTGCCATAAATGCAAAGTCTGATCCCATTTCCAATATAAATCTTTCCAACTCAGCTAAAATCGCATTTTCCAAATCCTTTTCACTGTACGTATCTTTAAGACCAAGAAAATCCAGCATATATGGATCTCTATAAAACATATCTAATGACATTTTTTTATCATCTCTTAGATTTGCAATTTCATTAACAATTTTTTCCTCTGGTTTCTTTGATATGGCTGTCCTTTCAAACAACATAGATTTTTTTCGTTCTCTTAATGTTCTTACTGACCAATTTTCGTTTCGACACACAGTAGCATAAAAATCTCGTTTTACTTCATCTTCTATAGGCAAAAGTTCAACAAAATGAGACCATGTTAATTGTTGCGACAGTGTCGCGACTTTCTCAAAATCTTTAAACTCTTGATAAAACTGAATCATTCTAAATAGCGATGCTCTATTAAATCCCTTACCATATTCTGAAGAAAGTCTAGTACTTATTTCTGTTACTAATCGCTTTCCATATTCTGCTTTTTCGTTAGACAATATCTCTTCTGTTAAGCATTGTCCAATCTTCCAATAAAGATTAAGCATTGTGTTATTAACAGCCTTTTTCAAGAACTTGCTTTAATTCATCTCGTAATTCCCAGGCTTTGTCGCCTTCCACCCTAATAATTCCATACATAATCCCGTAACACACATAAATCTCATATATTCCATTCATAAATACATAAAAGATTTTCTAATTGTAAGTTTCATTTCTTTATTGTTATCTGCCTGATAATTATAGCATAGTTCTTTTTAAAAAACACCCCAAGACAAATGTCCTGAGGTGTTGTAAGCTGTTCTGAAACGTCGTAAGACGCGCTGAGTAGTGTAAAATATTATCTCTTTGAGAACTG
>CAZABT010000065.1:0-15140 GCA_964483395.1 uncultured Lachnospiraceae bacterium
TATGAATTGGATTTCCAATTTCGGAAAACTTTTCTTCATATTCTGTCATTACATTTCCTGCACACAATTCCTTGTTATGATGCAAATCATGTGTCATTGCATCAAGCTTCCACCCTGCTGGTTCTATTTCCTCCAGTGCAAACGCAAATAATCCCTCATTGTCTGTCTTAAATTCAACAACTCCATCCGGCTTCAGAATCTGATCATAGCGCTTTAAAAATTCTCTGGACGGTAAACGGCGCTTTGCATGTCTGTCTTTTGGCCATGGGTCGGAAAAATTTAAATAAATCCTGCTGACTTCATCCTGTGCAAATACATCGCAGATATATTCTGCATTCATACGAATAAATTTCACATTTGGCAATGGATTCTCTTCCATCTTCTGTATTGCACGCAGCAGTACCGTTGAATACTTTTCGATCCCGATATAATTGATTTGTGGGTTCTGCTCGGCCAATGCCATAAGAAAACGGCCCTTCCCCATTCCAATCTCTATTTCTATTTCATTATGATTTCCAAATACTTCATTCCACTTACCCTTGCAAGTAGTTTCTTCATGCACTACATATTCATTTGCTGCAATCATTTCTCTGGAACCCGTTACATTTTTTAACCGCATCTGCATCACCTGTATTGATCGTTGTTTAATCATTCTACACTATATTCTGATAAAAGGAAAGAATTGATTCATAAATTATATCTTCGTTTTTTGTACAAAATAGTGTATGATAGTGAAGAACTAAGATTAAGGGGATTTTTTATGTATAACAGATATCAGAAAAAAATATTATGCATTATTTTGGTCATTGTCTTTACCATCATCCATTCCGCACCTGCTTATGCTGTTCTCATGCCCTCTACGCTGACACAGGCTGAAGAGGCTGAGATGCGCAAGAGCCTGCCCGTTCAGACTAATCTGATCGAAAACTGGCCACAGGGGCCCGCAATCGGTGCTGCCTCTGCTATTTTGATGGATGCGGATACCGGTGTCATATTGTATGAAAAAAATGTTCATGAAAAATTATATCCTGCCAGTACAACAAAGCTTTTAACCTCTTTGATTGCTTGTGAAAACTCAACCATGGATGAAATTGTTACTTTCTCCAATGATGCAATCTTCGGAATAGAACGTAATTCCAGTCATATTGGCATTGACGTAGGAGAACAGCTTACCATGGAGCAATGTCTGTACGGCATTCTGCTTGGCTCTGCAAATGAAGTGGCTTACGCGGTTGCAGAGCATGTAGGTGGCGATTTGGCTTCCTTTGTACAGATGATGAATGACCGGGCTGCTGCTATTGGATGTACGGAAACACATTTTTCTAATGCAAACGGACTGCCTGACGAAAATCATTATACCACAGCTTATGATCTGGCTCTGATCGCACGTGAATGCTATAAAAATGAGATTATTGCAAAAATATCCGGAACAACCAGATACACCATTCCTCCTACAAATATTCAAGCTGAAGAAAGACCATTAACAAACCACCATTTATTATTACCCGGGTTAAAATACGAATATGAATATATTGTCGGCGGTAAAACCGGATATACTGATGAAGCACGGCAAACACTTGTTAGCTGTGCCGAAAAGGATGGACTGCGATTGATTTGTGTTATCATGAAAGAAGAAAGTCCGAACCAATTCCTTGATACGATCGAACTTTTTGATTATGGCTTTGAAAGCTTTCAAACTATGAATATTGCTGCAAATGAAACAGGCTATACGATGGATAGTGATAATTTTTTCCGTACAAATATGGATATTCTGGGAAGCTCCAAACCATTATTAACAATTAATACCTCCGGTAATATATTACTTCCAAAAACTGCTGCCTTTACTGATGCTGTGCCACAAATTGAATATACAACGCAGAATGAACATTCTGTGGCAACTCTTTCTTATTACTTTGGAGATGCATATGTTGGTTCTACCTCCATTGACTATGTGACGGATCAAACTGCAGATTTTGAGTTTTCTAAAATCATAAATGATACAGGCGGCACTGTCCCACAGCCGGTAGAGCGAGAGACAAAAACGATTTTTGTAAATGTAAAAATTGTGGTAATTGTCATTCTTTCTATTATAGGCATCATCTTTATTATGTTTGTAGTTCGTGCGATCATAAATAATGTTTATTTTTCCAAGAAAAAAAGGCGTAAAAAACGCCGCCGCTATCCATCTCGATATGATCATCTTAAATTTTAGATCAAAAAAAGGAAATGACTCAAATCATTTCCTTTTTTTGTTTTCTCTTTTCTGAGCGTTGTAATCGAAGCTTTTCTTGTTTTTCCTGAATTAATTCTGCATCCTCCGGTGACACCAGCTTTAAAGTTTTGACGACATATATGTTACCGTCCTCTGCTCTTTTCATGCGAGCTTTCCCTTTTAAATATCCATGCTTCTTACAATATGATAAGCTGTAATAATGCTTTCCGTTTACAGAGAACCATTTGATGTTCTTCTTTGTTCTCCTTCCACATACATAACACCTTGTATTAGAAACCTCTCTATCTGATATTGCTTTCGTTTTATCTTCAAATTCACGGGATATGTATTTAGAATAGGTTGGAAAGGTTTTATGTATTTCTTCTCTTTTGTTTCTCGGAATCATGAAAATATCATAAGAAACATATTTCTCTACTTCTTTATTTTGTATTTGCGCATATACCTTTGCGGTATAGTATGCATCACTAAATGCCCTGTGAAATGGAATATCTTTTTCAATATTCAAATAGTCTACAGCATACTCAAGCGCTCTTCTGATCTTCCGGTCTTCATATGCAAAAGAAAAGAACTTCTGAATATCATAATAAAGCAATGGACCCTTTGTAATCTCATCCATCCCGTAATAGCAAAGATTACGCTGCAGCTCCGTCAAATCGAGCGTTCCCCAGGTACAGAAGATATAGTTCTTACCACACCATTTCAGGAATTCTCCGGCAACCTCCGAAAAGGGTTTTCCATTGTCCAGTTCTTCCTTATTTATATGGATGATCTTCGTAGTCATATAGTGAATGGTCTGATAGATTTGCGGTTTAATCACTTGATTAAATTCGCCTATTATCTCTTTTTTATCATTTAACTTGACTGCGCCAATCTCTACTATTTCAAAGGGAAGTCCATAATCCTTATCCCTCTTATCAGAGGACTGATTCCATTCCAAGTCAAACACAATATAATTCATATGTTTTTCCTCTGGATTTCTGTCTTATAACAATTTGATAAAATCAAGTGTTGCCTGCTTTAAATCGTCTTCACTGCCTGAATTCATAATAAAATGATCTGCCATGGCAATTGGACCACCTTTTTCAAGGTTTTCAATCTCGGCAATATCTCTTGCCTCTGCCTGTTCATTGGTCAACGGACGTATCTCTCTTGTTGTCAGACGATGATAGCGATCCTTTTTTTGTGTAATGACTGCAAGTACAATAAAGTCAGTATCTAAATGCTTTTTTAAATAAATATACTCAGACCAGGAATATAATCCGTCCAAGACCGTATTTGCAGATTGTACATCCCTCTGTATGATAGGCAACAGCTTCTTAGCATATGCATCCGGTCCTAATTCCTTTCTAAGACCTTCCCTTATCATCTTCTCATTTTCCGGAGTAACCGCCATATTTCTTTCCGCCAGTGTGTCCATGGTAATCTTTCCAAAATATTCCATGTTCCAGCCCTGTTCAACAAATGTACCTGTCACAACAGATTTACCGGAACCGCACATTCCAACGATTGCAACTATTTTATTCTGCATAGATGTCTTCCTCCAATTGATTGTCTTGATACAATCCTTTTAGAATGCTCCCAGTAGGAATCGAACCTACAACTAGCCCTTAGGAGGGGCTTGTTATATCCATTTAACTATGGAAGCGTTTGCTTATCGTGTGGGAAAATTAATCTTTCCCTGCAGCCACACCGTACCCTTAAATCTTCTTCCGATCTGTGGCTCGCCGAGCATATCCAGCTTATTGATGCAGATATCAAATAATAATTCATTACAGTTTAATGTGATCACATATACCTCTTCACCTGTAAGAATATTTTCAACCAATTCAAAGTCTTCTATTTCTCCAAGTATAGAGTACTGATCACATTCTACACCATATGGCATGAAATAGGAATCCACTAATGAAAAAATATCTTCTTTTAATATCTTTCTGGAAATCATTGTATAAGTATCAATGTCTTCCAAGGTAAGACTTTCTATCGCCTCTTCATCACCCTGTCGCGCTGCTGCTATTAATTGCTTTCTGTTATTTGCTGCTCTCTGTACTTTCTTCTTTTCTTTTTCATTTTTATTAATTGGCAGCATAATCTTACCCTGCAATGATAAACCTGATAATGTTACAGATGTATTTTGACACGGAATTCTGTTATCTGCTCTTTCCTTCACGTAATCCAGTACATTTTGCAAATAGAAAATCAATGAAACTCCAACACGTATGTCATCACATACTCCTGCATAAGTTTCCTTCTCTGCATGTCTTTCTACTGTAATATCTTCTTCGGTGTTAATATGAACTCCTCTGCAATACGGAAAACAAAATTCATACGTGAATACGTTTTCCGAATCAAATTCCCCTCTAACTGAAAGGCCAATGGAATCTGCAAAATCCATACTATATTGTGCAATCACGCTTTCAGGAGATGTCTCAACAAAGTCCTTCTCTGTTGCTCCTGCAACCACCTTATCCAGAATAATCTTCAATTGTTTTTTACTATTAATCTCACTAAATCCGATTGCTCGCAAATATTGATGCAACGGAATTCACCTCACTCGCTGATAACTTCTTCAATAAATATATGGTGTACCTCTACCATATTGATAATTACTTTTTTCTTATAAGCATTTCCGTCTTTGTCAAAAAGCATACGAAGAATCGGTCTTTCCGTAAAATGCTCATTCTGTCCGATTACCATTCCTATTTCTCCTTCATTGGTTCTGACCTTGGTTCCTGAAGGATATGCTGCAATAAAATCCAAAAAGATATCAATGACCTTTCCGTCAAAATAAACATCCTTATAAGTCTTTAAATACTCTATGGCTTCCTGCACCTTAACCCGCTCACATCCTATGCCGCAAATCAATTCATCAAATGTGTCACAGACTGATACAATACGGTTTTCTGTAGAAATGTTTTTGAGCTTCAGCGGAAATCCGGAGCCATCCAGTCTTTCATGATGAAACAGCAAAATCTTCTTAGCAACATCACTCATCCAGCTTTCCTTTTCCACAGATGAAAAGCCATAAACAGTATGCTTTTTATATTCAAACAGATTTTCCGGAGATAAAGAATCTATTGGAATGTTTGTGTATGGAACAGAAATATAGCGCAATCCCAAATCATGAATTAAACTTCCAATTCCCAAATCATATACGATGTTCTGCGGCATATTCATCTTTAATGCCGTTAAAATGGATAACGCACATACACTTACGCAATGATCATATATATCTGCACTACGTTCTCTGATTTCATATACTTTTTCTATTACTTCTTCTTTTTCCAGAATATTTTCAATAATTTCTTCTGCTGTATCGCTGATTTCAGAAAGGCCAAAATTATCTTTGTATATATGTTTTTCCAATACAGCCTTTACTTTTTCCTTACAGACCGTTCTTACTTCTTCCTTTATAATTTCGTCAGGCTTTTCATCCGGAACATCATTTTCAAAAATATAGACTTCTTCTATTCCCAGCTCCATCAGCTTATCAATGTATTCCTTCTTTAAATAAGTCCCTTCATACATTAACATCTGATTGATTCCAAGCACAATCGGCTTACCAAGACATTCACCACCGGTAAGGTTCTTTACTTTTTCCAGTTTCATTTATATTCTCCACTCTCGATTATACCTATTCGATTTCTTCTGTCTCATATTGAAGAGCCTGTGCTAAAGCAATCTCCTCTTCTTCTCCGAGTGAAATAGCGCTATTGCCACGATTAATATCCTTTACATATACATAACAGCCCTCACTACTATGTACTGAGTTTATTATAAATCCATTTTTCCTATCATTCAACAGTGCAACAGAAAAACTTAATTTTCCACCCATTTCTTTAAATGCATCATACTTTACAACACCAAGTCTTTGATAGGTATCCTTTACATGATCTGCTATTTTCGCAATATCTCTCTTATTTTTATCGGCCGTCATCTTTAGAAATTCAATATCATCAAATAAACTTCCTATCTGCTGCTCCATACTTCTTCCTTTTTTGCCCTTCATAAATATTATGTAGGCTTCCTGCAGACGAGAATATTTTACAAGTAATACAATCAACATTGTTAATACAATACAAAAAAGAATCAATAATATTATAAAAAGGATTCCGGGGTCCATATTTCCCATACCCATTGCTGTAAAAACCTTACTGTTCATTTTTTCATTTGCTCCTCTCAAAATACGAATTACTTTCCTACTGCTATTAATAAATCTACCAACCTATCCAATTCATCATTGGAATAATAATCCATTTCTATTTTGCCTTTTCCATCTCCCTTGGCATTAATACATACCTTTGTTCCAAGTGAGATTTTCATTTTTTCTTCCAAATCCCTATATAAGAAATCTAATTCCTCCTTTGTCTTCTTTTGCTTCAGAGGTTTATTCATGTCCTTTACTATTTTCTCTATATCACGAACACTTAACTTTTCATCAAACACTCTCATTGCAACCGTATACTGCATATCCTGATCTTCAATTGCAAGTAATGCCCTTGCATGTCCAGAAGAGATCATTTCATTGATAACCATTTGCTGTACTTCTTCATTCAATTTAAGTAAGCGCATAGAATTCGTAACTGCTGTCCTGCTCTTAGAAACTCTTTCAGCTACTTCGTCCTGCTTTAAATTAAATTCGTTCAGAAGTCGCTTATAGGCCATTGCTTCTTCAATCGGATTTAAATTCTCTCTTTGGATGTTTTCGATCAAAGAGATTTCCATAATTTCTTGATCTGTATAGTTTTTAACAATAACCGGAACTTCCTTTAGTCCAGCCATCTTCGCAGCTCTCCATCTTCTTTCTCCTGCGATGATTTCATATCGACCATTCTTTCTATCCTGTACAACAAGCGGCTGAATAATTCCGAACTGTTTGATAGAGTCCGATAGTTCCAATAAAGCATCTTCATCGAAGTTCTTTCTAGGCTGTTCACGATTCGGCTCTACTGCCGTAATCTTCACCATTCTATCTGGAGTAACTCCTTCTTCGCTTTTCTTACCCTTTGTTTCATTTTTCGCTTCCGGTATTAATGTATCTAAACCTTTTCCTAATCCTCTTGCCATTGCCATCGTTGGTTCTCCTTAAAAATGTGTTGTTATCATCGACTCATTACTTCTTCTGCCAGTGCCGCATAGCTTTCAGCACCTGCAGACTTTGGATCATACATACTAATAGGCATTCCATAGCTTGGTGCTTCTGCCAATCTAATATTTCTGGGAATAACCGTTTTATAAACATTTTGTTTTAAATGACTTTTTACGTTCTCTACTACCTGTGCAGATAAATTTGTTCTGGAATCGTACATTGTAAATACAACGCCTTCCATATCCAGTTTTGGATTCAGTCTTTCTTTTACGAGATTTACTGTATGGATTAATTGACTTAAACCTTCGAGTGCATAATACTCACATTGAATAGGAACTAATACGGTATTTGCCGTTGTCATTGCATTAACTGTCAACATACTTAATGAGGGAGGACAATCTATCATAATATAGTCATAATCATCCTTTATCCAATCTATTTCATTTTTTAATATGTACTCTTTTTTATCCACACCAATCATTTCAATTTCTGCCGCCGCCAAATTTACATTAGCGGGTAATATTGAGATATTTGGCATAACTTCTTTTAAAATACAATCATGTATTGAACATTCGCCCAATAATAATTCATATATCGTATTTTCTAATTCATTTTTATCAACACCGAAACCACTTGTTGTATTTCCTTGTGGATCACTATCTATTACTAAAATCTTTTTTCCTTTTGCTGCGATTGCTGCTGAAAGATTGATTGTAGTTGTTGTTTTACCAACTCCGCCTTTTTGATTGGCAATTGCAATAATTCTTCCCATATTAATACTCTCCCTTTGTTTCACAATTGTTTTAAATAAATGTTTCACGGTAAGGTGTACTACATTTAGTTTTATAATGTTTCACGTGAAACATTATCTTGTATTTTTCCATTCTTCTGTAAAAATGTTTCACGTGAAACTCATACACTTTATCAGAAAATTTGAATTAAATTATTACGAATTGCAAATACTGCCGCTTGCGTTCTATCTGTAACCTCTATCTTCTTAAATATATTTGATAAATGATTTTTTACAGTTCTCTCACTTATCTCAAGCTTCTTAGCAATATCTCTATTTGAAAATCCTTGAGCAACCAAAATCAAAGCGCTCATCTCTCGTTTAGAAAGTCTTTCTATCTTTTCTTTATCAATATCTCTTTTTACCAATCTGGAATTTAATGCCGGTAACAAACTGGGCTGTATATAAGATTCTCCATGATAAACACAATAAATTGCTTCCTTTAATTCATCAAATCCAGAATCCTTCAAAATATATCCGTCTACACCTATATCAACTGCTTTTAACAAATACTCCGTTTCATTATGTATTGTTAATATAAGAACCTTAATTTTGTTATTTCTTTTACTCTTTAATGTTTCTAATACCTCTAAGCCATTTTTTCTTGGCATATTAATATCTAAAAGCAAAACATCTGCCGGAATCTTATGAATCAGAGATAAGCAATCAATCCCATCCTTTGCCTGACCAACTATTTCAATCTCATCATCAAACTCTAACAACTGAATAATACCTTGACGAATTAATGTATGATCATCTGCAATGATAACCCTTATTGACATTACTTTTCTCCCTTCATAATAATTGGAATGGACACATAAATCCTAGTCCCATTATGTGGCTTTGTTGTCAATTGAAAAGAACCCTTTAATATTTTCGTTCGTTCTTTCATGATAGAAATTCCGAAACCACTTGTTCCGTCTTCCCTTTTATACTCTTTAGATTTAATTCCCTTACCATTATCTTCTACGGATACAACAACACTCTGATCTTGTATCTTAACATCAATCGTAATTCTCTTCGCGTTAGAATATTTAATGGCATTGCTCGTAGCTTCCTGAACAATTCTCACCACAGATATTAATACAATATCATCTATATTATCATAATTTCCAGCAATATGACATACCAATTTAATTGCAGTGCTTTTCTGCATCATTTCCATCATCTGTTCAATTGCAGTTTGAAATCCAATATCATCATACGACATCGGCCGCAAATTGAAAATGGTAGCCCTTAGTTCATTAATAATGTCTTTAATACTTTTATGTATAGATTCCATCTCAAGCTTTGCACGAATTAGGTCACTATCCATATATTTCATGCAAAGTTCACTCTTATGTACCATGTGCGTAAGGTTTTGTACGATACCATCATGCAGATCTCTTGAAATTCTTTGCTTATCCAATTCCTGCATCATTAATATAGAACTATCATCTGTTCTTTCCTGAGCAAAACTTTCCATAGCTTCAATCTTACTTAACTTATCTGCTCTTTCTTCATAATAACCAATCTTCTGCTGAATAGATTCATTCTCTTCTTCAAACAATGAAATCTCTTTTTTTAACTGTTCAATTTTACCGGTATAATCAACCTTGGTATTTCTCGGTGAAAAAACATTAAAATCAGAATCATCATTTTTTGATAACTCTTCAATACACTTTTTAGACTCTTTTATTTTCTCCTGATTTTTTTCACAAAGATTCAAAAGTCTAATTTTTTCATCATTAAATTCATTATATAAATCATCTATTATTTTTTTTAATTCATTTTCTGATTCATTTTCACTCATATTTTTCACCTATATAGGAAAAACAAATTGTCATTAACATATATCATACACTACTTCTTTATTTAAGGAAAGAACCAATTGGTTCCTTTGCAGGTATTCCTGCTTTTCTTGGATATTTTAAATCAGTCTTTTTTATTTTATGAATACAAATCAATTTTCTGTTATACTCTGTACCCGGTAACTGAAAGGCATCTACCCGATCTAATATTCCGCCACATTGTTCAATTGCACCTTTGGCCTCATTAATTTCTTTATCACCCGTTTCGGATTTATAAGAGATAAAATATCCATCCTGTTTTACAAAAGGAATACAATATTCACTCAATGTTGCCAAATTTGCAACTGCTCTTGAAACACAGATATCGTATTGCTCTCTATGATTTTTCATTTTTGCTAAGTCTTCTGCACGGCCATGAACAGCAGCTACATCTTTCAAATCCAATTCACATATTACATGATTTAAAAACTTGACCCTTTTATTTAAGGAATCCGCTAATAAAATAGAAGTTTCAGGAAAAGCAATTTTAATAGGAATTCCCGGAAATCCTGCACCGGTACCCAAATCAATCACTTTCTGATTCTCCATTTGAATCACTCTTACAATAGAAAGACTGTCAACAAAGTGTTTTTCTATCACTTCGTCAAATTCTGTGATTGCTGTAAGATTCATAAAAGAATTCCACTCAAGCAATATTTCATAAAACCGAATAAACTGATCTCTTTGCTTTTGGTTCAATACAATCTTAAAATCATCTAAGGCTTGATCAAATTTTTTTAAATCATATTTCATGAGAGGTACCACTATCCTTTAAGTGTTTTCCATATTGTTCCATATAAACAAGCAGTACAGAAATATCAGCAGGAGAGACTCCTGATATTCTGGAAGCTTGACCAATCGAGACCGGCTGATAGGATATCAATTTCTGTCTTGCTTCAATTCTTAAGCTTTTTATATCGTGGTAATCAATATCCTTTGGAATCTTTCTATTTTCCAATCTCTTAAACTGAGCAACCTGACTCTGTTGTCTCTTAATATAACCTTCATATTTAATATTAATATCAATCTGTTCGATCACATCTCTCGGTAATATTTTTCTTTCTCGATCTAAGGGTGCCAATATCTCATAAGATAATTCAGGTCTTCTAATCAACTCTGCCAAATCAGTACCAGTCTTCAACGGTGTACTTTCATAGCTTTCCAAAAAATCCTGTACATCCTTAGAAGCACCAATGATTACTTTTTGCAATCGCTCAATTTCTTCATTGATCTGGCGTTCCTTCAAACAAAGCTGATCATATTGTTCCTGACTGATCAGTCCTATTTCATATCCCTTCTTACGAAGACGTAAATCAGCATTATCCTGTCTCAACAATAATCTGTATTCCGCTCTGCTGGTCATCATACGGTATGGTTCAAAACTTTCCTTTGTAACCAAATCATCAATCAAAACACCTATATAAGCTTCTGATCGATCTAACGTAATACAATCTCTTCCAAGTACACTTAATGCTGCATTCATTCCTGCTATCAATCCCTGTGCTGCAGCCTCTTCATATCCTGAACTTCCATTAAACTGTCCACCACTGAAAAGATTTTTAATATTCTTAAACTCCAATGTTGGATTTAATTGACGTGGATTAATACAATCATATTCTATTGCATATGCATTTCTGACGATTTTACAATTTTCCAAACCCGGAACTGTCCGATACATTTTCAACTGCACATCCTCAGGTAAAGAACTGGACATTCCACCTACATACATTTCATTGGTATGAATACCTTCCGGTTCCAAAAAAACCTGATGACAATCCTTGTCTGCAAACTTAACTACCTTGTCTTCAATCGATGGACAATACCTCGGACCAGTACCTTCTATCACGCCTGCATATATTGGTGAACGATCTAAATTATTCCGAATAATTTCATGTGTCTTTTCATTGGTATAAGTCAGCCAGCAGGAAACTTGATCCTTTTGTATATCTTCCGGATCTGTAGAAAAAGAAAAAGGTACAATTCTCTCATCCCCGAACTGTTCTGTCATTTTAGAAAAATCTATACTTTTCCGATCCATTCTTGCAGGTGTTCCAGTTTTAAATCGAAATAACTCAATTCCAAGTTCTCTTAAAGAATCAGACAAGCTGTTTGCAGCCTGTAATCCATTTGGACCTGTATGAGTAATTGCTTCACCACACAGACATCTTGCCTTTAAATAGGTACCGGTACATAAAACAACTGCCTTTGCTTCATAAGTAGTACCTGTATAAGACTTAACTCCTTTGATAACATGATCCTCTGCAAGCAGCTCTACAACTTCTGCTTGTTTAATTGTCAGATTAATCTGCTCTTCTAAAACCTTTCTCATACTACGTGTATAATCAGATTTATCTGCTTGTGCACGCAAAGAATGAACAGCCGGTCCCTTTGACAGATTCAACATTTTAGACTGTATGAATGTTTTATCTATATTTTTGCCCATTTCTCCGCCAAGTGCATCTATCTCTCTTACTAGATGACCCTTAGAACTTCCTCCAATATTTGGATTACATGGCATTAAAGCAATACTGTCAACACTGACTGTAAATATAATCGTATTCAATCCAAGTCTTGCTGCCGCCAAAGCTGCTTCACAACCGGCATGACCTGCACCGACAACTACCACATCATATTGTTCCTTTAGTTCATTCATAATCTATCGCCACCTGCATCAATTATTTTCCCATACAAAATTTAGAAAATATCTCATTTACCAAATCTTCATTTACCTGTTCTCCAATGATATAACATACAGAAGAATATGCATTCATCAAATCAATAGAATAAAAATCCTCCGGCATATTATTCTGAATGCTCTTTTGAACCAATTTCAAACTATTAACTGTTTCTTCCAATGCATTTTTCTGTCTGATATTAGTAATTAATACTTCATCATTATAACTTATCCTCTGATGAATAAACATATCCTTAATCAAATCTTCAAATTCTTTAATTCCTGTCCTATTTTTTGCAGAAACAGAAAGAACTGTTTTTCCGGATAGATTTCTAATCTCTGCTTCTGTTATTTTTGTTTCCAAATCTGTCTTATTAAGTAATACAATCGCATCTTTATCCTTGATCATTTGAATGATTTCAAAATCATTTTCATCAAGCTTCATTGACGCATCTACAATATATATAATTAAGTCAGCCTCATCAGCATATTTCTTTGCGCGCTCTACACCGATCTTCTCTACAAGATCTTCTGTCATTCTAATACCGGCTGTATCTAATAATCTCAAAGTAATGCCATTTAAATAAATGGTTTCTTCCAATACATCTCTGGTTGTGCCTGCAATATCAGTAACAATAGCACGTTCTTCACCAGCCATAATATTTAATAAGGAAGATTTTCCTACATTTGGTTTTCCTACAATAACTGTTTTTATGCCTTCTTGTAATATCCTGCCATTATAAAAAGAAAGAGATAAATGCTGTAATTCTTCTATTATTTTTTGAATAATAACAGATAATTGATCACGATATCCATCCAGACTAATATGTTCAGGATCATCTAAAGCAGATTCTATCAATGCAATTTCATATAAAAGCTTTTCCTTAATCTGAATCATCCTGTCATACAAAGAACCTTTGATTTGACGAACAGAATTTTCCATTGCCAATTCATTTTTAGAATGAATTAAATCAATGACTGCTTCCGCCTTTGTCAAATCAATTCTTCCATTTAAAAAAGCACGTTTTGTAAATTCTCCAGGTTCAGCAGGTCTGGCACCATTTATAATAACAAGCTCCAATATTCTTTTCATGACAAATGTTCCGCCATGGCAGTCTATTTCTATTGTATCCTCAGTTGTAAAACTATTTGGCGCCTTCATAATTAACAACATGACTTCATCAATTAATTGATCACCATCATAAATAAAACCATAATGTATTGTATGGCTTTTCATTTCAGATACTTTTTTATTGGATTTTGATTGAAATAAGCTGTCTGCTATTTTAATAGAATCTTCACCGCTGATTCTGATGATCCCAATTCCGGAATCTGTCATACCGGTAGCAATTGCAGCAATTGTATCAAATTGATTCATTACGTCACCATATAAAAGAAAGGAAAGGAACAAAGAGTCCGCTCGCGAACTCTTTATTCCTTTAATACTATTTGTTTAATGTAATTACTACTCTTCTGAATGGCTCTTCACCTTCACTGTGTGTACTTACATATTTATCATTTTGTAATGCAGAATGAATCACTCTTCTTTCATATGGATTCATCGGCTCTAATGTTACAGGTCTTTTTGTTCTCTTAACCTTATATGCAAGATTTTTTGCAAGATTTTCTAATGTATCTTTTCTTCTCTTTCTGTAATTTTCAGTATCAACCTTTACTCTGATATAATTTGAATTTCCTTTATTAACTACAAGACTGGTCAAATACTGCAGTGAATCCAGGGTTTGTCCTCTCTTACCGATTAGCACGCCCATTTCTTCGCCTTTAAGATCAATTGACATTTCATTTTCTATCTCATCCATTTTTACATCAATGGAAACTTCCATATTCATAGCAGCAAAAACCTTCTCAAGAAATTCCTTTGGATCAGTATAATTGCCGACTTCAACACTTTTTTTATCTGAAACTTTCTGATCAGCAAACTTCACTTCTTTTTTCACTTCTGTTGTTTCTGTCTTTGTTTGCTCATCCTTGATTTTTGCTTTGATTACTGCAGGCTTGCTGGCAATTCCAAGAAATCCTGCACTGCCCTTTTCAATTACTACATAATCAAGTCGGTCACTTGTAACCGTTAATTTTTGACATGCTTCCGTAATTGCATCATCCAATGTCTTTCCTGATACCTCAATATATTCCATAATAATCCCTCCTATTTATTGTTTTTATTATTTTTTTCATTATATTGCTTTACCATATTTGCTTTTGCAGCAATACTGCCGGGTTTTACACCCTTATTATAATATTCTGTAGATTTCTTGATTGCCTCTTCTTTTTCTTCTGCACTCATAGTCTTCTTTGAATCAACAACAGCTTTTGTATTCATCTTAGCATAACTATTCACTGTCTGTGCAGGTAATCCTTGTTTTTCACGTTTTGCATTTGCTTTTTCGATATTCTTTTTAATCAATTCATCTATATCAGTTTTATCTAAGTGTTTATTTATAATAATCTGTTGAACACTTCTGATAACAGCACCTGCAATCCAGTAAAGTCCCATACCGGTAGGAAGT
>CAZABT010000066.1:0-14789 GCA_964483395.1 uncultured Lachnospiraceae bacterium
TGGAATGGAAATTGAATTGGCCGGATACTTGTGATGATTGTGGGAAGTTTGAAGCGAAGAAGGGATGGAACTGAAACTAGCATGAATAGAATTGCATCTACACTTGAAAATGTACTATTTAAAAATAAATCAAATCCTTCGGATTCATCGTTACTTTCTATCAATGGATACAAAAATGAACTGCATAAATTAGAATCACTAGGATTTATCAAAATTTACTCTGAAGATTTAGAAGGGAATATTGATTATTTACTTGAATATGATGGTGAAGAATATATACGTCTGTATATTAGTTCCTTTGAAACACCATTAAAAATACTACTTGATGAAATAACATCACTAAAAGAAAATTTTAGTGAACATATGGGATTTAAGACAATAAAAGGGAACTCCCAATTTGAAAAATGGAGAGCGACCTTAAAACTATATATTACAAATTCCTCACCAAATCCACTTCTTCAAGAAATATATGAAAAACTTGACTCATTTAATGGTTGGAATGACGAGTCTTTACTTGAAGAAATAAACGGATACTTATCTGCATTATATGAAACCAACACTACAAGTAAAGGAGACAGATCAATGCAAAGCAATAAAATATTTATAGTTCATGGACGTAATGAACAAATAAGAGATGACATCGAACTTTTTATTAGGAGAATAGGATTAGATCCCATTATTCTTTGTAACCAACCTAATGGTGGGCTTACAATAATAGAAAAAATCGAACAATATACAAATGTAGAATTTGCAATTGTCATTTATACAGCCTGTGATATTGGTAAGTACAAAGACGACTCCACTTACAATCCAAGAGCAAGGCAAAATGTGGTTTTTGAACATGGCTATTTAATAAATAAATTAAGCAGAAAAAATGTAATTGCTCTTGTTGAAGATAATGTAGAAACCCCAGGTGATTTATCTGGCGTCGTATATATCTCTTTGTCTAATACAAATTGGAAACAAGATATAATGAGAGAACTAAATAATTGCAATATTCCTTTTGATTGGTCAAAAGCTTAAAGAAATTAAAGAAAAAACGTTTTATCACATAATCTTAAAAGTATAAGGAGAAACTACTATGGCAAAGAAAATCTTTTTTGGAAACTACAAAGGTGGCGTTGGCAAAACAACAAGTACATTTTATATTGCAAAACAATTTGCTGAATTATTAAAAGAACAATCAACACCTGGCAAAGTACTTATCATAGACTTGGATCCTCAGTGTTCTATGAGTGAAATCTGTGTTCGTTCATATGATTCAAATTTATCATTATCAGAACTACCAGATAATGAGACGCTGAACTATATGCTTGATATGTTGTTAAAAAACAAAAAATATAACACAACCTTAAAATTTAATTTTAGTAATATTATAAAGCCATGTAATGGATTAAATACTAATGTGGAATTTATTCCAACAAGCCTCTTTTATAAAGAGAATCGCTATCCTTTAGAATCTGAAATTATAGGGTTAGATGGATTAATTGAAAAATTACAAATGGATATGGATAAAAATCTCCTATTACTACATGAAATCATTGCTCTTTTAGAAGATAAGTATGAATATATATTCTTTGATTGCCCACCAACAAATAATATATTAACAAAAAGTGCATTCTTGCTTTCTGATTATTACATAATACCATACATAAGTGATAATATAAGTATCAAAGGTGTTCAACATTATATTAATACTGTAGACAGAATTTATAATAATTATTGTAAATCACATCCAGATGCTGATTTTTATAAATTAATCTTTAATAGACAACCTGCGCTTTTAGGTCTTTTTGAATGTATGCGAATAAGAAATGAGAATGCGCGTGGAAATATTGGAGATATCAAAGCTAAAAGATATAAAACTGTAATAAAGAATCTTATTGGTATACAAGAAGCTCTAAGTTCAGGTACAACAACAGAAGAGTTTGGTCTATACAAGGAATTAGCAATCGAAATATTTGATGATTTGAAAGGAAAATAGGATGGATCGAAAACAATTTCTAAAACTAAAAAATGATTTAGTACATTATGACAGAAATATCAATGAACAAAATAATAGCACTTTACACAACGCAATACAAATTGTTATTGAGAGCTTAGAAAATCAGTTGTCGAAACCAATTCAAAAAAAAGAAAAGGATATCGTCATAATTATTAAGTTGATTGAAAACAACAACATTGATAAAATTAAAATTGATTATCCAAAGCTAATGTATGAAAACCTTTTGGAAACTGCTTACTCAAAGATCAATTTGGATAATCTCAATAACTATACAATACTACAACTTAAAGTTTTATATTATCTCCTCACAAAGGACAAAGATAACAATGCAATTAAAACAAATAAAAAGGATTCTATACTAAACGCTGTTAAAGAAGTTGTTTTTAGTAATCTCCGAGCTCAGAAATTTGAAAACAGTTAGTTTCAGGTATCAAAAAGGTATCACGCCCCACAGAAAAGCCCCAAGAACCGCGTAAATACGCCAATTCTTGGGGCTTTGTTCTCTATTCAAACTCAATCGTCCCAGGCGGCTTACTAGTCAAATCATACATTACGCGATTAACGCCCTTCACTTCATTTATAATCCGATTCATCACCTTCTGCAGCACTTCAAACGGAATCTCTGAGCAATCCGCGGTCATAAAATCTGTCGTATTGACGGCTCTGAGTGCCACGGCATAATCATATGTCCTGAAATCTCCCATAACTCCGACGCTTCTCATATTCGTCAGTGCTGCGAAATACTGCCCTAAATTCCTTGCTATGCCTGCTTTAGCAATTTCATCTCGATAGATGAAATCTGCATCCTGAACCATCCTGACCTTTTCGGCAGTTACTTCTCCAATGATTCGGATTCCCAATCCGGGGCCGGGAAAGGGCTGACGGTATACGAGATTTTCAGGAATACCGAGTTCTAAGCCTGCTTTACGGACTTCGTCTTTAAACAGCATGCGGAGCGGTTCTATGATTTCTTTGAAATCTACACAGTCCGGCAATCCACCGACATTGTGATGTGATTTGATGACTGCGCTTTTACCGAGACCTGATTCGATAACATCGGGGTAAATGGTGCCTTGTACAAGGTAATCTACTGCACCGATCTTCTTCGCTTCTTCCTCAAAGACACGAATAAATTCTTCACCGATGATCTTTCTTTTCTGTTCCGGCTCTGTTACACCCGCCAGCTTTGTGTAGAAGCGTTCCTGTGCATTGACACGGATGAAGTTCAGGGCATAGGGGCCATTTGGGCCGAAAACTTCTTCTACTTCATCGCCTTCATTTTTACGGAGCAGACCATGGTCTACGAAAACGCAGGTGAGTTGTTTGCCAATTGCTTTAGATAGCAGAACTGCTGCCACGGAGGAGTCTACCCCGCCGGACAGGGCGCAGAGAACTTTTCCGCTGCCAATCTTGTCGCGTAATGACTGAATGCTTGTCTCTACGAAAGAGTCCATTTTCCATTCGCCTTTACAACCGCAGATATTGAGTACAAAATTTGTGAGCATCTTGAAACCTTCAGGCGTATGAACGACTTCAGGGTGGAACTGCACCGCATAGAGATTCTTTGAAGTGTTTTCCATACCCGCTACAGGGCAAACTGGAGTTCTTGCGGTAATTTCAAAGCCTTCCGGAGCCTGCGCAATGTAATCTGTATGGCTCATCCAGCATATAGTATGATCTGAAACCTGTTTGAACATCGTCGTTGTTGTATCGATATCGACCTCTGTCTTGCCGTATTCACTAACCGGTGCTGTCTCCACCTTACCGCCAAGTACGTGTGCCATAAGCTGAGAACCGTAACAGATTCCGAGTATCGGAATCCCAAGTTCAAAGAGTGCTTTTTCGTAGGTCGGTGAATCAGATGCATAAGCACTGTTGGGTCCGCCGGTAAGTATGATGCCTTTAGGTGCCATCCGCTTGATCTCATCAAGTGTCATTGTATAGGAATGTACTTCACAATATACATTGGCCTCTCTGACTCTTCTTGCGATTAACTGATTGTACTGGCCGCCAAAATCCAGTACGAGTATCATTTCTCTCTCCATATTTTTTCTCTACACTTTCTTATTTTTTGAATCTTCTTACTTTAAATTTATATAATTTTAGTTCTTCATAACCTTCAATCACACCTATACTTCTGATTATAAATGAAACCTGCCTATTATACAAGTTTGAAATCCTCCCTGTTTCTCCCCCCTGCTTCCGTTCTGACTTCCGCTCTTGCTTCTGCCCTTATTTCTACCCTTCTGCATGATATAAAGTTGTCCACTTATTGCCGAGATAGCGAATCAGGAATACAACCGCACGTACAGCCCAGTCTATGGTCATGGCCACCCATATCCCAAGTACGCCCATGTGACAGTAGGCTCCCAGTATATAGCTCAAGCCAATGCGGAAGATGCCCATCGAAAGGATTGCCACGATCATCGTAAAGCGTACATCGTTGGCCGCCCGCAGGGTGTTTGGCAGAGAAAAAGAAATCGGCCATATGATCATTGCACAGACTCCGTGATACCTGATGATCTGTATGGTTGCATTCGCCGCCTCATCTGAAAGATGAAACCACTGTACAAACAGCGGAACTCCTATGATAAAGAGCAGGCTGACTATGGCAATCATTCCGTAGATCCACTTCATCAATACTTTGGTATAGTAGCGGGTCTGCTCGTATTCTCCGGCACCAACGCATTTTGCCGCCACTGCAAGAATTGCGAGATTGATGGCCTGTCCGGGCAGCGTCTGAAACATGGCGAAGGTATTTCCTATGGCATTGGCTGCAATGGCATAGGTTCCAAAGGTCGATACAAGACTCAGCACAATGATTTTTCCAAGCTGAAACAGGCTATTTTCCAAGCCGTTCGGAATGCCAATGTATAAAATTTTGTTAATAATGCCGCGTTCAAAATGCAGCATAGATTTGAGTGTCAAATGAATCTGCCATTTTGGATTCATCAATAGCTTGATGATAATTACAGCTGCTGCACAACGGGCCGCAAGAGTTGCGATTGCCGCTCCGGCTACACCCATAGAACAGCCATAAATCAGAATAGAGTTTCCAATCAGATTAATCAGGTTCATCAGTAGTGCAATCCACATCGTAATTCGAGAATTGCCCATTGCACGAAACAGCGCCGCACAGCCATTGTATACAGCAAGTGCAGGAAAAGAAAGAGCTGTGATGATCAGATAGGTCTTGGCGCTCTGATATACGCCTGCTTCTATGTGTCCGAAGACACGTGTCAAAATGAGGTTATGACACAGCAAAAACAGTACGGCAATCGTAACGGACACGACTCCTGAAAAGAGAACCAGTTGACCCGCTGTTTTATCAGCACCGTCTTCATCTCCGGAACCTAGAAAATGGCCCGCAACAACAGCGCCACCTGTTGCAATGGCGCTGAAAATGTTAATCAACAATACATTGACCGAGTCAACCAGAGAGACACCTGATACTGCAGCCTCTCCGACACTTGAAATCATAATTGTATCAATCATGCCGACACCGACTGCCAGCAGTTGCTCAATGATAAGTGGTATGACAAGCTTTTTTAAATCTTCTTTCGTAAACAGCACTTCTGCTTCCTCTTTCTTTTCTTTCATATTAATCAGATTCTTTGTTGATGGTATTGACTATCATACACCTGTCTGTATCAGGCATGCAAGTAATGTTTGCGACTATTTTACCGAATCGGCTGTCCTATTTTACTTGCTGGCATAAATATTTTTCTCTCGTAGCAAGTCCTCCACGTATGTGTCGTTCTGATTTGTTCAAATCAAGTACCTTGCGTGCCTCGCTTGCCAGAGACGGATTGATTTGCGTCAGCCGCTCCGTCACGTCTTTATGTACCGTGCTCTTGCTGATCCCGAACTTCTTCGCAGTCTGTCGCACTGTAGCATTTGATTCAATTATGTAATTGGCCACTTCCACTGCACGTTCTTCTATATATCCTTTCATACAGAACCCCCCGCACCAATGTGTTTTTACAATCTATGCGGGGAAAGGATGGGATATGTACACTTTATATGAGCCGACTTTCTGTTTGATTTCCTGCCATATACTGCTGTCGGTAGCGGCGTGGCGATAGACCTGTTGTCTTCTTAAATACATTGCTGAAATACAGTGGGTCCATATACCCCATACAACTGCTGATATCGGAAATCTGATTGGTTGTTTCCCGCAGCAGTCTGGATGCCTCGTTCATACGCAGCTCTGTATGATATTGTGTAAGTGTCCTGCCGGTGGCCTGCTTGAAGATTCTGCAGATATGCTTATAACTCAAATGAAACTCCTCCTCAACCTGTTGGGAGGAAAAATGATCGTGTGCATGATTTTCCAAATATCGAATCATTTCATAGATGATCTCTGTATTTGGATAACTGCTCTCCTGTTCTTCTTCCATATAACAATCTAACAGGATTTCCAACAGCAATGGATTCATATAACCTGCCCTCAACGGATTATTAGAGTGAAACCAATCAACCAAATGATACAGCTTTCCCTCCAGAGCACTTCCTGTTCCAGAATTGACGGTCTTTGGAATAGGCAGTACATACCGATAATCCTCTCCTGTAAATTCCTGCTCCTGCAAATGGGAGGTATACAATTGAAATTCTGTATCCTTCTCCGCTGGCTGCTCCAGCAAAAAATGAACATAAATCCATCTGGAATTCGGAGCCGATGGTGTCACGCCATAGTGCCTGAGTCCTGCTTTTAGGAAACCGATTTCTCCTGCACTGATCTCGTATTCGATTTCCTCCTCTATAATGGAAATTGAGCCCTCTATCACATAAATCAAAATATGGAAGTCAACTCTCCTGTCTGCATGGATAAAGGATTTCTCGGAAAAAAGTCTGTCTGCAACCTTGACCAATGGCATCTGATTCATTTTGAGATATACTCTGGTATCATTCATCTGTTTTCTCCTGCTCAGATTTTTCATTCCGACACTCATCATTCTGTTCCACATGCTGTTGGGCGTCTCAAAGTCAAAAAGCTTATCAGTTTGCAAGTTTTCTGACGAACATGATTCTTTTAATTTTGGACATCCATATCATAAATATGCGAAAATATTATATATTTATGTCCATAAAAAGCATTCAAAACCATTTTAATACGATTATAATATATGTATAGGTAAATGTAAATTATTTTTTAATCACCTTAACAATTATATATTAAAGGAGGCTGTGATTTATGTTAGAACTGTTGAAGCATTTTGAAATAAAGGATTCTTTTTGGAATCGCTATGAACACTTGATTAAGGAAACGGTCATTCCTTATCAGGAAAAGGCTCTGCGCGACGAGATACCCGATGCGGATAAGAGTCATGCCATTGCCAATTTTCAGGCTGCTGCCGATTATCTGAAAACGGGGATCAAACCGACCGATTTCTATGGTATGGTTTTTCAGGACAGTGATGTGGCAAAGTGGCTGGAGGCTGTCGCGTATACTCTCGTTCTCTTCCCGGATGCCGCACTGGAAAAGCGTGCTGATGAAATCATTGCGCTGATTGGCAGTGCACAGCAGAAAGACGGCTACCTGAATACCTATTTTACATTAAATGATGACAAAACACATTTCTCCAATCTCCATGAAGCTCATGAGCTTTATTGCGCAGGGCATATGATGGAAGCAGCCGTTGCCTATTATGAGAGTACCGGTAAGCGCACACTGTTAGATATCATGCTGCGTATGACAGATTGTATTTACCAGCATTTTATTACAGATCATGCAGAGGGCTATCCGGGACATCCGGAGGTAGAACTGGCGCTAATGCGGATGTATCATGCAACCGGAGAGAAGAAATGTCTGGAACTCGCTGAGCACTTTGTTAACATCAGAGGTGTGGATCCTCATTTTTATGAGAAAGAACGGGCAAAAATAGACTGGACTGTATGGAACAACGATCCGACAAATTATGAATATGAACAGAATTACGCGCCTGTCAGAAAGCAGGATCGGGCAACAGGTCATGCCGTACGTGCTGTCTACCTCTATACAGGCATGGCATCACTTGCCAAAGAAACACAGGATACATCTCTGGCTGAAGCCTGCAAGAGATTGTGGAACAGCATTACGGAAAAACAGATGTATGTCACCGGCGGAATCGGTTCGACCTGTCTCGGAGAGGCTTTTACAACAGACTACCATCTGCCCAATGACACTGCTTATGCAGAGACCTGTGCATCAATCGGACTGATTTTCTTTGCTCGCAAAATGCTAGCACTGGATATGGACAGCCGATATGCAAATGTCATGGAGCGTGCTCTGTACAACTGTGTACTTGCCGGCATGCAGTTAAACGGAACTCGTTTCTTCTATGTAAATCCTCTGGAAGCAGAACCCGGTGTCTCCGGTATCATGCCGACACATATGCATGCGCTTCCTGAACGTCCGCAGTGGTTTGGCTGTGCCTGCTGCCCTCCTAATGTTGCGCGTCTGCTGCCCTCTATTGCAGAATATGCATGGAGTGAGACTGCTGATACACTTTACTCACACCTATACCTGGCCGGAGATCTGACGTTGGAACAGAAAAACACTCTGATTCATGTAACATCAGAGTATCCCTACGAGGGTAATGTGACCTATCTTGTTGAGCCTTTGAATGGTTCTGCAGAATTTACGCTTGCCATCCGAATTCCGGACTGGAGTCGGCATACGAACGTGACTTTAAACGGAACTTCCTTAATAAAAGATAATTGTCTTTGCAGCGCCGACTCGTTACATGATTCTGCTGCTACGGTGAACTATATCAAGGGCTATCTCTATCTTCACCGCAGTTTTGTAAAGGGGGATGTCATTGAGCTTTCTCTGGATATGACACCTTACCGTATTTTTGCAAATACCGCTGTCAGTGCGGACAGCGGCAGAGTTGCATTTGCAAGAGGACCTCTTGTTTACTGTGCAGAGGGTGTAGACCATGAAAATGATGTATTTTCTTTATGTGCAGACCCGGAGGCACCTATTACTGTCCTTCCCTATGACGCATCAATGCTGTACGGCATCGTACCTATGGAGACTGGCGGCTACAGGCTACACTCTGCGAATACACTATACTCGCAGTCACGTCCTGAGAAAATATCCTGCAGCATTCACCTGATTCCTTATTATGCATGGACTAACCGTGGCTTAAATCAAATGCGTGTATGGCTGCCGGAGTCATAATTCCAAAACAATTACTTTTCGTTCTATACTAAAAGAGCCGCCAACTCAGCGGTTCTTTTGTATTTCCATATAACTGTAAAGCAATCTGTTTTATTTTGTAAGAAATGCTTTAACAAAGTGTAAATCCTATCTCACAGCCCTGCCCCTGACTGCTCTTGCAGTAAATTGTACCGCCCAAAGTCTCTATGATGTATTTGCAGATAGACAGACCCAGGCCAGAACCCGGAATGCTGGAGGTTCTCGACTTCTCGGCACGGTAAAACTTATCAAAGACATATGGAATGTCATCGGCATTGATCCCGATTCCGTTATCGATCACTCTGATCAACACCCTCTGATCCTCTGCCACAGCAATCAGCTTGATTTTTCCTGCCTGTTCTCCAATATATTTTATACTGTTCTCTATCAGGTTATAGAGAACCTCTGTCACACGTCTGCAATCAATGGTAACGATCATATCCGTAAGATCAGTCTGATAGGTCAGCACAACCCCTCTCTGCTTTGCATAGCCCTGCAATTCTCTTGCCACTTCCTCAAAATAAGAAAGAAAATAAATCTCCTTCGGCACGATTTCCAACTGGTTAAGCTGTGCATTGGAGTATTCCAGCAGTTCGGAAATCATCTGATTAAGAGTATTTGTTTTATTGATGATGATCTCCTCGTATTCCCTGCGGGTTTCCTCTGTCTGAGCGATTCCGTCCCGCAGACCCTCTCCATAAGCTTTAATTGTGGAAATCGGCGTTTTCAAGTCGTGTGAGATGCAGGAAATCAACTCCTGCTGAGATTTCTTAAGCTGCTCCTCTTTAAGCTGCTTTTCTTTCAGTTCATCACGCATCAATTCAAAGGAATAAACCAAATCGCCCATCTCATCATCTCGCACCGTCTTTCCGCTGACGCGCAGAACCTCATAATCATAATTTCCTGCAATGATGTGGTTTGCAGATGTACTGATTTCCCGAAGTGGCCGAAATACCCTTCGATTGTACAAAAGGGACATAGCCATCTGCAGCAAAATAACGATTACCACTGCTGCCCCGGCCGGAATCAGATCCTTTGAGATTTGTTCCTTTATTGTACCTTCCATCAGGATATCTTCCGGCAGCAAAAATACGACAAAACCTGTAACTACACTCCCTGTGTTCAGCGTAAATGTTCTTTTATTCTGCCCCGCATGCTTTGCTGCAAAATATTCGTCTGTCTGAAGCATTTCCTGTACATTGACTGTGTCTCCTGCTGCCACCTCAAATTCCTCATCGGCATAATGCACCTGGCCGTCTGTGCCAAACACGATATAAGGGAACTGGCAAACGGCTGTTTTCCCTGCTTCTATTTCCTTCATCGTATCATTTAAAAGGGTTCGCGCCTGATTGTCATAATACCGCACCTCTACGCTGCGCAGCAGACAAAAACTCCACACGGCTCCAGCAAAAATAACGACTGCACATAATACAGTCGTTATTACATTAATATATGCCATTTTATGCTTCTGCTTCATCAGCTCACCTCTGAAAATTTATAGCCTGCGCCCCATACGGTTTTGATATATGCCGTATCCTGTCCACTTAATTTCTCTCGAATCCGATTGATATACACAGTCACACTGTTTTCATCCGTTACTCCCTTATAACCCCAGACATTTTGATAAATCTGCTCTTTTGAAAATACCTGTCCCGGACTGCCTGCCAGAAACCAGAGAATTTCAAATTCCTTCGTTGTTAATTCAATGCTCTCTCCATTCAAGGTCACTGTATAGGTATGATGATTCAGACACAGCCCGCCAATCATAATTTCTCCGTCAGCTGCCTCTCCCGCCGTACTGCTTTTGTCATAGCGTCTTAGCTGTGCTTTAACTCTTGCAACTAATTCCAATGGACTAAAGGGTTTGGTTACATAGTCATCTGCTCCGATTCCGAGAGCAACTACTTTGTCCATCTCACCACTCTTGGCAGAGATCATAATAATCGGAACATCTGAAACCGCACGTAGCTTCTTACATACATTGATACCGTCAACCTTTGGAAGCATAATGTCCAAAAGCACAAGACTTGGCTCGCATGCGGCAAACTGTTTGAGACCTTCCTCACCATCTGCCGCCGTCACAGCCTTGAAGCCCTCTACCTCAAGATAAGCAGCCAGAATCTTCGCCAATTCGATTTCATCCTCTATGATCAAGATTGTCTGTGTCATATGACCTCCTGCTGTAATTTCTGCGCTTTTTTTACATTATATCATGATTTGCAAGCAAATCATGAGCCTCCGGCGGATGCGCACTAAGGCATGCGCTGATATAATGTCTGTCGACATTATATCATGATTTGCAAGCAAATCATGAGCCTCCGGTAGATGCGCACTAAAGCATGCGCTGATATAATGTCTGTCGACATTATATCATATCCCCCCTACATCTTCTACCAGCCTTTTTCTTTGAGAAATTTATAGAGGGTTTCTTCTCTTTCCACGCTGTTTTCCGTACTGTATTCGTCTAACTGCAGCTCTCCGTCGATTCTGCCATCCTTCAGATAAATAATCCGGTTTCCTCTCGTTGCCGCCTTCAGATCATGTGTGACCATGACAACCGTCTGACCCTCGTTGTGTATTCTGGTCAGCACATCCAGTACACTCTGGCCCTGTGAGGAATTCAGTGCACCGGTCGGCTCATCTGCAAAAAGCACCTGCGGATGATTAATGAGTGCCCTGCAGATTGCGACACGCTGCTTCTGTCCGCCTGACATCTGATTTGGAAATTTCTTTCTCTGATCGGTAAGCTCCAGCTTTTCCAGTAATTCATCAATCTGAGCATCAATTTCCTTTAGATTTCTTCCCGTTTTGTAGGTAGGACTTAAAATATTTTCGTATACATTCAAATTGGAAATCAGGTTAATCCCCTGAAATACAAATCCGAGTTTTTCCTTTCTAAGCTTCGTCATATCCTTTTCCTTTAGCTTTGCTATGTCCTCATAATCAAAGAAAACTTTTCCTGTGGTTGCCTGATCCATACCGCTGAGCGCATAAAGCAGTGTTGATTTTCCGGAGCCTGAGCTTCCCATAATAACTGTGAAGTCACTGTCATACAGCTCCAGATCCATGTTCTTGATGACGTTATTGATCTCTCCATCTGTAATATAACTCTTGCAAAGTAATTCTGTTCTGATAATTACATTTTTCATATCCGTTCTCTCCCATATTCTGTATAATGATTGCCGCTCGCCATGCCTGCATCTATTCTTGTACCAAATCTCTTACATTGATTCGATACAAAGATCTCGAAGAAATAATTGTACTGATAATGAAAGCCACAATGACTCCGATATTGGTCATAATCAAATGCAACGGCTGATATTCGATTCTGTACTCTAATAATCCGAACATGTTCAGGCTCAATCTCATAATGTATGGATAAAACACCAATATCGACGGAACAGCTATCACCAGGGAACAGATTGCTATGATACAGACATACCATACATTCGACCAGACTAAATGTCTGGTTGAATACCCAATACATTTATAGATTCCGTTTGTTTTTTCACTATTTGCATTTTTCAATAATACGATACAGAAGATATTGGCTGCTCCTATCAACAGAATCAATACTGTCATTGGCGGTATTGCTTTCTTCTGCGGTGTCATGATCAGAGACATAATACTTGCAAACATCTCTGTACGAGGGGTCACGCTTCCCTTGTTTCCAATGATTTCCCCAAACTCCTTCACACACTGATCCAGATTCTCACCGTCCTTCAGGTAAATGGAAACCGTGTCATATCGGAACGGTATCTCATTCTCAAGATAAGTATCTGTTACCATTCTGGCCGATTTCCCCATACTGTAATAGGTTTGATAAACACCGGTAATTAATAAGCTATACTTTTTATGATTCATATTGACATTGATATAATCACCTATCTGCTTTCCAGTATTTTTTACCACCTTATTGGATATTGCAATCTCATTGGCTCTTTTAGGATTTCTTCCTTCGATGACCTCATAGCCTGCCTCATCGAAATCGTCATAAATAAACGGAAATACAAGTGTAAACTCCATACCCTTTTTCCAATCCAGCGTAAATCGTCCATCCTCAAGATTACATGGAATCATGCGTTCAATCTCTGCTCTGTCTTCCAACAGCACTTCAAGATCTTTCGCATCAATGCCTTCTCCTGCTGTCACCATGAGATCACAGTCCTCTATGCCCAGCCAGTAATCATTATTTTCCTTCAGGGTATTGGCAACATCTAATGAGATGATTGCAAAATTCATTGCAAATATTGTTACTATGGAAGTGACAATGATCCCAACTGCACCCTTCTTATTTCTCAAGATCGTTCTGACAGCAATTCCAATTGCAGAAAACTGCATCTTAGAGTCACCCTTATATTTCTTTTTCTTTGTATTTACATTCTGCAGCCCATTAAGTGCATACACCGGTTTCACATTTCTGGTCTTACGCATGATTCCGTAAATAATGACCAGTACAAAACCGACTATAAGCACATAGCAACAAATACCGGGGATCCATATATTTCCGCTTGCTTCTGCTCCGATGCTTTGATACATGGACTTCATGATGGCTCTTACAAACAGATCTGCACTGATAATACCACCTACTGCACCCGCAGAAACAACTGTAAAGTAAAATGTTAGATACATCTTAATGATATCCGCACCGGAATAACCTATCGTCTTATAAATGGCAATCGATTTTGCATCGTTGATCATGGTATTGCGTACCATAAAATTTATGATCAGACCGCTGACAATCAGCAGTATACCTCCGATTGCAAGCAGGATTGCTCCCAAAATCGTACCCGCCAGAAGATTGTTGGCGATTTCGATTTCAAGTGTATTAATGGTAAAATTCATTTCCTCATATTTTTCACGATAGGCTTCCTCAATTTCCGAACTCTTGATACCCTCTTTTCCATAGAGACGAATGTAATATCCCGGCTCTACGCTGCTCGGTAATTCTTTGATCAAAGTACAACTGTCATAAGCCACTGATGAACCATAAGGCTCTGCAAAAATTGCTCTGATCGTATACTTTACGTCTTCTTTCGGAAATTTGATGCATATGATATCTCCTACTTGTAGACCATATTCGATGCAGATACAGGCCGGCACGATGCACTCATTATCCTCAAGAGGCCTTGCAGCTACTGTTTCACCTTCAACATAACGTATTTTCCCGAAAATATCCTCACAATACTCTGTCAGATCCGTAAAGGCCTCTATATTCTGTCCTTTACAGGTCATCTCCTCTGTTACATAGTGTGCCTTAAAAGTCGATACATGATCAATTTCTTCTAACGCCTCCATATTTTCCTTGATCTGCTCTGTGGTTTCCTTGCTGTTATCAAGTGCCCATACGGCAGCTGTTGCCGATTGACATTCCTCTGCAAGCTCATGATATGGCTTGTCAAGTGAAATCAGTATACTGACAGCTCCGCACAGTGACAACGTGCTGAGCAATACAATCATGAACAGCATAAAGGTTTGTATTTTCCGATGTCTGAAATTCTTTTTCCACATAAAAATTCCTCTTTCTATTGTTCTTTGCCCAAAATGATTTGATCTGTCGACAATACTCATCTTACAGGACAATAATTAAATAAAAAGAGG
>CAZABT010000067.1:0-14687 GCA_964483395.1 uncultured Lachnospiraceae bacterium
GTGCCAAGATCGCCTGTGACAATCCTGTCATAATCCTTTGGACTCCTGTTATAATCCATAAAATTCTGATAAATCGTATCCGCTGCCGCAGGTGCCATTGCCGCTCCCATATTCATGGAATCCTGAATCCCATAATCAACAATCTTACCTGTTGTGATTCCTGTAATATTCGCTGATGCCGTACTTCCCTTGATCTCTCTTTGCTCCGACAGCACGAAAGCGCCCGCTCCTGTCACAGTCCATGTCGCCGACAAAGGTCTTTGATTCCCATATTCCAGAGGAAATCGAAACTGCTTTTCGGCACTTGCAAAATGACTGGAGGTCACACATAATACATGTTCTGCATATCCGCCGGCAATGGTCATTGCACCAAGTGACAGCGCCTCTCCGCAGGTAGAGCATGCGCCATAAAGTCCAAACATCGGAATATGATAGCCCGCAGTTCCAAATGAGGTTGCAATCAATTGACCAAGCAAGTCACCAGCAAATAAATAGCGGATTTCTTTCGGCTTCATGCATGCCTTGCCAAGTGCCATGGATATGGCTTCTTTCTGCAGTGTGCTCTCTGCTTCCTCCCATGTCTTATTTCCAAACATGGCATCCTCACAGACCACGTCAAACAAATTTCCCAGAGGTCCTTCTCCCTCTTTCTTGCCTGCTATGGAAGCAGAATTCACAATATATACCGGACTTTCAAATCTGATACTCTGTTTTCCGATCATCTGTGTCATCTCACGCCACCTCCGAATCCTGTTCTGCAACATCCCTTGTCGTATGTTGTACTATTGCTAGTATTTCCGGAGAATTGCTTTTTATACATTTTTCATCTAAGCCAATAATTGCAGGATGATATACAGTGCCGTTGTAGCAGAAATCGTCAAAATCATATTTCCCTTTTTGACCGCGAGTATAAATGCCAGTACAGCCGCTATCACCGCAAGCGGTACATGCGCTGTATCCATGTTCAAGATTCCGGGGAAAATCAGCGCACCCAGTGCTGCATAAGGTATGTACTCCAAAAACAGTTCCATGCGTCTGTTCAGCTTAGCCTTCCGAACCAGAAGAACGGGCAGTGCTCTCGGAATGTATGTCACGAGAAACATCAGCAGAAGCAGAATCAATAGATTCATATGCATGCTCTTTTTCCTCCCTTCTCAAGCCAAAGCCGCTTCCGACTGCCGCCCCCACAAGCATTGCAATGATGATGGACCAGCCTGACGGAATCCAGATACTCAAAATACAGTTCAATAAAATGCTGATGAGCACCGTTTTTAAGATATCCGGGTCTCCAACTGCCTTTGGTGCGATCATTTGAATATACATTGCATAAAGTGCGATCACCAGATAGGAACAGATTTCCTGCGGAACAAACCGAATCAGAAAACTTCCCGCAACGGTTCCGATGACCCATGAGAAAAAAGTCATGCAGGCGACTCCGGCGAAAAAAGGAGCTCCGCTTGATTCCGGCTCTACGGAGTAAAGGGCAAAGCTCTCATCTGTCACTCCAAATGCCATAATCAGCTTTGCCTTGAGCGTTGACTGATTCAGCCGACGCATAACATAGGTACTCATGATAAAATGCCTGATGTTCAAAAAGAACACTGCGCATACGATTTCCATCATGCCGCTGCCCGCAATCAGCATCTGAGCCGCCATGATCTGACTGGAGCCCGCCAGCACTATCGCTGACATCATGCCTGTCTCAAGTGCATTCATTCCACTTTGTGCCGCCAGCACGGCAAATGTTGTTGCTACCGGAAAGAACCCGATCAAAACCGGAATTCCTGTCTTCGCACCGCGCAGAAATTCTGACTGTTTACTTGCCTTATTCACACCCCGTACACCTCGTATTTCCTTTGTATCCAGCAGGCAAAATGCAATCATTTGCCTGAGTATTACCTACAATATCACGTTTTCATTCTATATTCAATGTAAACTTTCGGTCAGTATTGCCCCTGTCAGCATTGCCCTGTTTATTTTTATGCGTTCACATTTCAGCATTGACTTCCCGTTAATCTTACATCATTTATTTTCCTGTCAGTTTTATACTCGGCACTGTCAGTCTTATACTTTGCATTGTCAGTCTTATACTTTGCACTGGCAGTCTTATACTTTGCACTGGCAGTCTTATACTTTGCACTGTCAGTCTTACATCGTTTTTTCTTTACTTTCTTTCAGGGATATGGTTTAATATTTAACATCATATAGTGATTCATTTTGAACCATCTCATTTTCCTCTCAGCAATCCACCCCACAAGACAAAATAATATGTAAGGAGGACAACCAATACGTTATATGAAAAAATGCTTTCCAAAAGCCTGCAGCTTGAAGAAAAAATCACACAATTACAGACACTTCTACAAGATTTGCCCTCTGGCAAAATCTACATTACGCATGACGGAAACCGCTATAAATGGTATCATAGTGACAGCGGTAAAAATACATATATTCCAAAGACCAACCATTCTCTTGCTGAACAACTTGCCTATAAGAAATACCTGTCACATCTTCTGACAGAATCCGTCCATGAGAAGAAGGCAATTGACCTGTATCTTCGTCATCACAAAACTGAATTGCCTAAATCTGAAACGCTCTTTACTAATTTGCCCGAATATCAGCAGCTTCTTTCCCGTTTCTTCCGTCCTATCTCACATGAACTGCAAAAATGGGTTACTTCCGCATATTTGCATAATCCGGGCTTTCCTGAACATTTAAATCATAAGACTTGCTCCGGTACCATCGTCAGATCTAAATCAGAAGCAATGATTGATATGGTACTGTATACCAATCAAATTCCCTATCGTTATGAATGTGCATTAGAATTAGAAGAAGCAATCATATATCCTGACTTTACAATACGCCATCCTGAAACAGGCAAGTTATTCTATTGGGAACATTTTGGACGAATGGATTATCCTGAATATTGTGAAAAGACAATTTCCAAACTGCGGCTTTACACTTCGCACAACATCATACCCTCCATCAACCTGATTACCACATATGAAACAAGAGATAATCCTCTCAGTATTGATATCATTGAAAACATTGTACAACATTATTTCCTATAGTTCAAAATATTGTACCTTTAGCTCCTATAGCTTAAAATATTGACAACACTATTTCCTGCAGCACAAAACATTGTACCTTTAACTCCACTCATAACTTAAATGGAAACTGTGCTTTCATCCCTCCGTTATGCATAAATTGTAAGCCATACTTTCATTCACCCCAAGTACGAATTGCACACTCTACCTTCATTTTTTTGAAACATAATAAAGTTGACCAAAAGAATTGGGAATAGGACCACTTCTTCCGTGTCTGCCCCATATCAATATTTTATATTAAATTGTATCCCATGAAGTGTGATGTATAGCAAGAAAAAAGAAAACTTTATCCCACTATTTACTGATTTTGTGGATGTAAATGTGCCTTTTATTGATATACATCCCTTTTCTCTAATAATAGTGCTCTTTTTTAACATATTGTGGGATTTATGTGATGCATTTGTTAACTTTTTTCTCTATACATCCAATTGGAACTGCCACACAAATTCTCATCCGAAGTACAATAGATATCTCATTCAGGTTCTTATTCATAATTTTTCTTCCGGAGCACAGCGGCTATTTCAGCTCAGGTTCTTATTCACAAATTTCAGACACCGTGCTTTCATCCAGTCGTCAGAGCATTCCCTATCCAATAAATCACCCCCAGCACCCAGCTGGTAAATATCCCATACAGAATCACGGGGCCAGCAATTGTAAATATCTTGCATCCAATTCCAAAGACGTGACCCTCCTTTTTGTATTCGATTGCCGCAGAGGCTACGGAATTGGCAAAACCGGTAATCGGAACAAGAATGCCTGCGCCGGAAAATTTTGCAATGCTCGGATAAAGATTGAAGCCTGTGAGAAGAACAGAGCATAATATCAGAAGCAACGCACACCAACCCCCTGATGTTGTCTGATCAAGTCCAAGAGAACTGCAATAATTCAATATCCACTGTCCCAACGTGCATATTATTCCACCCACAATAAATGCTTTCAGCATCTGCAGCCCCAAATTGTGTGTAGGAGTGACCTGTTGTACTATTTGTTCATATTGCAACTTTTCTGTTTCATTCATATTGATACCTTCCTCTTGACATAAGCAGTGTCAAGTCTTAATGATATTGAAAATACACCTTTTAAATGCGCAGTCTTCATCCTGCATCTATACCCAGACCTCAACCCACATCTACACCCAGACCGAAAATGAAATAGATCATAGAACCTATCATCTTCCCAAGTGCCATCGCTGTAACGGCAAAGCCCAGTCCATGGCGGAATGCAATCCGTCTTGCGAAAATCGGAATGGAATTTAACATTTCGGCAATTGCCAGTGCAAGGCAGCCGACAAAGCACCCTGAAAAGAGTCCGTATAGACCAAGCAGAAGCTGGCCAAGCATGCCAAGATCTCCAAATCGTATTTGGAATATGCTCAGCAGACAACCGATGATCGTTCCAAATACGACCATCTCTTCATATAAAAAAATATGCTCTGCTGTATGCGTTTTTCCTGCGAACCGAGGCAGCAGACCGACTGCGATCAAGACCGTAAAGACTCCTCCTGCTGCAAGCATGCCAAAGCTGAGGCCAAATATGGCAAGCCATAGACTATTCCACATCAATGATCTTCCCTTCTCTGTTTCCATTATCGACCAATGTCTGGTTTACATCCTCTTCGTATTTTCGCATTTCTACTTCAATTGGAGTCGGGTCCTTGGTGATCCGTCGACTGCCGATGTGATTAAAGAACAATATGATTCCGAGAGCAAGACCAATCGAATAGGAAACCTCCAATATAGTAAAGCCTGTTGTAAAATCACCTGTTACCATAGTGTAGACATCACCAAATACATCCGTGATTCCTATGTCATTATGAAAAGCCATAATGGTAAAGGCGGTTCCGAAGAAACTGATCATGCAGACAAATGCAATTTTCAGTATCATACCTACGTTTATCTGATCCTTTTTGGATAAATATTCGATTACGATTTCAGTCTCTCCCTCATTGCTGACGGTTGCATTGGGATAAATTTCCTGTATTTGTTCTATGATTTTTAAGATACTGATAATCTTACGTTTTTCATTCTGTTTGAATTTACAGATACGAATGGTCTTCAGGCGATTCACAACAGTCTGGTTGGTACAGGTCATTTTGGCTACGTCCGACAAATGTACATCCTCTGTAAATATTTCTATGTTGCGGTCCGCTTTGAGATAGAGTGTCTCATTTGACATATACTTTCCTCCGTTCCTGAAAATAGGGACAATTTGGGGGTGTGAGTGTAGATGTGGGAATGGTGGTAGTATGTGTGATGGTGACGGGAATTATGCATGGGAAACATAAGAAAAGATAGTAAAAGATAAGGAAACAGGAACGGTAGTAAAATAGGAAAGATAGGGAAATAAGAAAGATAAGGAAGGGGAAGGGAAGGGAAAGAGAAAGGAAGGGAACGGAAAAGGGAAGGGCAAAGGGAAAGGGAAAGGGAAAAAAAGAAAAAGAAAGAAAAGGGTTGAGGGGAGGGACGTTATCTGCGAACGTAAGGGTGAGCGCGAAAATCCTGTGGATTTCCGCGCTCATCCTTGCGTTCCAATGAACCAAAAGAAAGGGTCTCGTGCTTGAACGTGAACGTTCAGACACGAGACCCTTTCTTTTGGTTCGCAGATAACTGCTTATCGGGTTGTAAATTCTTTTATTAATATTCCTCGGATGTCTTTGATGTCGAAGGGTTTGCTTAGGTGGTAGTTCATTCCGCTTTCCATGGATTTTTCAATGTCTTCGGTGAAGGCGTTGGCTGTCATGGCTACTATGGGGATTGTGAGGGCGTCCTGACGGCCGGATTGACGGATGTCACGGGCGAGTGTCAGACCATCCTTATGAGGCATCATAATGTCAGTGAATATGATATCATAGCTGCCGGAGGGCATTTGCATATATTTTTGCAGGGCTTCTTCACCATCATAGGCCTTGTCGCAGGTCAGCCCCATGGATTTGATATTGTATTCGGCAATTTCCATATTCACGATGTTGTCTTCAACCAATAAAACATGTTTTCCCTGCAGACGCATCTCTTCAAATCCTGTTTCGGCAACACATTGCTGATATCTTGTAAAGTGCTCTGAGTTCTCGTCTACCACATCCGCATCAAATGTCACCTTAATATTGGTTCCCTTTTCAAGCTCACTTTCAATCTCGATTCTGCCATCCATCAGGTCTACAAGGCTTTTCACAATCGGCAGACCCAGACCGGTTCCACTGTATAACGCCCGTGCCACCTCTGCCCGCTCAAACGGAACAAAAACACTCTTGAGAAAATCCCGGCTCATTCCAATGCCGGTATCCTCTACCCCCATATAGATTTTGACCCTGTCATTATCTATGAAGTGATAACCGCAATGATAAATGACCCGGCCTCCCGGCGGCGTATATTTTACCGCATTGGTAAGCAGATTGATCAAAATCTGTCTGACTCTTCCGAGATCGGCATACACATAGATATTCTGTTTTTCCTCGCAATGATAGACATATGTAATGTTCTTTTGTTCCGCCATCGGGCCGATGATAGACTCCAAGTATTCCTTCATCTCTCCAAAAGATACTATATTTCTGCGCAATTCTATATTGCCGCTCTCAATCTTAGCCATATCCAGTACATCATTAATCAGTCCGGACAAATGATTTACGGACATAATGGCATCATGAAGCATCTTATCCTGTTCCAGTTCAGGACGCTGCTGCATGATATCCAACAATCCCTTAATACCATTTAACGGTGTCCGCATTTCATGAGACATATGCGCCAGAAAGTCCTGCTTGGCCTTTCCTGCAGCCTTAGCCTCCTGCAAAGCCTTTTTTAATTCAGCCTCTGCTGTCTTTTTCTTGGTGATGTCCAGTGTCATAACGAGGTAATAGATCTGTCTTCCCTGCTCCACGGGGATGATTTTATGTTCATACCACACCTCTGCACCATTACGCAGAACCTTTACTTCATATACGAGTTCATTTCTTCCGACCAGCTTCGCCATCATATTAGGGTAGGAACCGATGGTATCCAGAAAATCAAAGCTGTCCGGATGATATTCCATATATAATGTCTGCACAAGTTCCCCAATATCACCATGCAGCGGAAAATGAATCGACTGTTTATGATCCTCCTGAATCACATCATAGGTATAATCTCTAAAATCCAGTGCCATAACATATACATATAACTGATCCGTAGCCACATGAAGCTGGTTAAGCAGCATACGGCTCGTCGTCATACGATTCTTTTCCTTCTCTGCATTTCTCGTATATGCCACGCAAATCACGTCATTGGTATCCGGAGCATGCAGCAGCTTCATATAAGTCCGTACCCACAGGAATTCATTCGGGCCTGTCCTGCGGCGGTATTCAATCTCTGTATCATGCTCTCCTGCTTCAAAAAGAGTCAGCAGCTTCTCACGATTGAAGCACCGTAAAAAAGCAACTCGTTCCTCTTCATCATCTATTTCCGTCGCAATCTCTTCCAGACTTTTTTCATAAGATATCCCTTCCTGCTCCAAAAAGGTTTTTCCTGTACTGGTACGATGAAATTCAATCACACCCGTTGTTAAATTCCCCTTCAGTGATGAAAGAATGGCCTGCGACATTCCTTCAAAATATCGCATCTCCCTTCTATACAGCCTTTGTGCCTTCTTATACTGCTTTTCAAGAGACAATCTGGAACGTTCTTCTTCCGTAACATCTGTTACCATGGTAATAAAAACCGTCCCACCATATTCCTCACTGTAAATCGGAATCCCCTTTAGATGATGACATCTGAGGCCATGCTCCTTACTGCGTACATGGTAAGTAAAGTCTGCAAGTTCTCCCGTTGCAACCGATCTGCGAAGCAAAGTGCACATCCTGTCTGCCTCTGCCTTTGAAAATAACACCTTATAATCCGTCTCAAGCAATTGTCTGTATTCTGCAGACGTATATCCGAGCATATCATAAAAACACTGATTGAGATACAGATGTCTGATTACATCTCCTACCCCAAGCAGACCAAAACCACCCTGCATATTATCCATAATAATGTGTATCGGAATCTTCGTCAGCAGATTACTGAGTCTGGCATCAGATATTTCCCCCACATCCTGTCCTGACTTCATGAACACGCTCCATTCCCATTGCATGATCAATGCAATAGCCCCTTGCAAATGCAAATCTGAACCCTTCTTAGCCATTCTAACATATTATTCCTGTTTATTACAATGCTATTATGCAAATTTCACAATTTTATTGTAAAATTGCCGTTTTTTTAATATACTATGTCTTAGAGGCTCATTACACTTGAGTTCATTATCATTGAAAATCAGATTTTTCATGGAAGAAGGAGTACATCATGACAGGTATGAAATTCACAAAAGATACAGTCATTCGCCGTGAAGGTGATCGGGACACACAGCTATGTATCATAGCAGCAGGAAGCATTAAGGCCGTTAGTCAGTTTTCTGAAATGATCCTTGGAAAAGGAGAAGTTCTCGGAATCTGTGAATCAGATAACATCTATTATCCGTTTGAGTATACTGCTCTGGAGGATACCACGCTCTATGTATATCCCTATACTTCACCAACTGATATTGCCGCGTTGATCGCCGAAAATCCGGGGGCCGCAAATATGATTACTGCCAGCTTTGCGGGAAAATGCTGTTCCTTCTTAGATGTATACACTGCACTGCTGCAGGATTGTCAAAATCTCTATGATTCTGCCTCCGACCATTATGATAAATATCAGGAGCTGTGCGGCATGTACCATGTTGCACCACAATCGCTGCCCGGCATCGGACAATTAAACGAATTTGCCATTGATTCCGTGATTGATAACTGGCTGATCGACTACTATACAGAGCTTGGCACGACCACACAGGCACAATGGAAGCAGTTTTATGACGGTCGTCCCAACGCCTGTGTCGGTTTTATCATGAAGGCATGTACCGATATCATGTACATCCTGCCGTTTTGTGAACGGCTCCACCGCTATCTGGACATGATCTACGATCTATTCCTGAGTGATTTCAATCTGGATCTTTATACTTACTATCTTGCCCTATATAAAAATGCCGGAGAGCTTTCCGCAGACGTTGATCTGACTCCGGTCAGAAACATTTTGGATTCCATTATTTTAGAAATCAATCGCGAAACACACATCGATCAGCAATTGATTGAAAACAGGATGGCAGAATATCGTGAAACAGTTGGTGCAAAAAAGACCGCTGAATCCTCCATCACATCTGCACTGACTGCGGAGACCGTCAAAAAGGCCAAGGATGCACTCAGCAATTCCATCGACACCATAACCGGCTATGCAGGAATCCCTGAAGTGGATGCGCGCCGCTTCCGCACACTGGTTCAGCAGTTTACGCAAGCGGCAGACCGCAATGCCACTGATGATGCCTCCAGAGAACTGCGCAAACAGATTACGGCCCTGTTTTATGACTGCTACCGTGCTGCCTTTTTTAAGAGTCTGGATGATCCAGCAGTTCCAACCGTTCTGAACATGTTTTTCTATTTCGGCTATGTGGATGAAACTGTGCTCGGAATGGATAATGCTCTGTATCTGTACATATTAACAGATAAAATTGTTCCTGATCCAAAGGGAAATGTATTTATGCTTTATCACTGGCTGATTGAAATATATCATGGCCGGAAAGATCCCTGTATCAATGACCTGAACATTGACTATACAGCTTATCTGCATAACCTCCGCGTTACAGGCAAGCTGACTGCTGATCAGGAGGCCGCCGCACTTCGCAACAAGGAGCAGCGTGTCAATTTTGAATTTGATAACATGTTCCGCCTGACCAACAAAGTCACATTCGGACGGATTACGACCTTCTGTCCTATCCTCTCGGAGCACAACCTGTACAAACAGCTTGAAAATGCTTTTTTGTCACCTGAAGCCATCCACGATGCATTGAAACAGATTCGTTCTATCGATTATTCCGCATACTACCGAGAAACGATCTATACCAATCCCGAAAAGGGAATTACCAAGGAGCTGGTACAAAGTGAAGTGCTCCCCGACATCATTTTAATGCCCAACATGGGATCACGCGGTATTATGTGGCAGGAAATCACCGGCCGCAAGAGAAATTCACCCGCACGTATGATGTTATCGGTATTTTCCACTGAAGATCTCTATCCGACCATGGTTCGTCTGACCGGTGAGTTTCGCTGGGAACTTTGCCGCCGTATTCAGGGCGTACGATGGAATGATATTTCGGAGCGCTCTCTGACCAGTGATTACTGTGACTATTTGGAAACCTACAAAAAAAATCGTGACCTTTCTCCTGAGGCCAAGGACAAGATCAAGCTTGCCATGCAGAAAGCCCGCAACAGCTCCAAGGAAATGTTCGTGCGGGACTATATCGACTATGTAATGTTTGAAGGAATCGGCTCTATCCGCATGAACAAGCTGTCACGCTATATCCTGTTTAACTACTGCCCATTCAGTAAAGCCGTTCGGGAAAACATGATTAACAACCCACTGTATAAAGAAATTGTTGAACGTTATATCAATAAAAATAAGCAGGCAATCCATCTGAATGACATGATCTTGCAGAAAATGACAAACAATAAGATTGCTGTGCCTGAAGAAATGAGGGCACATAGAATGTTCCTGCAAATGTAAGGACAAACCTGTCTGTTGCAATAAAAAACGCCCCGCAGGGCGTTTTTTATTTACATTTATGACAGGAGGCGCAGTCACCTTCTCCATTCCAGCAATAAGTACACAGTTTTTCCGGTGCAATTCCTACAGACTGAACCATATCATCCAAGCGATGGAAATGTAAGGTCGTGAAATTCAACTGCTTACGTATCTCCTCCAGCATCTCCGCGTAGTTCCGACTGTCCGGATCTGCATAATCCTTCAGAAGTTCATCTGAGATCTGGTCGCCTTCCCGCTTCTGAATGATGCGGCGGGTAATCAGATCAAGTTCTGAATTGGATCTTGAAAAATTCAGATATTTGCAGCCATACAGCAACGGCGGACAAGCCGGCCGGATATGAACCTCCTTGGCTCCGCTGCGGTACAGAAACTCAGTCGTCTCCCGGAGCTGCGTCCCACGCACGATGGAATCGTCAATCAAGAGCAGGCTCTTATTACGAATCAGTGCATCTACCGGAATCAGCTTCATACGGGCAATCAGATTTCTCTGCCCCTGGTCGGTCGGCATAAAGGAACGCGGCCATGTCGGTGTGTATTTGATAAACGGTCTTGCAAAGGGCACGCCTGAACGGTTTGCATAACCAATGGCATGTGCAATTCCGGAATCCGGCACACCGGCTACAATATCCGGTTTTACATAATCACGTCTTGCCAGCATATCACCGCATTGATAACGCATCTCCTCTACATTGACTCCTTCATAGGTCGAAGTCGGATATCCATAATAAATCCACAGGAATGTACAGATCTTCATTTCCTCTTTGGGCGCGCTGACAGTCTCACAGCTTTCCGGTGTGATAAATACAATCTCTCCGGGACCAAGCTCCCTGACATCCTGATAATCCAAATTAATATAAGCAAAACTCTCAAAGGACACACAATAAGCATCCTGCTTGTGACCAATCACGACCGGCGTTCTTCCATACAAATCTCTGGCAGCATAAATTCCATCCTTGGTCATGATCATAATCGTCATAGAGCCGTCAATGAGACTCTGCGCATACTGTATTCCTTCTGTAATACTATCCTTCTGATTTATGATGGAAGCAACCAGTTCTGTCGGATTGACATTGCTGCCACTCATCTCCAAAAACTGCGTTCTGCCGGATGTAAACGCCTCGTTGACCAGTTCGGTCAAGTTGTTGATTTTTCCAACAGTCGTAATGGCATAGCTGCCAAGATGGGACTGAATCAGCAGTGGCTGTGGTTCGTAATCCGATATGCAGCCGATTCCGAGATTTCCCTTTAGTTCCCCCACATCACGGTCAAACTTGGTACGGAACGGCGAATTTTCGATATTATGTATGGCACGGTCAAAGCCTCGCTCGCCATATACCGCCATACCACCCCGCCTGGTTCCCAGATGCGAATGATAGTCCGTTCCGAAAAATAAATCCAGTACGCAATCTGTCTTCTTTGCTACGCCAAATATTCCACCCATTCTGCTTCCCACCTTCATGATTGATTTCTTCAATGCAATACTCTTTTCAACAAGAATAATCATATCATCATGTATAAATGAATGCAATTTAAAAGAAATTGTTTTCACCAAAAAGTTTGTGTGAGGATGGTACTGAAGCATAAATCATGGTATACTAGGTGTATTCGACAGGAAGGAGTCAGAAGCAGCATATTCGTCTGCCTGACCCGATAGGAGGCGTTTCATGGAGCAACATCATCAACGATTACGCATTGAGCCCTTTGTGCTCTTATTTGCAGTCTGTATGCTGATCAGCCTTGCGCTGGACGGAACACGTGAGGATCTTCATTCCGGCACATTTCTGTTTCTGCTTGCTGCCATATTGCTCGGTATATGGGCACTGCGTAAACATCTGCCGCTCAATTGGATTACCATAATCATCGGCATCGGTATCCTGCTGAAGATTGCCTATATCCTCTATACTCCGGTCTGGTGCCGCCAGCATGATGTAATCAATTTCGGCGCAGAGGAAGGGCATGCTGCTTATATTGAATATCTCCTGCAATATCACTCTCTTCCCGACTTTGATCCACGTGAAAAATGGGCTTTCTTTCAGCCTCCCCTGCATCATATCCTGGCTGCTCTATGGATAAAAATAAACACCAAATTTGGTATCCCGCTTCAGCAGGCACAGGAAAACGTACAGGTACTGACGCTGTTCTATACCTGCTCCATCACAATGATTTCCTATTATATTTTTCAGGAATTCCATCTTAAAAAATGGGGCATGAGAATTGCCTGTATGGTCACTGCTTTTTCTCCTGTATTTATTTTGATGTCAGGCAGCATTAATAATGATGCGCTCTGCATTGCACTTCAGGTTGCTGCATTTTACTTTGCCCTGAAATGGTATCAGGAACCTAAGCTGGGATTAATGCTTCTGACCGCAGTCTGTATCGGTGGTTCTATGATGACGAAACTCTCAGGCGGCTCTCTTGCACCTGCTGTTGCCGTACTCTTCTTGCTGAAGCTTATGACCGATTCAACCAATAAAATGACGGAGACTGCTGCCGACCGGCATTTCCATATAAAATTCTTTTGGAAAAATTTTAAGACCTATTGGATACAGTTTGCTGCTTTTGTCGTTGTCTGTTTTCCGCTCGGTCTTTGGGCACCAATCAGAAACAAGGTGTTATTTAATGTCCCTCTGAATTACACTCCTGCTGTCGGAGAGGGCTTGGCACAGTATTCACTTTTCCAGAGGCTGTTCGACCTGCGTCTGAGCAGTGTATACCCTGCCATGATTAACAACGGAGATGCCTATGATGAATATAATATCCTGCTTGCCTTAATCAAGACCTCTTTGTTTGGGGAATATAATTATGGGAATGAAAACCCGCTGGTCAATCCGTTTGCAATCATTCTGTTCATTACGGCAGTTCTGCTTGCAGTTACGGCTTTACTTGCTACCTTGTTCTTCCTGTTCAGCAAGCGTTCGCCCTTGACTTTGGAGTGGAAATTGTATCTCGGTGTTTTCTATATCACTCAACTCATTGTTTATTTCAGTTTTGCATTAAAGCAATTGTATTTCAGTTCTCAGGATATCCGCTATATTGCAGGCATTCTGATTCCTGAAAGCTTGTTTCTCGGTCTGCTGGCTGACAAATTGAATCCTGCTGAGGACACTGCTTCTGCCATCAGTCCAAAGACCCAGAGCTTTGCTTTTTTTACTTTATTGATTTGTACAGAGCTCTATGCCCTATGCTCCATTTGTATCTATGTCGGAATCGGCTTGTAGCATCTACAGCAGGCTCCTCATTCTTAACAGAATTTTCTTTTCCAGACGGCTGACCTGCACCTGACTGATGCCCATCTCACCCGCCACCTCAGTCTGTGTCCTGTTATAAAAATACCTCAGCAGGATCAGCTTTCGCTCCGCACTTTCCAGATGCTCCAGCAATTGCTTTAGAACCATATGATTCAGCAGCTTCTCGGTTTCTGCGTCTCCGCCGCCTGCCGCTGTTGTCACCTTATCGATCAGATAGGTTTGGCTCCCGTCATTCCCCTGTATCGGTTTGTATATGGACTCTACCTCCACATTGGCCTCTGTCGCCATCACAACCTCTTCCAAGGTCAGACCTGTAGCCTCTGCCAACTCCTGCAGTGTAACGTCCCTGCCAAGCTGATAGGTCAGCTGCTCTGCTGCATTCTTGATCTTCCAGCCGTTTTCCTTAATGGAACGGCTCACCTTGACCATTCCGTCATCACGCAGGAAACGCTTGATTTCCCCCTGTATCATCGGTACTGCATAGGTGGAGAACTTGACATCAAAGGAGCAGTCAAACTTATCGATTGCTTTAATCAGTCCTATAACTCCTACCTGAAACAAATCTTCCGGCTCCTGCCCTCGATTGAGAAATCGCCTTACGATGCAGTGTACCAGTCCCAGATTATTTTCTATCAGTTCCTCTCTTGCTTCTTTATCCCCTTGGTGTGATTTTTCAATCAAGGCAATTAAGTCGCTCATTT
>CAZABT010000068.1:0-14541 GCA_964483395.1 uncultured Lachnospiraceae bacterium
TAAGGATGTTGATGTTACAATGATCGCACCTAAGGGACCCGGACATACAGTCAGAAGCGAGTATCAGGCAGGCAAGGGCGTTCCCTGTCTGGTAGCAGTACATCAGGATGCAACCGGCAAGGCACTGGACAAAGCACTTGCATATGGTCTTGCAATCGGTGGAGCAAGAGCAGGTGTTCTTGAGACAACCTTCAGAACAGAAACAGAGACAGACCTCTTCGGTGAGCAGGCAGTATTATGCGGCGGCGTATGCGCATTGATGCAGGCAGGTTTTGAAACCTTGGTAGAGGGTGGCTATGATCCGAGAAATGCATACTTTGAGTGTATCCACGAGATGAAGCTGATTGTGGATTTAATCTATCAGTCAGGCTTTGAAGGCATGAGATATTCTATCTCCAACACAGCAGAATACGGAGATTACATCACAGGGCCTAAGATCATTACAGAAGAAACCAAGAAAACCATGAAAAAGATCCTTTCAGACATTCAGGACGGTTCCTTCGCAAAAGAATTCCTGCTCGACATGTCTCCTGCAGGTGGTCAGGCACACTTCAAAGCCATGAAGAAGCTGGCAGCCGAGCACCCCTCAGAAGCAGTAGGCAAAGAAATCAGAAAACTCTACAGCTGGAACAACGAAGAAAGCAAGTTCATCAACAACTAATCCGATAATGGAAGAGAGTGCATAAATCAAAATAGATGGTTCGTCCGTGCTCGCACGGTAAGAACCATCTATTTTGATTTATATAGCCGCCCAAAAGGGCGGCAACAAAAAAGAGGGCAAGCCCTCTTTTTTGTTGCACTCTCTGTATTCCCCCCAAAGCCTCCATACCATACCAGCTTAGCTCTCGCAGAGAGCCTAAGCGTCATATTTATATATTCTTTTATCTTTCACTAAACCAAGCCCACCTCATACCATACTCCCCAAAACCAATCCCTACGTCACCCCTTTTTTTCAGCATTGTGACATTTCTGTGAATTTTCTTGAATCTCCCGAAAAAATGTTATATATTATTCCTATAGCAACACACTAAACAACCCAAACGATACGATCAGAAACCCGGAGGAAATCGCTCATGAACAAACTTATAAAATTAACCCTGACCATAACCGCTGCATGTGCCATTGCCCTGCTTGTTCCAAAGCAGGCACAGGCTGCAACCTACGCAGAATTACAGCAGGCGGCTCTGAATCAGTACAACGCCACTTTGGCAGCACAGTATCAGGCAGCCCTCTATCAACAGGCATTACAGGCACAGGCAGCACAGCAGGCACAGATCAATGCAGTGTTACAGGCACAGGCAATGGCACAGTACAATGCCATCGTTAATGCACAGACCCTGCAGGCAGCGCAGTATCAGATGATTGCAAACGGAACGGCAGCGGCACAGGCCAATGCAGTGGCACAATACAATGCAGTTAAAGCAGCACAGGCAATGCAGCTTGCACAGTATTATTCCATGATGCAGGCACAGGCAACGAATCAGACAACTGCCTTCACGGAAGCCTATAAGCTGGAGCAGCAAAGAGCTATGAATGCATATTTAGGATACTGGGGATTAAAATAACATATCCAGGGGCTTGGTTATTCAGCATTCAGCCCATGCTCCCGGCATATGGAAAGAAAGCGTTCGGTTGCATTGGAAACAATTCCTGTTCGCGGAACCGCAAACCCTATATTTCGTTTTGGAATGGAGACTTTGAGAGGAACTTGGATCAATTCTTTTGATTCAAGTTCTTTTTTTACAAAGCTTTTGATGACACAGGCAACACCAAGACCGATTTTAGCAAAATCAATCAGCAGATCCATCGTAGTGACCTCAATTAACTGGCTTGGCTCAAAATGATGTTCCAGAAAATATGCATCAATGTATTGCCTTGTCAGATTTGGCTTGTCCAAAAGCATAAGCGTTGCATTTTTTAAAACAGAGGAATGTGAACTGTCTGCAGTCCGTATCTTTAGATTGTCCAGATAGCTTTTTGTGGTCACAAAAACGTCCTCGATTTCACCAATCTTCATAAAATCAAGATTTTTCAGGTATTCCTTTGTATCTCTGGGCTTCCCGATAAAGCCGATATCGATTCTGCCTTCCTCTAACAGTTGAAGTGTCTGATAGGTAGACTGGCAGTTGATGGTGAATTTGACATGAGGATTTTCTTCGATAAAGCTTTGCAGATAAGGCAGGAGAACGTATTTGCAAAGAGTGGTACTGACTCCGATCTTGATATGACCGCCGCCCAGCTCAGAGGTTCTGCGGAGCTGTTCTTCACCCAGTTCAATTGCTTCAAAAGCAGCCTTTACTTTTTCAAACAGCAATTCTCCCTCATACGTCATGCAGACACCTTTCGGACTGCGTGTAAAGAGAACGGTATCAAGATTTTGCTCCAATTTTGAAATGGCCTTGCTGACAGCAGGCTGACTGATGTATAATGATTTGGCAGCATTGGATATATTGCCGCTGAGTGCGGCTGCGTAGAATATTCTGTATAAGGATAAGTTGTTTTCCATATTGACCTCCCTAAGTGATTTCTGATTTCAATTGTATCATAACGGGAAGTTATAGTAAACATGAAAAATTGGTATTTTGATTATAACAATAACTGTGCTACACTACAGTCACAGAAGAAAACGATCCATTGTAGGGGTCGGAACAACAAGGAGGTAATAGCAATGGGAATGACAATGACACAGAAAATATTGGCGGCGCATGCCGGTCTGGATACCGTAATGGCAGGACAGTTAATCGAGGCTGAATTGGATCTTGTTCTGGGAAACGATATCACGACACCGGTTGCAGTCCGTGAAATGGATAAAATGAAAAATGATGCAGTATTTCATAAGGATAAGATTGCATTGGTCATGGATCATTTTATTCCGAACAAAGACATTAAATCTGCAGAAAATTGCAAATGTGTCAGAGACTTTGCATGTAAGCATGAGATCACAAATTATTTTGATGTCGGACAAATGGGCATCGAACATGCATTGCTGCCGGAAAAAGGTCTGACGGTTGCAGGCGATGCAATTATAGGCGCAGATTCACATACTTGTACATACGGAGCACTGGGGGCATTTTCAACAGGTGTCGGCAGTACGGATATGGCAGCCGGTATGGTCACGGGCAAGGCGTGGTTCAAGGTGCCTGCGGCAATCCGCTTTAATCTGATCGGAAAGCCCGGAAAGTGGATCAGTGGTAAGGATGTTATTCTGCATATCATAGGGATGATTGGTGTGGATGGTGCTCTATATAAGTCAATGGAATTTGCAGGTGACGGGATTCAGCATTTGACAATGGATGACAGGTTTACCATTGCCAATATGGCAATCGAGGCCGGAGCCAAGAACGGTATATTTCCGGTAGACGAACTGACCAGAGCATATATGGAAGAACACAGTCAGCGTCCTTATCAGGTCTATGAGGCGGATGCCGATGCAGAGTATGATGAAGAATATACGATTGATCTCAGTGCCCTGAAGCCAACAGTTGCGTTTCCTCATTTGCCTGAGAATACCAAAACAATAGAAGAAATCAAGGAACCGATTCAGATCGATCAGTCAGTCATTGGCTCCTGTACGAATGGGAGAATTGATGATCTGCGGATTGCAGCAGCAATTATGAAGGGCAGAAAGGTTGCAAAAAATGTGCGCTGTATCGTGATTCCGGCAACACAGGCAATTTATCTGCAGGCAATGGAAGATGGACTTCTGAAAATTTTCATAGAAGCCGGAGCTGTTGTATCAACACCTACCTGCGGGCCATGTCTGGGAGGTTATATGGGTATTCTTGCTGCAGGAGAGAGATGTATTTCAACGACTAACCGCAATTTTGTAGGACGTATGGGACATGTAGATTCAGAAGTATATCTGGCAAGTCCGGCAGTAGCCGCAGCAAGTGCAGTCACAGGACATATTTCCTGTCCGTGTGAACTGGAATAGGAGGAGAACGCTATGAATGCAAAAGGAAATGCTTTTAAATATGGAGATAATGTAGATACAGATGTCATCATACCTGCAAGATATTTGGCGATTCAGGATCAAAAGGAGCTTGCAGAACACTGTATGGAGGATATTGATACCGCTTTTGTGAAAAAGGTAAAACAGGGAGATATTATGGTTGCAGGCAAGAACTTTGGCTGCGGTTCGTCCAGAGAGCATGCGCCGCTGGTGATCAAAGTGGCAGGGGTCAGCTGTGTCATTGCAGAAACCTTTGCAAGAATCTTTTATCGCAATGCAATCAACATAGGACTTCCAATTATAGAATGTCCGGAAGCGGCAAAAGGTATAGATGCAGGTGATGAGGTGGAGGTGGACTTTGACAGCGGTGTAATCTGTAACCGCACCAAAGGCACACAGTATAAGGGTCAGCCATTTCCAAAATTTATGCAAAAAATCATCAAAGCAGAAGGACTTGTTAATTACATCAATCAGAAGACTGTATAAACATATTTCACTAAAAAGTAGTTTTCCCCCGTCCCGCATAAGACTATGCCTGAGGACGGGGGATTTTTAGTTGTCAAGTGCAAGAAAGTGCTAGTATTTACCAAGAAAATTACTTGAGACATAGGTTTGCCTATGGTAGAATTATCAAGTAGTGTGTTCAACAAAAGGAAAATGGGGGTACAAAATGAAGGAGAAGGCAAAAGAGAAACGGGTTAAGCCTGTTACAAACAGGAAAAAGAGAAAAAGCCATACGCCGAAGATTATTAAGAAAATATTTCTTGCAAGCATCGGCAGACGTATCACGATTATGTTTATGGCAATTATTTTGGTTATGCTGGCATTACTGGGTCTGATGGCAGTAAAAGCAAACGATTATAATCAGCAGTATGTTGCCGTGCTGGACAATCTGTCCAAGATCAATTACATCAATACCAAAACACAAACATGGTCTCGTTCCTTAGTAAACATCTGTGCCGTAGGGAATCAAGAGGAGGATGCCGATGAGACTACAGTCATTAACAATCTGCTTCCTTATATTGAGGAGATCAGAACCAACATCGGAGATGATCCGATCTACAAGCAGAATCATTCACAGCTAGATTCCATTGAAGGCTTTGTAAAGCAATATGTATCGTTGTATGAGGATGTTCTGAAAGCAGGCGGCGGGAAATATATGCCGGAGGGCAAACAAAGTGCAGAAAAAATGCAGGGTCAGTCCGGTTTTATCACATCCTACTGCAATACATTAATGCAGCTTGAACTGAATCGAAGCGAAGCACTGCAAAAGGAGATCAACACAAACTTTACCAAGATGATCAGTGTAATTATAATGATTGTATTGATTACGATTGTTGCTGCTGTCATCATCAGTATTTTTGTCATCCGGGGTACCATCGTAAAGCCTATCGGTATCCTGAAAAAGAACATTTCTGTCGTTGCAGATGGAGACCTGAGCGGAGAGGAAATAGTAGTAGATTCTGAGGATGAACTGAAGGATCTGGCTGTTGTTTTCAATTATATGAGCACAAGCCTGAAGGGAATCATCAAGAAAGTGCTCGGTGTCAGCGAACAAATGGAAACCTCCATCCATGCTGTCAGTGAAAGTGCTTCCGAAAATGCGACCGGAAGTGTGGAAATCACAAGAGCAATTGAGAACATGTCCGAACGGATGAATGAACAAAAGGATGAAGCCGGAAGTATCATGAAGCAGGTCAATGAGATGGATGCAATCTCAGACAATATATCACAGAAGGTAGAACGGATCGCACAAAATGCAGATCTTGCCATGCAGAGTGCAGTCAGTGGAAATCAGTCGATTGATACATATATGAAGCAATTGGCAAGTCTGAATGATGTTATGAAGGAAGTATCCGGAATTGCAGGTGTATTAAGCCGCAATGCAGAGGAAATGAATCATATACTGAATTCCATTACGGCAATCTCCAGCCAGACAAATCTGTTATCTTTGAATGCGTCCATTGAGGCAGCAAGAGCAGGAGAGGCGGGCAAAGGCTTTGCGGTTGTTGCTATGGAAATCAGGAAGCTGGCAGAGGACACGCATGAATCAGCCGGCAAGATTGGTGTGATCATAGAAGGAGTTCAGAGCAATGCCATCAATATGTCACAGAAGATGGAGGAAGGCCTGAGTCAATTGGAAACGGGAAATCAGCTTGCCAATACGACGAGAGATAATTTTGTAGAGATTAAGGATGGCACCAATGTTGTCAACAGTGATATCAAGAGTATGCTGGAAGACTTGAAATCTCTGACAGAGGTAACGAAGCAGGTGGGCGTGAACATTGAACATATTCATAATACTGTAGATGAAAATGCAGACGGAACCGAAGCAATTGCGGCAACGGTAACTGAACAGTCGGCCAATCTGCAGGAGGTATCAGATGTGGCAGAAAATCTTGCAAGAATGTCAACCGACTTGCGTAAATTGGTGGAAGAGTTTAAACTGTAATAGGATATGAAAAAGTGGGATTGGATTTTATTATGCTGTGCAATCGGGACTGCGTTACTGCTCTTGCTTTCGGAAAGTGTTTTCCGAACAGACGGAACCTATGCAGTTGTATCGGTTGACGGAACGGAAGCGGCACGTTATATGCTTTCGGAAGAAAAAAATGAATTGATTCAGGGCGTGGAAGGCGGTTATGTCCGTTTGGTCATTCATGACGGAAGGGCAGATGTCACAGAGGCTTCCTGCCCTGATCATCTTTGTGTACATCAGGCAAAGATATCGAAAGCCGGGGAGATGATCGTGTGTCTGCCAAACAAGGTTGTCATTCGGGTAGTTGGCGGAGAAGAGGCTTCCGTTGATGCGATGACACGATGATGTCAAAGACCGAAGTGAGGACAGGACGTGAAAAAGAATGGTATTGCGGGAAAACAGATAGCGTATCTGGGTATTATGGCGGCATTTGCAATCCTATGCGGTTATATAGAAAACTTGATTCCATTTGCCTTCGGCATTCCGGGAATGAAGCTGGGGCTTGCCAATATAGTGACGGTAGTGACCTTGTACCTGTTTGGCATACGTGAGGCTGCCGCGGTCTCATTTGTCAGAATATTGACGGTCGGCATTCTGTTCGGGAATCCGTATAGTCTTGCGTATAGTCTTGCAGGAGGCATCTTGAGTCTGGTGTGCATGCAATTGCTGAAGGGACTGAAGCAGTTCAGTGTGACAGGCGTCAGTATAGGCGGAGGCATTGCACATAATATAGGTCAGCTTGCTGTTGCGGTATTTGTCGTACAGGAAATCCGACTGGCATATTATGTACCATTTCTGCTGATTGCGGGAGCACTTACGGGAATGCTGATCGGATTGCTTGCAAAAGTATGCAATATACGACTGGAGCGGCTGCTGCACATAACAGAAACATACAAAGGGGAATCTATATGATTGGATATTTAAAGGGAGAGATTGCTGGAATCTATGAGGAACAGATTGTTCTGGAGGTCAATCAGGTAGGATACAATATCAAGATGTCTGCAAGTACGATAGACTGCCTGCATGGAATCGGGGAAGAAGTCAAGGTATATACGTATCTTGCTGTGCGTGAGGACGCCATGCTGCTGTATGGCTTTCTGACAAAGGATGATCTGGATTTCTTTAAGCTGCTGATACAGGTAAACGGAATCGGCCCGAAGGGTGCACTTGCCATTCTGTCCGTGATGACGACGGATGTTCTGCGCTTTGCAATTTTGGCGGCGGATGCCAAAACAATTGCAAAGGCACCCGGAATTGGTGCCAAGACGGCACAGCGCCTGATCATTGATTTGAAGGATAAGGTGTCACTTGAGGATGCATTTGAAGAACGTATGTCAAATACAAAGAACAGCACAGAGCAGAATCCGATATCTGCTGCAAAGAATGAAGCAACAGAGGCCTTGACGGCACTCGGCTATTCGGCAACAGATGCTCTGCGGGCAGTCAAGAGCATAGAGACGACAGACGATATGGATGTTGAAATGATTCTGAAACAAGCCCTGAAAAACATCAATCATTTATAAAGAACAGAGGACACAGTGATGCAGAAACGTTCCATAGAAACAACTTTAACAGAAGAGGACATTAAAATAGAGGGAAGTCTGCGGCCGCAATATCTGACGGATTACATAGGCCAGAAAAAGGCGAAGGAAAATCTGAAAATCTACATTGATGCAGCCAAAAAGCGTGGAGAATCTTTGGATCATGTCCTTTTTTATGGACCGCCCGGCCTTGGAAAGACAACTTTAGCGGGAATCATTGCAAATGAGATGGGGGTTCATATCAAGACTACCTCAGGCCCGGCAATAGAAAAGCCGGGAGAGATGGCGGCAATCCTGAACAATCTGCAGGAGGGAGATATCCTGTTTGTGGATGAGATTCACAGATTGAACAGACAGGTGGAGGAAGTTCTTTATCCTGCTATGGAGGACTATGCGATTGATATCATGATTGGAAAGGGTGCTTCTGCACGTTCCATTCGCTTGGAACTGCCAAAGTTCACTTTGGTAGGAGCAACGACACGTGCAGGCCTGCTGACAGCTCCACTGCGTGACCGTTTTGGCGTGATTAATCGACTGGAGTTTTATACAAATGAAGAACTCAGTACGATCATCCGACATTCTGCCGAGGTACTGGACGTCAAGATAGATGAGAAGGGCTCTATGGAGCTGGCACGCAGAAGCAGGGGAACGCCCCGGCTTGCCAATCGTTTTCTGAAAAGAGTCCGAGATTTTGCACAGGTACGATTTGACGGAGATATTACCTATGAGGTAGCCGTAATGGCCTTGGATATGATGGAAGTGGATAAGTATGGTCTGGATTATCTGGACAGAAACATATTGATGACAATGATCGAAAAGTTTGAAGGCGGGCCGGTAGGACTGGACACGCTTGCCGCGGCAATCGGCGAGGATGCCGGCACGATTGAGGATGTATATGAACCGTATCTGCTGAAAAACGGGTTTATCAACCGTACGCCGAGAGGACGGGTCGTATCAACGATGGCTTATCAGCATTTTGGACTTCCGATTCCTACAATTTAGGGTTGTATTATTTCAAATTTTTGATATAATTTGTATTGTGGTTAAGTTTTTATCGAAGTGATCGAGCATAGTGGGGTGTGGGTATGTCTTCTAAGGTTGATACTGAAGTATTGATAGGTGGTAAGGTATTTACATTGAGCGGCTATGAAAGTGAAGAATACTTACAGAAGGTGGCAACCTACATCAACAATAAACTGGCTGAATATAACAAGATGGATGCATTTCGTCGTCAGCCGTTGGATACACAGAATACATTGCTGCAATTGAATATGGCAGATGATTATTTTAAGGCTAAGAAGCAGATCAATCATCTGGAAGAAGAATTGGAAGCCAAGGATAAAGAATTATATGACTTAAAGCATGAATTGATTTCAACACAGATCAAATTGGAAAATGCAGAAAAGTCCTCCAAGGGTGCCAAGGATGAATTGCTTGACATGCAGAAACGACTTGTGAAGCTTGAGTCAGAGCTTGGAGACAAGAAGAAATCATAATGGTAGTTAACCCGGACTTATCGGGTTTATGAAAAAGTAGGTGTATTGGGAGAGGGGCTGTCGAAAGACAGCCTTTCTACATCATACAGGATATAACAGGATGGAGTATGAAAGATAAAACGATAGAACTTCTGGCTCCGGCCGGTAGTTATGAAAGCTTTTTGGCAGCAATAGGAGCCGGTGCAGATGCTGTATACGTGGGTGGCAGCCGGTTCGGTGCCAGAGCATATGCCAGAAATTTCTCGGAGGAAGAACTTCTTCGGGCGATTGATTATGCCCATTTGTTTGGAAAGAAAGTATATCTGACGGTCAATACCCTGATGAAAGAACAGGAGCTGCAGGAATTACCGCAATATCTCCTGCCTTATTACAGGGCGGGACTGGATGCAGTGATCGTACAGGATATCGGAGCCATAGCTGTTATCAAAAAACAGTTTCCAAAGCTCGAGGTACATGCCAGTACACAGATGGCGATTACCTCTGTGGAAGGGGTGCAGCTTTTGGAGTCTCTCGGAATCAGACAGGTGGTTCCGGCAAGGGAATTATCGCTTGCGGAAATCAGGCAGATCACACAGCATACCGAGGTCAGAATGGAATGCTTCATACATGGAGCCATCTGCTACAGCTATTCTGGCAAATGTTTGTTTTCAAGTTTGATCGGCGGCAGAAGCGGCAATAGGGGAAGATGTGCGCAACCGTGCAGGCTGCCTTATGACGTTATGCAGGAAAAACGGCAGTTAAATGATGAACGGGAGCAATATGTGCTCAGCATGAAAGACATGTGTACCATAGAACTGCTGCCGCAGATGATTGAGGCAGGAATTTCTTCTTTTAAGATTGAAGGCCGGATGAAACGGCCAGAATATGTGGCCGGAGTTACACGTCTGTATCGAAAATACATTGATCTGTTTTGCAGCCTGAGGGAAGGACAGGCCTACCGGGTATCCGAAGAGGATTATCAGGAGCTGGTTGGTCTTTATACGCGGAGCGGAAGCTGTAAGGGTTACTATCTTCAGAAAAACGGAAGAGATATGCTGACCCTACAAAAGCCGAATTATGAAACAGATCATGATGATAGATTTCAGGAGCTTTATGAAATCTATATTCAGCAGCGGAAGAAATTTCCGGTATGTGCAGAGGCTGTATTAAGAAAAAATGAACCGGCAATATTGCGCCTGAGTACCCAGAGCACCTCCATCGAAGTAAGCGGTGGAATTGTAGAACAGTCCGTAAACAGACCGCTGAATCACGAGGATGTTAAAAAACAATTGTATAAGACCGGGAATACAGACATTCTGTTTTCAGAATTACAGATCGAAGCTGATGAGGATATTTTTATGCCGGTCAAACAACTGAACGATCTGCGCAGAAAGGCAATTGAATGCTTCACAGAAGAACTGCTTGCACCTTATCGCCGTGATGCCGGGAATCAGGAAGCTGAAAAAAAAGAGAAAACAGAAAAGACGGACGAGAGTATATCCGTTCAAGAACCGGCTTTGTCGGTATATGTTGAATCAAAAGAGGTACTGAAATCGTTATGTAGAATAGAAGGAATACGAAGAGTCTATTTGTCCTATGCAGATCTGGAGCAGCCGGCAGAGATGATTGATATGGCTGTTGTATCAGGCAAGACAGTCTATTTGGCATTGCCCGTAATCTGCCGCCGGCCTAACGAAGAAAAGGTCGGACAGCTATTGGAGCTGTTGCATCGGAAAGGTGTTGCTGGCGCTGTGGTTCAAAATTATGAATGGCTGTATCTGCTGCGGAAGGAAGGCTACGCAGGAGAGATTTTGGCAGATTTTTATCTTTATACGATGAACCGGGAAGCCAAGGAACAGCTGCGTACATTTGGATGCAAGCGTTTTACGGTGCCGTTAGAGTTGAATGAGCATGAAATCAGAAGCATAGACCGCCATGACAGTGAACTGATCGTGTATGGTTATCTGCCGATGATGGTTACCGCCCAGTGTATCACCAATACTATGAATGGCTGTCAGCATCGGGAACAGAAAACGGTGTCGCTCAGAGACCGATACCAGAAAAAATTACATGTTAAAAACTGCTGTAGTGAATGCTATAATATCATATACAACAGTGTACCCTTATCCCTGCATAATGAAATGAAGAAAATAAGAACTATGGGTTTTGAAGGTCTGCGGCTGAATTTTACAACAGAATCACCGGAGACTGCTGTTACAATTGCAGAGTGGTATGTGTCTGCAGTGTCCGGAACTGCAAAGGAAGCCGGGCTGCCTTTTACGGAATTTACAAAAGGTCATTTTGCAAGAGGAGTAGAATAGAAATGGCAAACATGATCATTGAGTTTTCAAAATATGCCATTATTATTTTTATGGCATTTTATACACTCGAATGTTTTACGGTTTTCAGATATTCGACCGAGGAGGATCGGAATGGAATCTACATCAGACAAAATGTGCTGATGTTCCTGATTCATTTTGTTTCCTTTATTGTGCTTTGCTTAGAAACGAAAAATTCCATGCTGATTGTCTTTTATGCTTTGCAGCAGATTACACTTTTCGGAACCATTGCATTGTATCGTGTTCTGTATCCCAAGGCCAACCGGCTGATCATCAATAACATGTGTCTGCTGTTAACGGTCAGCTTTATCATCTTGACCAGATTGTCCTATGATAAATCAGTGAAGCAGTTTAAGATTGTTGTTGTTTCTACAGCTCTGACCATGTTTATTCCATATCTGATACGAAAGATCAAGATCATATCAAAATTCCCGTGGATCTATGCGCTGACAGGTATCGGAGCACTTGGTATTGTTATGATTTTGGGACAGGTGACCAACGGCTCTAAGATTTCCTATTCCATAGGCGGGTATACTTTTCAACCCTCAGAATTTGTCAAGATTTTGTTTGTTCTGGCCATTGCAGGGATGCTGTCCAAGGCAACAGATATTCTGCATGTTATCATCACGGCGTTAGTGGCCGGTGCGCACGTGCTGATTCTGGTAATGTCCAAGGATCTGGGCAGTGCCTTGATTTTTTTCATTGTCTATTTTGTGATGCTTTATGTGGCAAGTAAAAATTTTTGGTATCTGCTGCTTGGTCTGGCGGGCGGGGCTGGTGCTTCCGTCATTGCCTATAGGCTGTTTGCTCATGTACGTGTGCGTGTACAGGCATGGAAGGATCCGATGGGAACCATTGAGGATGCAGGCTTTCAGATAGCACAGTCTCTATTTGCAATCGGAACCGGAGGCTGGTTTGGCATGGGGCTGGAGCAGGGAGCACCGAATAAGATTCCTGTCGTGGAAGCTGATTTTGTATTTGCGGCGGTCTGCGAAGAACTGGGAGGTATTTTTGGCGCATGCCTGATTTTAGTTTGCATTAGCTGCTTTGTCATGTTTATGAATATTTCCATGAAGCTGCGGGAGGATTTTTACAAGCTGATTGCCGTGGGACTTGCCGTCATGTATGCATTTCAGGTGTTTTTGACGATCGGCGGCGTAACCAAATTCATTCCGCTGACCGGAGTGACACTGCCGCTTGTCAGCTATGGAGGAACTTCGGTACTAACGACCTTAATTATGTTTGCAATGATACAGGGATTATATATCTTGAGGATGGATGATCATGTTCGAAAAGCGAAAAAAGGAAATCGGAAACGAAGTATCGAAAAGCCGGAAGAAACAGAATAAAAGGAAAAAGGGAAATCGTGAGATTGCAAATGTCACCTATATTTTTGTGGCATTGTTTATTTTCATGCTTGGCTATCTGATGTATTTTATCGCCATTGACAGCAGCTCGGTCATTAATAATTCCTATAATTCGAGACAGGAACTATTGGCAGAGAAGGTGGTACGAGGAAAAATCTATTCTGCCGGAGGTGAGATACTGGCAGAAACAGTAGTCGGTGCTGATAAGAAAGAAACAAGAAACTATCCGTATGGCTCATTGTTTGCTCATGTAGTCGGTTTTTCCACACATGGGAAGACCGGCATTGAGTCACTGGAGAATTTCAGTCTGCTGACTTCAAATGCTTTTGTGACGGAAAGACTGCAGAATACGATTTCAGAAGAAAAAAATATAGGAGATAATGTGATTACGACATTGTCACCCGAATTGCAGAAAGTGGCAAGTGAGGCACTGGGAGTTTATAAGGGCGCAATTGTTGTCATGGAACCTGAGACCGGAAAAATACTGGCCATGGTATCCAAACCTGATTTTGATCCGAATACGATTGACGCAGATTGGGAAACCGTGACTGCGGATACGGAAAAAGGAGCACTGTTAAACCGAGCAACACAGGGGTTGTATCCCGGAGGCTCTACCTTTAAGATCATTACGACCTTGGAATACCTGCGGGAGCATATGGAGGATTACACGGCCTATCAGTTTCAGTGCAACGGACATTTTGAGAAGGACGGACAGGTCATTAACTGCTACCATGGCATCAGTCACGGGCAAGTTGATCTGAAGCAGTCATTTGCAGATTCCTGTAATTCTTCTTATGCGAATATCAGCACAGGTCTGGATAGGAAACGCTTTCAGGATACCTGTGAAGAATTATTGTTCAATCAGAAGCTGCCTCTGCAGTTTTCCTATAAACAGAGTTATGTTCCGATTAATTCGCAATCAGATCTGGATGAGGTCATGCAGACGGCTATCGGACAGGGAAAAACACAGGTTACGCCAATTCATATGGCTATGATCACTTCGGCAATTGCAAAGGACGGCGTGCTGATGAAACCTTATGTGGTTGAGCGGATTGAAAACTATAATCGGGATGTGATCAAAGAATTCAAGCCAGATATGTATGGGAGGCTGATGAAGGCAGAGGAAGCAGAAATTCTGCAGACCTTCATGAAAGAAGTGGTACAGTCCGGAACAGGAACCAAGCTGAAGGGAACAGCCTATGAAGCGGCAGGAAAGACGGGCTCGGCGGAGTATACGACAGACAAGAGTGAGAGCCATGCATGGTTTACCGGCTATGCAACGATGGGAAAACAGTCTGTAGCAGTGACAATTGTGATTGAAGGTGCCGGCTCCGGCGGCGAATATGCTGTTCCGATGGCAAAACGAATTTTTGACCGGTATTTTGAAT
>CAZABT010000069.1:0-14534 GCA_964483395.1 uncultured Lachnospiraceae bacterium
GGCTTTTTGCTATTCATTGAAAATGTATGTACGTGTATGTACTCCGCATAAAATGGTCATCTCTTGATGTTATGATGATAATGCTACTTGCATAGCTCTGTACGTTTCATCTAGAGGTGTAACAGGTCTAAGATAATGTAATGTCATAGCTGTTGTTGTATGCCCTAATAGCTGTTGCAAGGTCGTAAGGGGGTACTCCTTTATAGATATTTATAGTGAACACACATTACATTTCATCCAGCAAAGAATCTAGATATTTGGTTCTTGCCTGATATTGTTCAGCTACTTCTTTTGCCTTTTCTAATTGTATTGTTCCTGTTTTTAGAATCATTTTTGAATAGTTCGCTGCGATTCCTGCTGTGAGACACAGTGATAGGAGCACCAAAACGATTTTACTGTTCATAGAAATACCTCTTTTTTGAAAAGAATCCTAAATGTGTTATCCGAATAACCTTAGTATGTGTCAAAATTTTCTAAAATATACACTGAGAAGAAATAATTCTATAAGAATTCTGGAGTATGTCCGCAGAGAAGAAAGAGCCGCAGAGAAGAAAGAGCCACAGAGAAGAAAGAACCACAGAGAAGAAAGAACCACAAAGAAAAAAGAACCACAAAGACGAAAGATAACGATCAGATCCGGTAACATAGAAAGCGCATTGTGCAACATGAGGAGGGACATCTAGGCAAATCATTTCAGAACTCTATAATATAATTGTAACCGGGTCATGCATACAGCATGATATTGATATGAGAGAAAAGGAGTTATGTGAGATGAAGAAGATCATTAAGGGAGTTGCGATTTGTATTGCGATGGCGGTCGTATATATGCTTGTCAATGGACTGGTATTCAGTGTGCTGCCATTTTCAGAGTGGTTCAAGGAGGGAAGCGCCGGACAGGAAACCAATATGGTGCTTACGATGGTCTATATGCTGTGGATTGTCGGAACGATGTATTTTGTTGTGGATCATGCCAGATGTAAGGGAATCAGGTTGTATCTTTCAGTGGTCGGGTGTTTATTTTTTATTCAGAGTTTTATGACACAGATTGAAACAATTCTGTTCAACAGAGCATTTGTCGGGCTTGGCAGAAGCGATATTTTCCTTATGATGCTCGGAGAGTTGGTTTCAATTTCGATTACAGTGCTGTTCTTGATACTTATTTTGAAGAGAAAGTCAGAAGAAAATGAAACAGAATCAATAGATTGGAAATGTTTTATTAAGAGAATGCTGATTAACGGGTTGATCTATATGGTGATTTACTTTGTGTTTGGATATTTTGTGGCATGGAAATCCGAAGATTTGCGAGTGTTTTATTCAGGCTCGCCGGTAGATGCAGGCTTTTTAGGGCAGCTCTATTCTAATCTGGTAAACAGTTTTATTGTCTATCCGTTTCAATTCGTACGGGGGATGTTGTTTACAATAGGAATCATACCTCTTATGAAAATCAAGTGGAAGCACAAAAATGATTTTATCATCGGTGTATGTGCAGTTTTTCTGTGCACGGCTGTGGGTCTGCTTGTTCCGAATTTTATGTTTCCGGATACGGTTCGCCTGAGACATCTTGTTGAGATGGTTTCCTCCATGACCCTCTTTGGAATTATCACGGCTAAACTGATGGAGAAAAGTATCAAAATGGATTAAAGCATCAAAAAAGATTAAAGCAGCAAAAGAGATTGAATTATAACAATACTACTTAAAATACTACCTAAGAGGTATAGCAGAAAAAGTGATTTTGAGATATGATGATGCCAACAAAATACAAAGGAGGTACTGCATATGTATCTATTAGGGGTACTTATTTTCATGTTTCTTTTAATTATGATCCCTCTATTTTCATCAGTGTCGTTATTAACTTTGGTCGATCCCTTGAGCCTGTTGATCTTGCTGCTGATAGTGATACCGGTTCTTCTGCTGTCCGGATATGGGAAGGATTTCATTTATGCTTTTAAGCTAACGGCCACAAAGCAAAAAGAAGAGGATCTTGCAAAGCTGAAGAGAGCCTCGGAAGCGGTGTCACTTGTAATGAAAGCGATTCTATATGGAGGTGCATTTGGTTCTTTGTTGGGCTGCATTGCTCTTTTGAGACAAATGGATGATCCTGCTACGATCGGACCATATATTATGGCGGCATTCGTCATACTGCTGTATGCCATTGTCATCAATATTATGCTGTTGCCGATTAAAGCAAAGATTGATAAAATGATTATTGAATACCTGCATGAATAAGGGTGAAAAGTTAATATGAAAAAACAAATTATCGGAGTCGCTGCCATGATGATTTATTTGGCAGCAATCTCCGCATTACTGGGCTTTCATCTTCAATTATTGTTTGAGTGGAAATCCTTCTTGTTGGTTGTGCTTGGAACGCTATTACTTTCCTGCACCAGTATCAGAAGACCTATAGAACGTGATCGGCTTTTGCATACGATGGCATTTAGTGCGATTTTATCGAGCTTTATTGTTGCCCTGGTGTTTTTGTTCAGCGGAGTGACTTCGGCAAAGGAAGGAGATTTTCGTACCATCATTGCAATCGGATGCAGACCGCTTTTATATGGAGTCATTATTTACAGTATTCTATATATGCAGAGTTCAAAGCCTCATAAATCTCCATCCGCAGATGAGGAGCAAAATACTGCACCGGACTTCATGGAGACAGATACGGCAGCTTTAGATTACCGACAGTTTGGATTAACGAGGCGCGAAGCAGAGATTGCAGATTTAATCAGACGCGGATTGACCAATAAGGAAATTGCAGATGAACTGTTTATTGCAGAAACAACAGTGAAAAAGCATGTTTCGCATATATTTGAAAAGCTTGGTATTCGGAAACGAGAGGAATTGCAATAATCCCCAGTGAATACTTACATTTTTCCACAGAATCGTAATATAATCAAATAGAATCGTAAGGGATTGCATTGTTTCTTCCCCCTTTTCTTGCTAGCATGATAGTGGTGCATAGTTTGTAAAGGGGGAAGCTTGTATGAAAAAGAAAATCAGGTTTTATAGCTCCATCAGAACGAAAATCATCGTACTGGTTATTTTTTCGGTTATTTTGACACTTGCAATCAATGCGGTCGCATTTGTATCTAAATCCAGTGATATTGTGAATCGTCTGGTGCAGAATTATATGAAAGATTCCGTGACCTATATGGGAGGAAATCTGGAAAGAGATGTGGAATTGTTAGGAAGATCGGCGCTGTCTGTAGATTCTCTCGATAAGAAGCTGATCTCCTATAAGCTGTCCGGCATGCCCTCCAGCTACACTTATCTGGTGGATTCCACGGGCTTTATGATGTATCATCCTAATCGTGAGGAGATTGGAAAAAAGGTAGAGATTGATGCAATTCAGGCGCTGAAGGAGAAGGTGGGAAGCGGGACAGTGCCGGAGCCTGCAATCATAGAGTATCAATATGGCGGTGCGGATAAGTATGCGGCTTATTATGTCAGTGCAGATGAATCGTACATATTGATTTTATCAGCTAATAAGGATGATGCAATGGAGGAATTGAATGGATTGACCGGTATTATTCTTCTATTGAGCCTGATTCCGCTGATTCTGTGTTCTTGCATTGCGGTAGTGCTCTCGCAGATGATCTCAAAGCCGATTGAAAAGACGGTTGAGAGAATCAACAGATTGTCGGAACTGGATTTGGTCAGTGAGAAGTCGGCAAAGCAGTTTCATGGAGAGGTGGGTCTGATTAACAGCTCGGTGGATTCTCTGAAAAGCAAGCTTGTGTCTACCATTCAAAATATCAGGAGTGCCTCGGATGCAGTCAATTCCAATGCTGATAATATTACGAGTATTGCTTCGGAGTGCTCCGATACAACGGAAAATATCAGCGCAGCAGTGGGAGAACTGGCAAAGGGTGCGACAGAAATGGCACATCATACAGAAAGTACAATGCGTGGAATAGAGAAAATCAGCAGAAGCATTGAGGATATTTCCGGAGTGACGGACCGCAGTCTGGTGGTGGTTACAGAAGCAACCGAGATTGGAAATCAGTCTAAGGAAGCCTTGAAAAAATTAATTCACGCAAATAGTGATACAAAGAGAAGTGCTGATGAGGTGGCGGGTGAAATTTTTGAGATCAACAGAACGGTCGATGAAATTAACAAGGCAGCTGACATGATTCAGAGTATTGCATCACAGACGAACCTCTTATCCTTAAATGCAAGCATAGAGGCGGCTCGTGCAGGAGAAGCGGGAAGGGGATTTGCAGTTGTTGCAGCGGAGATTAAAGGTCTGGCCGAGCAGTCCAGTGAATCAGCAAGAGAAATCGCACAGATTATCCAACAGATTACGGCACTTGTCGATCATAGTGTTCAATCGGCCCAAAGCATTAAGAAGGCTTCCGAAGCAGAGAGCAGTGTCCTTCAGGATGTCAGCATCGGTTTTGAAGATGTGAATGGAAAACTGGAGGAGGTTGCGAATGCGGTCAATACAATTGTTGACAGAGTATCGACTGTGAATGAGGAAAAGAGGGATATTGTAAATGCAGTTGAAAATTTATCGGCAATCTCAGAAGAGAATGCAGCAGCAACACAGGAAACCTCGGCTTCTATTCAGCTGCTTGTGGATCGCATGGAATCAGTAGCTGTCAATTCCAATGCGTCAAAGCAGACGACAGACGGACTGCAGGATATGATTCGTGTCTTCAAGATATAGCTTCTCATTCAAATGAAAAGGTGCCGTGACTGCCGCATTTGGCGGAGACGTGGCACCTTTTCAAAAGTACACCCGTTAGCGCATGATTCAATATTTTCTGTTGTTAATATAATAAAGAACCAAGTAACATAACATTTGCAGACAAACAATACCGCAGAGAATCAGTGCAAACTGATGTCGGCCTGTAATCGTGAGAAGAAGCAGTACAACGTATTCTGCGAATATGGTGATCAGAAAAGTCATGTACCCGCTTCTTGTCACGATGAAGACAAGACGTTCTTCGTTTTGCATCAGTTCATATTTTTCCAGCTTTTCCGGCTTGCGGGACAGGCGGATAAATTGAATGAGCTTCAGCAGAGCGACCACAGAAAGTCCGACCCCCATACCTGTGAGCATGGAATCACTGTTTTTCATATAGACGGAGCAAATAAACAATATGATGCCTGCTGCAAGAATTGCAGAACAATAAATAATTTTTTTCTTAATGATCTTCATTTTAAAGATTCCTCCTTTTCTTGATCCTTGGGATCATCAAATAAAAATAATTCCTCAATAGTGGTGTTGAAATATTGTGCAAGCTTATGTGCCAATGGAAGTGAGGCAATGTATTTTCCATTTTCCAGAGAGATAATCGTCTGCCTGGAAACATAGACGGCAGCTGCTAATTCTTCTTGTGTGACATGCTGTTGTTTACGATATTCAGCAATTTTGTTTTCAATTTTACATTCCAATTTTACAAACTCCTTTCCTGATCTTATGAAACGCGGTTATTTCGGCAGAGCATGTTCCTTTGGTCGTACCGATTTTCAAAATGTAATGTTAACTTTACATACGAAGTATAGTACACTTTACATTTGATGTCAAGCACACTTTACAAAAAAGTTAGAAATTATAAGGTCAGCTTATTAATGTTCTGGACGCGCCAGGTGGCGGGTGTGACTCCGTATTGCTTTTTGAACTGTGCACAGAAGGAGGAAGGAGTGCTGTAAGCCAATAAATCGGATATGGTCTGTATGGAATAATCACTGAGGGATAACATCTGCTCAGCGGTTTTCAATTTTTCGGAGCGAATATAGGCGGTTAACGTTATGCCTGTTTCCTGATGAAACACAGACGACAGGTATTGTGGAGTGACCTTGCAGTGGGAGGCCAGCTCTTTGAGTGTGATCTTGTGGTGCAGATGTTCGCCGATGTAGCGGACGCAGCGGGTGACAGGATAGCTTTTTAGCTTACGCAGCCGGGTATCATGAACCTTGAGTGTGAATTGACGCAGTGCAGAAGGAATTAACTGGACAACCTGATCCGGTGTCACGGATTTATCGGCCTGTTGTAAATAGGCGTCACTCAAAAGATAAGCGTCATGCTCCGGCAGACCGCCGGCGATTGCAAAGCGAGTCATTAAGGTAACACCGCTGACCAAAGAAAAAAGTGCTTGTCTGAGCGGATCGTCGGACATATAGCCGGCTTGAATAGGACTTCTGGAAATATCCTTGAGGCGTTTTTCAAGAGCATTTATATCACCGTTCATCACGTATGTCATTAAGGCGAGTTCATTGCTGTACACAGACATGTAAGTCGTAGTCGGTTCGCTTTCCTGACTGATGTGGTAGAAGGTGTGTACAATGTCTTTTGCAGTCTTGCTTGCATATTCGTTTGAAAGTATATTTTGTTTCCAAATTCCCATTTCTTTAATCATATTAAAACTCCTGAAGGTTTTCATTCTCAACATTGCCATGTACCTATATGTTAAGAACATAGCTGTTAGGGACATTGCTGTTAAGGACATAATCAACAAAATTAATTTGCAATATTATCATTTTATCACATTTTTCACAAAAAGATATGAAAAGTATGATATAAATATGAAATGTATGACATATTAACAAAATGGAATCTGCTAAGGTGAAGTTAAGATCATTTTCTAAAAGTGTATTTCAAAGAGAGGGTATGGTGTGGTTATGGATGAGAAGCAGGTTCAGAAAAGTGGAAAATCAAAGAATGGCTACATGACAAGCGGCGGAGAGCGTGCGAGCTATGGATTATATTTTGTAGGACAGAATATATTCTATATATTTGTGTACTTTTATCTGTCGGTCTATTTATTAGACGCAGGGATTCCGGCTATGACGGTAACAGGAATCCTGCTGGCGGTCAAGATTTGGGATGCTGTTAACGATCCTATTTTTGGCGGACTGGTTGATAAAATCCGATTCAAAAAGGGAGTATTTCTCCCGTGGCTGCGGATTTCATTGATTTTTATTCCCATCAGTACAGTGCTGATGTTTGCCATTCCGTCCGGTATGCCTGTGGGCGGCAAGGTAGTATGGGCAGTGATTACTTATATGCTGTGGGATACAGCTTATACAATTTGTGATGTGCCGATTTTTGGCTTGGTTACAACGATGACGGATGTGCAGAGAGAGCGTACCAGCCTGCAGTCGATCGGACGTGTGTGTGCGCAGGTGGCAAGTCTTTTGATTGCAGTAGGTGTACCGAGTGTCAGGGAGGCTATTGGCGGATGGCTTCCGACAATTTTTATCCTTGCCGTGGCAGCTTTGATTACGATGGTTCCAATCTGCTTTAAGGCAAAGGAAAGAATTGCACCGCCAAAGGACAGCAATGATGCAGGTATCGGAATGAAGCAGATGTTTTCTTATCTGATACATAACAAATATCTGTTGATTTTCTACTTGGCATTGTTCATCAGCTATGCAGCGAATGTACAGTCAACCATTGGACTGATTTTTGCAAGAAACTGCCTTGGAAATGAAGGCATGCAGTCACTTCTGTCATTGGTAGGCTTTGTTCCGGCAGTGATCATGGGTATGCTGATTCCAAAGCTGTGTAAGAAATTTGATAAATTTATGTTGTTTTTCTGGAGTGTTGCAGCATGTACGGTGCTTGGCATTTTACAGTATATTCTCGGATATAAGAACTTACCGGTTTTCCTTGTTACGACAATCCTGCGAGGCATTCCGCTTGGCGTATATACGGTTACCATGTTTATGTTTACGCCGGACTGTGCAGAGTATGGCCATTACAAGACCGGTATCCGTGCACCGGGAATTACGTTTGCACTACAGACCTTTAGTGTTAAGCTGATGACTGCTGTAGCAACAGCACTTGGAACCTTCTGTCTCGGAGTAATCGGGTATGTGGAAGGAGAAGGAGCAGCACAGGCGGCCGGCTTTGCAGATAAGCTGTGGTTGGTATATGCTTTGATTCCGACAATCGGACTTCTGATTGCAGTTCCGATTTTGTGGCAATATAAGCTGCGGGATAAGGAGGTTCAGATTATGGCAAGCTGTAATGCAGGGGAAATCACGAAGGAAGAAGCAAGAGAAAAACTGGCAGGGAGATTTGAGTAGAGGGATACGATATGGGCTTAAAAGAACAGGCAGAGCAGCTGCTAAAACAAATGACAATCGAGGAGAAGGCGGCATTGTGTGTAGGCGGCAGCTTTTGGCTGAGCGCCGGTGTGGAACGTCTTGGTTTGAAGCCTCATCTGCTGACAGATGGACCGCATGGTCTGCGCAAGCAGGAAAAGGGAGCGGATCACCTTGGAATCAACCAGAGTATTCCTGCGGTCTGCTTTCCGACCGCAAGTGCAACTGCCTGCAGCTTTGACCGCTCCCTGATGAAACAGATGGGAGAGGCACTTGGAGATAAATGCGTGCGTGAGGAGGTTTCAGTCATTCTCGGACCCGGCGTCAATATGAAAAGGAGTCCGCTGTGCGGAAGAAATTTCGAGTATTTTTCTGAAGATCCTTATTTGGCAGGAGAACTGGCCACTGCGTTTACCAAAGGGGTTCAAAGCAAGGGGATAGGTGTTTCTGTAAAGCATTTTGCGGTAAATTCCCAAGAGATGAACCGCATGACGGTAGACAGTGTGGTGGATAAAAGAGCATTGCATGAAATCTATCTGGAGGCATTTAGGCGTGTGACAGAGCAGGCTGCTCCATGGACTGTAATGTGCAGCTATAATCAGATCAACGGTGTCTATGCAAATACAAATCAGTGGCTGTTGTCTGATGTATTACGAGGGGAATGGCAATATGACGGTGTTGTAGTCAGCGACTGGGGTGCGGTCAATGACCGTGTGGCAGGTATCAGAGCAGGCATGGATCTGGAAATGCCGGGAATCGGAACGGATTCGGCAGAACTGATTACAGAGGCAATTCAAAATGGCACACTGGAAGAAAGGCAATTAGACTGCTGTGCAAAGAGAGTGGTTGAGCTGATTCTGAAAATGCAGAAGGAAAAGGCTCCCTCCGACAGAAGCGATGAAATGGACCATGAACTTGCAAAGAGAATTGCCGTACAGTCTGCAGTGCTGCTCAAAAACGAGGATGCCATACTGCCTGTATCAAAGGAAAAAAAGATTGCCCTGATCGGACAAATGGCAAAGAATCCACGATATCAGGGGGCGGGCAGCAGTAAGATCAATGCCTGCAGGGTAGAAAATGTATATGAATGTGCCATAGAAAAAGGACTTCAGATCGTCTATGCCGATGGATATGGCAATGACTGCGACCAAGTGGATCGCAGATTGCTTGACGAAGCGGCTGCGGCAGCCAGACAGGCAGAGACAGCCATCGTATTTGCAGGTCTGCCCGATGCCTATGAGAGTGAAGGCTTTGACCGTGATTCCATGCAAATGCCGGAAACGCATGTGGCATTGATCGAAGCAGTGGCGGCGGTGAACCCGAATACCATCGTTGTGCTGCAGTGCGGAAGTCCGGTAGAAATGCCCTGGCGTGCGCGGGTAAAGGGCATCCTGTTGATGTACCTTGGAGGAGAAGCAGGTGCGGCAGCCACAATAGATTTGATACTTGGAAATGAGAATCCGAGTGGAAAGCTTGCAGAGACATGGCCGGAAAGGCTTGCAGATACACCGTGCGCAGCAGATTATCCGGGAAAAGGGAGAGCGGTATGGCATCGGGAAAGTATCTATATCGGCTATCGGTATTATGACGCTGCAGGCTGCAGACCGGCATATCCATTTGGCTATGGTCTGTCCTATACACAGTTTGCGTATAGTAATCTGGAAATCATTCAGTCCGGTGCACAGAGTGATGAAGGCGAATATTCCGTGACGGTCACGATTAAAAATGTAGGAAATCGTGCGGGCGGGGAAATCGTGCAGCTGTATCTGAGCAAAAAGGATGCGAGCGCAATCATACGTGTGCCAAAGGAATTGAAAGGCTTTGAGAAGCTTTGGCTTGCACCGGGGGAAGAGAAAAGAGTCACTTTTATTGTACGGGATGCTGACGCGGCATATTATAATGCAGCCTGCGATATGTGGTGCATTGAGGGGGGCGGGTACACTGTACAGATAGCAGCCTCCAGCCGTGACATCAGACTGCGGGGAGAGATTCATATTCAGGGAGACGGAAAGGAAGTTTTGTTGGGGAGTCAGAAACAGAAGCTGTCTCAGTATGACGAGATATCTTGTCCATTTCAGGTGACAGACGAGCAGTTTTTGGCATTGCTGGGCTATTCTCCAAATCCGGAAACACAGGAGGCGCGGCAGCCCTGCACGATCGACAGTACCATCGGAGACATCCGAGACACATGGATTGGGAAAAAATTTATTAAAAAGGCAGCAGCCTCAGCCTCTAAATGGGGAGATGACCCGTCAATGCAGCGAATGGTTCATGCAATGCTGTATTCAACTCCAATCAGAAGCCTTCGTATGACGGGTGGAATGACATGGAAACAGGTGCAGGGTATTGCGGAGCTTGCAAATGGACATTTTATCAGGGGCCTTCGTATGCTGAAGGGCAAGAAGTAATTGACAATTCCGCTCAAGTGACTGATAATGAAAGGGTAAATATGGAGTAATTTTAGAACAAAATGATACGAAATGATGAAAATGTCTTGACATGGAGTGCACTCCATATGCTACGTTTAGATTGCTATAGCAAATGTAACATATATCGGAGGAACTATGAAGAGACATTTTTTGCTGTCTAAAAAAATGAAGGTCATTCTATTCGTATGCTTGGTTGCAGGCGCAAGCCTGATCGAGTGCAGTCTTCATTTTCATAACCGCGCACAGCTGACAGAGGCTTATGCGGAGTGTCCGGCAAGCTTTATGATCGAGACTCCCAATCATTTTGATTACCAAAGAGGAATGGAATGTTCAGCGATGTCTTCCGCATATATTCTCAGGCACTACGGTGAAGAAGCAGACGGGCTCGAACTGTACAAGGATTATCCCGGCAAGCTGGATAATGGAGGTGTCCCGCCGAGCGGTATTGAAGAATTTTTTCGAGAATGTGGATATCATGCGGTGTTAAAGACCGCAGAATCAGTTCAGGAAATTCAGTATGAGGTCAGCAAAGGTACCCCTGTTATTATGTTTATCCATGGAGAGGAGCCATATACCAGCGTACATAATACGCACTATGTTCCCTTGGTAGGCTATGATGAAGAGTATGTCTATCTGGTGGACAGCGTAGCACTGTATGCAAATTGCAGGAATGAGGAAGGCCTTCCTTATAATCGCAAAGAGACATGGGAAAAACTCGAACGTTTGTGGACAAATGTCGAGGGAATCTGGGATTATCCTTATATTGTAGTAGAAAAATGATTTTTGCAGAAAGCGGTTTTTTAGTATATAGTAATAGGAAGTGTATCGGAACTCATAATGCGAGGAGTGAGATTGATGGAAACCAGAGAGGTACTTGAACAATTAAAACGGGGTGACATATCTGTGGAGGAAGCAGAGGGGTATCTGAGACGGCAGCCCTTTGAAGAATTGGGGTATGCAAAGCTGGACATGCACAGAGAGACACGTTCGGGATTTCCGGAGGTCGTTTTTTGCAGCGGCAAGGCAGATGAGCACTTGGCAAGTATTTTTCAGCATTTATATGAAAGTAATGGCGAGGTGCTTGGAACCAGAGCGGATGAGACACAGTATGCGCTGATACGCAGTCTGTATCCGCAGGTGAAGTATGACCCGATTTCGCATATCTTGAAGCTGGAAAAAGAGGATAAGAAAAGGATTGGGAAAATTGTTGTATGTACGGCCGGTACTGCAGATATACCGGTTGCAGAGGAGGCAGCACAGACGGCAGAGTATTTTGGCTCTTGTGTGGAGCGTGTCTATGACGTAGGGGTAAGCGGACTGCACAGATTGTTGGCCAGATTGGAAACGATTCAGAGTGCCAATTGTGTCATCGCAGTAGCGGGAATGGAGGGAGCACTGGCAAGCGTGCTCGGCGGACTGGTGGATAAGCCGGTCATTGCTGTACCGACCTCTATCGGTTATGGTGCAAGCATGCACGGACTGTCGGCACTGCTGACGATGATTAATTCCTGTGCAAACGGAGTTGCGGTCGTTAATATCGATAATGGATATGGTGCAGGGTATATGGCGACCCAAATCAATAGATTAAGTGAAAAATAAAAGGAGGAAATGAATTATGCACATGGCAGATGCTCTGGTATCACCGGCGGTTGCGGGAACGATGTATGTCTGCTCCGCTGCGGCAATGGGATATGCAGTCAGAAAGATTAAACTGGAGGATGATGACAAGAAGATACCGGTGATGGGTGTGATGGGTGCTTTTGTATTTGCCGCCCAAATGGTGAATTTTTCGATTCCGGGAACAGGTTCTTCGGGACATCTGTGCGGCGGAATGCTGTTGTCTGCGATTGTAGGCCCATATGCAGGCTTTTTGACGATGATCGGAGTATTGCTGATTCAATGTCTGCTGTTTGCGGACGGAGGGATACTGGCATTGGGCTGTAATGTTTGGAATATGGCATTTTATGGTTGTTTTGTAGGGGCGCTGGTGATCTGGAAGCTGATGATGAAGCGCGGAATGACAAAACGGAAGATTGCAGCAGCATCTATCCTTAGCTGCATTTTGACGCTGCAATTAGGTGCTTTTTCCGTTGTGCTGGAGACATTGGCTTCGGGAGTGACAGAACTGCCCTTTGGTGTCTTTGCAGCAACGATGCAGCCGATTCATCTGGCAATCGGCTTGGTTGAGGGATTGATTACAGCAGCGGTTCTCTGTTTTGTCTACGAAGCACGGCCAGAGCTGCTTTGGGGATATTCACGGGGAATGAATACAGTACAGCAAAAGGAAGGAAAGCTTTCTTATCGGAGCACAATCATCGTATTAGCGGCAACTGCGGTTGTCATCGGAGGCCTTGTATCACTTGCGGCATCCTCTTCACCGGATGGTCTGGAATGGTCTATCGCACAGGTGACAGGAGCAACGGAAGTGGAATCCTCCGGCGCAGTCCATGAGACAGCAGAGCAACTGCAAAAGGCGACGGCCGTCCTGCCGGATTATGCATTTCAGGGGTCTGATACGGTTGTCGGAACTTCTTTTTCCGGTGTGTTTGGAGGACTGATTGTTGTAGCACTTTTGCTGGTGTGCGGCTACTTGCCGAAATTCATACACAGAAAGCATAGGACAGAGAAGTAGCGGAACTGACAGCCGGAATTTGCGGAAGTGTGTCAGGAAAGGATATCCACATGAGCAAAATAAGTCATGCAATCCATGATATGCATCATATTGATGCTGCAGCCGCCGAGGGCAGATGGCTGAACAGAGTGCATCCGCTGGTGAAGCTGATCTTAACAGTGACGTTTGTTGTGGCGGTGGTATCAAGAAATAAATATGATCTCAAGGGACTGATCGGAATGGGCATTGGCCTGCTGGTTGTAATTGCAGCAGGCCGTATTCCTGTTTGGCGTCATGCCAAGGGCTTGGGAGCGGTCATGCTGCTTGTCAGTGCCGTAGGCATCGTGAATCCGTTTTTTGACAGGATGCCGATCGGTGTCATAGGTGACTTTGTCGTTACGGGCGGGATGCTCTCTATGCTGTCACTAATCCTGAAGGGGATATTGACCGTACTGGCATCGTATCTGCTGATGGTAACGACCTCCATCAACGGGCTGTGTCATGCCATGCGGCTGCTGCATATACCCAAAAGCTTCGTAACGATATTTGCTTTGATCTATCGATATATGATTGTGCTGCTGAAGGAAGTAGAACGGATGCAGCAGGCATATGAACTGCGTGCACCGGGTCATAAGGGCATCCGTATGTCAGCCTGGGGCTCCTTCATTGGTCAACTGCTGCTGCGGAGCATTGACAGGGCACAGGTGGTATATGAAAGTATGCTGCTGCGAGGTTATGACGGAGAATACAGGAATGAATCGGAATGACGATAGGTTCGGTGACAGGACGTTTTAGCAGGAAGGAATACTGGAGAAAATCAGATGAAAAAGATAGAAATCGAACACTTGACATTTTCATATAGTACACATCCGGAGGCAAGAAAAATTCTGCGGGATGTTTGTCTTCAGGCGGATGGAAATGAAAGCATCGGGATCATCGGGGCGAACGGTGTCGGAAAATCTACTTTACTTAAAATATTGACTGGGCTATTATTAGACTACACAGGCAGCGTTATGGTTGGAGGCATATCCATAGAGAAGAAGTCTCTGGCAGCAGTACGAAAACAGCTTGGGTATGTGTTTCAGGATTCGGACAGCCAGCTTTTTATGCCGACGGTATATGAAGATGTTGCATTTGCACCGCGTAATTACGGATATTCGAGACAGGAAACAGATGAACGTGTCATGGATGCACTGCGGATGGTTCATATGGAGGAACATAAGGACAGACAGATCTATCGTTTATCAGGAGGAGAGAAAAAGCTGGTCTCCATAGCGACCATTTTGTCCATGCAGCCGGATATTTTGCTGCTGGATGAACCGTCTATTGCACTCGACCCTAAGAATCGCAGAAATCTGATCCGAATCTTAAATTCCCTGCCGGGGCTGAAGCTGATTGCATCGCATGATCTGGATATGATCTGGGATTGCTGCGAGAGAACC